>NC_019695.1:5413536-5714288 GCF_000317125.1 Chroococcidiopsis thermalis PCC 7203
TGACGGGTATCCGCTTCTATAAAGGCAGTGGCAATACTGGGACGCACGTTGGCAACCTCTGGACGAGTGCGGGACAGCTACTAGCCACCGCTACCTTTAGCAACGAAACTGCTAGCGGTTGGCAACAAGTCAAATTTTCCCAACCAGTAGCGATTAACGCCAACACCGTATATGTCGCCTCCTACCACACTAGCGTCGGTCGTTATGCCATCAACGAAGGTTATTTTGCTACTGCTAGCGTCGATAATCCACCCCTACATTTTTTACGCGACGGCGAGAGTGGCGGGAATGGGGTGTACAAGTATGGTACAACTGGCTTCCCCAACCAAACCTATCGTGCTAGCAACTATTGGGTTGATGTCACCTTTGCTACTAGTGCTACAGATACGACTCCACCCAGCATAAGTGCAACTTCTCCCAGTAACGGTGCAACTAATGTGAGTACTGCTACAAGCATCACCGCTACCTTTAGCGAAGCCATCGATCCCGCGACGATAAATGCCAATACTTTTGTGTTGCAGGATGCCAATAACGCGCTCGTCCCTGCCACTGTCACCTACGATGCCGCTAGCCGCACCGCCACACTGCAACCGAGCAATCTACTGGCAACTGGTGCAATCTATCGCGCTACCCTCAGAGGTGGGACAACTCAACCACGGGTACAAGACCTGGCTGGCAATGCTCTCGCAACTAACTCTACCTGGTCTTTCACCACCGCAGCCGCAGCATCTAATTCTTATAGTCTTTGGAATAGTTCGACCATTCCTGCACAAATCGCCACTTTCGATCCTTATCCTGTCGAGCTAGGAGTTAAGTTCAAGTCGAATACGAATGGCTACATCACTGGTATCCGCTTCTACAAGGGTAGTGGTAACACGGGTTTGCACAAAGCAACTTTGTGGACTAGCAGCGGACAGCAAATAGCAACAGCAACATTTACAAATGAAACTGCCACAGGCTGGCAGCAGGTCAACTTTGCCCAACCAGTGCCAATTACTGCCAACACCGTCTACGTCGCCTCCTATCACACCACAACTGGCAACTACGCTTTCGCGCTGAACTACTTTGCTAATTCTGGGCTAGACAACGGACCATTACATGCTTTGCGTGATGGAGCTAACGGTGGCAACGGCGTTTTCAAGTATGGCAATGGTGGCTTCCCTTCTCAAACATTTCGGTCGAGTAACTATTTTGTCGATGTCGTGTTTACTCCAAATCAGTAAATCTCTATAGCGAACGAAGATTCGCATTTTATCTAAAGCCAGGGAATAGGGTTCCCTGGCATTGTCTATCCACAACTACTATTTGAACAGAAAATTAAATGAAAAAAAGATTGATTAGGTTTATTGCAATTGCAAGTGCAGCAATGTTTCTGGTCTTAGGACTGGATGTGGGGTCTAATCTGCAAGTGCAAAAGGCGATCGCTGCTGATATCTGCGCTGCTCCCACCAATGCGATCGCGGCGGAAAATTGTTTAACGGGTAATCCTTCTACAGAGTGGGATATTAGCGGTGTTGGCGATACGAGTATTCAAGGCTTTGCCAGCGATATTAGCGTTAATCGAGGTGAGACAGTTAACTTCAAAATCAAAACTAACGCCACTAGTTATCGCCTCGACATCTATCGCATGGGTTACTATCGTGGCATGGGCGCTCGTAAAGTCACGACCGTTCAAGTTTTAAATCGCCCTCAGAGTCAACCAAACTGCTTAACTGACACAGCAACCGGACTGGTTGATTGCGGTAACTGGGCAGTGTCTGCTTCCTGGGCTGTACCGACCAACGCCGTGTCGGGTATCTACTTTGCCAAACTGGTGCGCACTGATACTGGGGGAGCTAGCCACATTGTTTTTATTGTCCGAGATGACGCTGGTACGTCCGACCTGCTGTTTCAGACTGCCGATACTACCTGGCAAGCTTACAACAACTATGGTGGCAATAGTCTCTATACCGGATCTCCAGTTGGTAGAGCCTATAAGGTTAGCTACAATCGCCCATTTAACACGCGCGTGGTTGATGGTGGTCAGGATTGGCTGTTTGCCACCGAGTATCCAATGGTTCGCTGGCTGGAAGCTAACGGATATAACGTCAGCTACTTCACTGGAGTAGATAGCGATCGCTACGGCAGCCTAATCCGCAATCACAAAATCTTCTTATCGGTCGGTCATGATGAGTATTGGTCGGCAGGGCAACGCGCCAACGTGGAAGCCGCTCGCGATCGCGGTGTGAATTTGGCTTTCTTCAGCGGTAACGAAGTCTATTGGAAAACGCGCTGGGAAAACGCCATTGATGGGTCAGGGACATCCTATCACACTCTAGTCGCCTATAAGGAGACCGTAGCCAACGCGAAAATCGATCCGCAACCAGGGATCTGGACTGGTACTTGGCGCGATCCGCGCTTCAGCCCACCAGCAGATGGTGGTCGTCCTGAAAATGCCTTAACTGGCACTCTCTTTACAGTTAATGACGGGGCGACGACTGCTATTAAAGTACCCGAGGCAGACGGGAAAATGCGTTTTTGGCGTAATACAAGTGTTGCCACCCTCTCGCCAGGAAGCACTGCTACACTATCCGATCGCACGCTCGGTTATGAATGGGATGAGGATATTGACAATGGCTTCCGACCAGCTGGCTTAATTCGGATGTCAACAACCACCGTTGACAATGCACCTGTTCTACAAGACTATGGCTCTAGGTTTGGACGGGCTAGAGCAACTCACCACCTGACACTGTATAAACATAATAGTGGTGCGCTCGTATTTGGTGCTGGAACAGTCCAGTGGTCTTGGGGCTTAGATGGGAATCACGATCGCGGTAGCTCGGTTCCAGATGTGCGGATGCAGCAGGCGACAGTTAACTTATTTGCTGACATGGGCGTGCAGCCTAATACATTGCAGGCTGGATTGGTTCCTGCTACTGCCTCAACCGACATCACCGCACCTACTTCAACAATCTCATCGCTACCATCTGTCAGCGTACAGGCAGGCAGCCCAGTCACGATTAGTGGCACGGCAAGCGATACTGGTGGTGTTGTCGCTGGTGTTGAGGTATCCGTTGATGGTGGTACGACATGGCATCCAACTGCGGGTCGTGCTAACTGGAGCTACACTTGGACACCACAAGCAACTGGATCGGTAATAATTAAAAGCCGTGCGATCGATGATAGCGGCAATCTAGAAACCTCTGGGGCAAGCACTACCGTTACAGTTGGAGAACGTACCTGTCCTTGCAGTACCTGGAATGACACGGCAACTCCTACCACAGCAGCCAGCTCTGATACTCAAGCTGTAGAACTAGGAGTCAAGTTCAAGTCCGATGTCAACGGTTATGTGACTGGCATCCGCTTCTACAAAGGCAGTGGTAATACCGGGACGCACATTGGCAACCTCTGGACGAGTGCGGGACAGCTACTAACAACCGCTACCTTTAGCAACGAAACTGCTAGCGGTTGGCAACAAGTTAACTTTTCTCAACCAGTAGCGATTAACGCCAACACCGTATACGTCGCCTCCTACCACACCAGTAGCGGTCGTTACGCCATCAACGAAGGCTATTTTACCAGTAGCATCGATAGCCCACCACTACATTTTCTGCGCGATGGCGAGAGTGGCGGGAATGGAGTCTATAAGTACGGTACAACTGGCTTCCCCATCAACACCTATCGCGCCAGCAACTATTGGGTTGATGTCACCTTTGCCACCAATGCTACCAATCCCACTCCACCAGTTACAGATACAACTGCGCCCAGCATTAGTGCAGTTTCTCCCAGCAACGGCGCGACTAATGTGAGTACTAGCACGAGCATCGCTGCAACTTTCAGCGAAGCACTCGACCCGGCGACGATCAATGCCAATACCTTTGTGTTGCAGGATGCCAATAACGCGCTCGTCCCTGCCACTGTCACCTACGATGCCGCTAGCCGCACCGCTACACTGCAACCGAGCAATCTACTGGCAACTGGTGCAACCTATCGCGCTACCCTCAGAGGTGGGACAACTCAACCACGGGTACAAGACCTAGCAGGTAACGCCTTAGCAACAAACTCTACTTGGTCTTTCACCACCGCAGCCGCAGCATCGACTTCTGCTTATAGTATTTGGAGTTCTAATGCAATGCCTATTGTGGTAGCCGACTCCGATACCGCAGCCGTGGAACTCGGCATTAAGTTTAGAACAGATGTCAGCGGCTATATCACTGGCATTCGATTCTACAAGAGTACTGGAAATACGGGCGTACATACTGGTAAGTTGTGGACTAGCAGCGGACAACAACTAGCAACGGCAACATTTACCAACGAAACTGCTTCAGGTTGGCAGCAAGTCAACTTCGATCGTCCCGTAGCAATTAGCGCCAATACTGTCTATGTTGCTTCTTATCACACCAATGTCGGGCGCTACTCTAGTGATGAGAATTACTTTGCTGTTTCTGGCGCTGACAATGGACCGTTACACTTTCTAGTCAATGGAGCCAGCGGCGGCAATGGAGTTTACAAATATGGCTCCAGTGGTTTCCCCAACCAAACATATAAGGCAAGTAACTACTGGGTTGATGTTGTTTTTACTCCCAATAACTAAATCCTATCTGGGCAGTTATCGTTTCACGCTTTTCTAATCCAGAGTAATTCTCGATTGCGTGCGTGACATTTGTAGGGGCGCACGGCTGTGCGCCCCTACAAACCGTTTGTTTTACCCAATTAAAAACTGCTATCAAAACTTCCTTTCAAGCGATCGCATTTACTCAAGGAGGAATGCGATCGCTTTTACTTTGCAATAACAAACTTGCCAGATTTCAGAATGTAGTTAACTGTTACAGTTGCAAGAATTCTTGGATAGCAGACCAACGAGCCTCAAAAGTATGGCACGCTTGCATTAAGGTGAGGGCATTGCTGCGAAGGCGATCGAGTTCGCCAGGGATACTATAAAGGCGTACTAGTGCTTCTGCCATTAAGTCGGGGCGATATCGGGGTACGAGGATACTATTGAAGTTGTCTTGGATCGTTTCGCGGTTGCCGATAATGTCAAACGCAATGACAATACATCCAGTGGCGAGGGTTTCAATTACAGTTCTAGGGCAGCCTTCTCCCCACAAGAGATCCTTACCAATATTCATACTGAGGAAAACTTCGCAAGAACGCATCCCAGCAAGAACCTCTGCTTCAATGCCCTGAATTCGCTGAAATTCTAAGTCGAGACCCTTCGCTCGAATGGCTTCTTGTATAACTGTGAGATAGGCTTCTGTGTGAGAACCTTCAACCATGTAGCCAATGCGACGAGGTTGCCGTTGCTCTGGAGTCGGAAACCAAAGGGTGCGATCGATCAAATTAGGCAAAAGGGTACAGGCACGCTGGAAGTGAGCCATGTGCCAAGCCTGAATCGTGCGGGAAATAGTAGCTACACCTTTAAGTTTGCCTTGATACAGCTCTGCCAAGGCAGCAAAATCTTGATGCTCGGTAATTGCTAGCTCCATATCCCAAAAGTAAATCTGCTGGCTGGGTTGTATGAAAGCTTTAGCACCTGCAAGGGAAGTCACGCAGCGTACATTCTGAGCCGACTTAAGTTTCTCCTGATATTCAGCTATGGAAAGATGAGGTTGACTATCGAGCAACCAAGGTTCGTAGCTACCGTCATAGGTAACCATGTAAGCTTCGTAGCCTTTTTGACGCAGCAGTTTCACTAGCAGATTGAGTTCTTTAGTGCCACCACAAAATTTTAAGTTGCCTTGGAAACTAGCATCGATACAATAGGAAGCAAAAATAATCGGTTTGCTCACTGGAGTTGCCAGCTGTTGGATTGGTGACTCGTCTGAGATATAAGGGATAGTATTTTCTGGAGCCTTGACAATACCAAGTTTCATTCCAAGACGTTTCATGTTGGCATGAATGCCAGTGAAGCGAAGGAGATTGCTGACTTGATGAATCAATCCGCCGCGTAAATCCTCAAAGAAATAGGGGATAGAACGGGCAATTGCAAGTTTGATCCGAGTACTGCCATTACGAGTACGCCAATATGTCCACATAATTTAGGAAAAATTTTTATCTTCAGGGTTTAGAAATTTGAATGGGAAGATATTGGCAAAGCTGCTTTTTAATTGAAATACTCCATTTTTGTAAGCGGCGGTAGTAGTGCCAGTAAAACCATTCCGGTAGTAAGACGTTAAGTCGTCCAAAACCATGCTGCTTGACGAGTTCAACCCAACTATAGAAACGCTGCTTTAAAGGCATTAGTCTCAGGCGAGATTGAATGATTTCTTCAATTTCAATGTCTCTTGAGCTAAAAACTTTTTGCAAAAAAACATCTGGCTCGCCGACAAACATTCGATCTGTCGTTGGAAGTGATGTTACAGTTAACCCAGGCACAGTTGTTGCACGACAGTACACATCTTCTAAGTAGCACTGCCAATGACTCCCCACGTGTCTCTCTGTAATTGTTTGTCGAGTAGCTTCCCCAAGAGATAGCCGAAATTCTTCATCTTCAACCAAGCGGGATAGCACTGTCGTGTACTCTGGAAGATTGCGTGCAAGGATCAGCTTGTCAGTCAAACCTGGTGCATCAGCACTCAGTATTTTGGACGCATGAGAGTAGGGATAGCGGCTGACCAGAGGCGTACCATAGCTTCCTGCTTCCAATAGCGATGTAATCGAGACGAAAGGAAATGAATCAACATAAATATCAGCCGCTTGGTAGAATACGGCAGTATCTTCGCGCTGCCCGAAAACTTTAATTCTCCCCTGCGATCGCTGGATAGCTGCCGACCATTCCTCGGGATCGACTGGACCAATTACGATTAGAATCGCTCGGTCGTATTTTTCCAATAATGGGACGTGTGCATCCGCAAAGCTAACCCCATCAATCGTTCTGTACTTAAGCGACCTAGCGATAGAGAGCAAGACAATGCTGTCTTCAGCAAAACCAAGTTGTCGTTTAGCCTCCGCGCGGGAAAGCATTCTTTGGATGGGATTTAAAATAATCGGTAGGATAGCGGTGCGATCGCTCGCTATGCCTCGACGCTCATGTGATAAGCGCATACCAGATTCTCGCAGATTAGCCACGACATCGCTGATACTCACTCCTTGCCAAAAGCAGTGATCGCCGTAATCTACAAAGATAATCGGTGGAGATCGATCCCTACTTGCAAATGCAATCGTTGGCATCACATCGTAACTCCAGATATGCAGTACGACTAGATCCGCTGATGCAGCAATTTCGCGTAGTCTTTTCGCCCAAGAGACAAGGTTGCCGATGCTCTTGTCTAGCACGTATATTCTACCCTGGCTATTATTTACGGCATCCTTCAAAAATTTAGGAACCTCGTGCAGTCCCTGCCGCGTTAATACAAGCGAGTGGGAACGCTCGGTATCTTGCCCAATCCAGCGCCAAAGCATTCTAGAATGTCCGCCAATGCCCATGACAGCAGTGGAAACATGCAATATGTTTCTTGGTGCTTTATTGCATGAGAAATTTTTATTCAGAGTAACGTCGATCGGTATAGTTTGTCGTCCGATTGTCAAGAGAATTTGCTCTAGCTCAGGGCTAACAAAAAGACCGCAGTGTTGCTCAGTGGCATATAAGGCTGCAATCTCTGCATACACTGCTGCTGCGTGATATTTACCCCTTTGGACAAAGTCTCTCGCTTGAGCAACTAGGCTGCGAAATGCCTCGAAGTTTTGTGGAATCAGGCGGCTGCCTTCTTCTCGCCAAAGGCTGAGTGTATCGCTAGCTATTGTCTCCATACAATACTCTTTGCTATCCCCTACTAATCTTTAGTTGACGCTATGCTCAAACCTGACAAGCAGTTGTCAAAACCGCGATCGCCCGCTCCTGCTCCTCCTCAGTCATCTGATGGAAAAGTGGTAAAACAAGAGTCCGATCTTGAGCTTGTTCGCTTTCGATGAGGCGATCGCTCCCACAAGACCAAGCCTCAATTTGATATGCTGCTTCGCGGTGAGCGCACATAATCCCGCGTCGCGTGGAAATGCCTGCATCTAGCATCGTCTGCATGACTTGCTTTTGGTCGCATTCCTCTGGCAGACGGACACAGTAACCCTGCCAATTACTCCGCGCCCAAACTGGTTCTGTTGGTAATTTCAATCCCCGCACATCCGCCAGCTTTTCTCGATATTGCTCTGCCAACAACCGACGGCGTGCGACAATCTCCGGCAAGCGCTTGAGCTGTTCCCGTCCCACTGCCGCTTGAATGTCGGTCATCCGGTAGTTGTAGCCCAACATCGGGTAAGTCTCGAAAATCACTTGTTTCGCACCGTGGCGCACCGTGTCAGAAACACTCATGCCATGTTGTCGCCACAGACGAAACTGTTTGTCCCATTCAGGATTGCTGGTGGTTAGCATTCCACCATCACCGGTCGTAATTACCTTACGGGGATGGAAGGAAAAACAGGCGATATCGCCGTGCGGCTTGCCGATTTTTTCCCACTCACCATTCCAGAGAATCTCACTGCCAATGGCGCAGGCTGCATCTTCAATAACTGGCAAATTGTAGCGCCGCGTAACCTCCACAATCGCTTTGAGGTCGCAAGGCATTCCCATTTGGTGGACGACCAGAATCGCGCGGGTGCGATCGCTCACCACTGCTTCGATTAAAGTGGGATTGATATTGTAAGTATGCGGCTCGATATCCACAAATACTGGGAGCGCACCGCAGTATCGGATACTATTGGCAGTGGCAATATAGGAATGACTGACGGTAATTACCTCATCGCCGGGTTTTACGCCCACGGCTAACAAAGCTAGATGCAGTGCTGTGGTGCAATTAGAAACCGCACAGGCAGACTTTGCCCCTACATAAGTTGCAAATTCCTGCTCGAAGGCGGCGACTTCGGGTCCTTGCGTCACCCAACCGGACAGAATCGCTCGCTTAGCGGCATCTGCCTCGGCTTCACCCATCCAAGGTTTGGCAATTGGAATATTCTGCATCTGCTCAGACATGGCATATTTCCTTTGCTTGTTTTTCATCGCTCCACCATTTGACGAGCCGACGCAATCCCTCTTCTAGAGAGACTTGTGCCTCAAAACCCAATAAATCTCTAGCTTTGCTCGTGTCTGCCAGTCGGCGCTGTACGGGGTTGACTTTGCGTTCTGCACCATATTCTGGCGGCAAATCCGCTCCCATCACTCTAGCCAAACTGTAGGCAAGGTCGTTCAAACTGCTTTCTACACCGCTAGCAATGTTAAACACTTCATCCGTCACATCGGCTTTAGCAGCTAAGATATTTGCCCTGGCGATATCTTCGATGTAGACGAAATCCATTGTCTGCTTGCCATCACCAAAAATCAGTGGCGATTGACCTGCGGCTATGCGTTCCATCCAGCGAATCAGAACTTCGGTGTAAACGCCATAAATATCCATCCGGGGACCGTAAACGTTGAAGTAACGCAAGGCTACGTAGTCCAACCCGTACATGTCATGGAAGCTACGTAACAGCCCTTCGTTAAATGTCTTGGCTGCACCGTAAATCGTGCGGTTGTTGTAGGGATGGTGCGCTTCTGTGGTGGGGAACTCCTCTGCCATGCCGTAGATTGAAGCTGAGGAGGCGGCGACTACCTTTTTGACTCCAGCATTCACCGCCGCTTCTAGGACGTTGAAAGTACCATTCGCTAACACTTCTAATGCCAAGCGTGGTTCTTGGGCACATTGATTAATCCGAATTGCTGCTTGATGAAAGACGACATCGACACCTTGCATGATATCGGCAAGCAGTTGGCGATCGCGAATGTCACCTGTAACAATCTTCACCGAGCCACGCTCTAATGCCCAGCTCAAATTTTTTTGATTCCCGCGAGTGAAATTATCAAGAATAATAATCTCAGCAACTCCCTGCTTGACCAACAGATCGGTAATGTGAGAACCTACTAAACCAGCTCCACCAGTAATGAGTACTTTGTCAATCTGCATTTGTTAAACCTAAATCCTAATAGAGTTTCGGCGACTAAAAGTCGCAGCTACACAAGCTAAGTCTGCCTGTGCGGACTCACGGAAAACTATGTTGTAACCCACAGAGGTGGGTTTTGTCTGTGTAGTCGCGATTTCTAATTGCTAGCTACTTTTTGCCTCTGCTAAAAAGTAAATAGTGGTTGAGTATTCAATTGGAAGATCTAGACCTAGCTCGAATAAGCCACGTAGTTGCTTGTCGTTACAGGCAGCAAGCATACTATTAGGTAATACCTTGGCAAACATGCCTTTCTGCTCGACGATCTGAAATCCAGCCCCTACAAGTAGTTTTTCCATTTCGTAACACGTAAAAGCATGTTTGTGTCCCATGCGTCGGTCTGTCTCACCCAATTCTCCTGGATAGGTTGCTAAGCCCATCTTCACAGCCAAACGTCGGTGTAAACTGAGTGCGTGAGGCACGACAACAGCTAATTTACCCCCTGGTTTAAGCCAATTCTGCCTCGCCATCTGGAGAATCAGCCCGGGATCGTCTACATGTTCGAGGACAAAGGTTGCTAGAACAGTATCAAAAGTTCGATCTGGCTGGTAGTCTTCAAATAAAGAGCAAACTGGTGTCCAACGCTTACTATCAAGTCTGCTAGCCAGATCTTGTTGCATAGCAGCTAGCAACCCTGACGAGCCATCTACACTCGTCACGTCGGCAAATTTGTCGATTAACTTTGGAGTCCAGATGCGATCGCCCACACCTAATTCTAGAATGCGATCGCCATCAAGCCTAGATATCACCAAATCTGAGACGAGATCTAGCACTTTTTGGTCAACTCCTCTATCGGGTGTGGGACTGAGGTATTCAACCGTGATTTGCTCTAATTCTCTAGTCGATTCCAACCGCTTCGATGTTTCTATCACTTTCGTTTCCTCGACACTTGCAATCTTTTGTCCGAAAGGTTTTGCCTTCTGCCTTTTGCTATAGCAATCCTATTTGATTCATGAACGTGGAGCAGGCTAGAAGCCTGCTTTACGAATCATTTAGAACTGCTATATATCTTTAACGGTGCAGATTGTACTCTCAATACAGCAACTGCCTTGCTATGCTCCGTAACTATTTGCATAGTTTTTCAAGTTCTCTGATGGTTCGTATGCATCACGCCAGCGGAGAAAACGAGCGGGAACGCCAGCAACGATCGCAAACGGTGGCACGTTCTTAGTCACAACTGCTCCTGCACCGACAATACTGCCTTTGCCAACTGTTACCCCAGGCAAAATGACTGCATTCATACCAATATCGGCTCCGGCTTCAATTTTGACCGATTTGATTTCCAGGTCAGTTTGAATAATCGGAACGTCAATCGGTAATCCAGTATGAGTGGAACCCAAAACTTTTGCTCCTGGTCCCCACCCGACATTCTCTTCAATCGTTAAGTCACGTGCATCAAAGTAGCTTTGCGGTCCAATCCAAACGTTGTTCCCAATGACGCATTTACCATCGAAGCGTCCTTGAATGTAGCTCTGCGAACCAATGAAAACGCGATCGCCAATCTCAAATGTTTCGAGATGCTTAAAGCCTGCTCCACTCTCAATCCGCACTCCATGTCCAAATCGCTGCGCTACGGCTCGCCAGATTGCTCGCCGCATCAGTCCATCAACATCTCCATCACCGATCGCAAAGCGCGAGTACAACTCCAGTAATGCTTTTTGTCCGTATCGATCGAGGAGATATTCTGCTAATCCAATTTCAAAGTTAGGATCTGGTTGAAAGTCTTTCAAGCCATGAACGGCTTTGACTGTTCTAGTTCCATCTAGTTCAAACATTGACTTCCTCAACTGTTTTCTGACTAGCTATTTCACTCGATTGATAAACTTTCAAAGGCATATTGCCACCAACTATACATTTGCCTTGACAACGAAGATCGAATACCCATCGATGTCTCGGACACACTAACTTATCGTTATGAACCTCGACCTGAGAAAGATCTGCTCCTGCGTGAGGACAATAGCGTTGAACGTGGTATTCCTTCTCGCCATCTCTGACTATAAATTCTTCGTTTTCGGCTGCTTGGAGTGTTTTTTCCACTTGAGCAATGAGCTTAGGTTCGTTACCGTAGCGCAAGATTGCAAACAAGGGCCAGTTATAAGCATCTGGTCGGCGTTTTGCTTTGAACCTCATACTTAAGAACAAACTTTCCCAATGCTCTTTACCTTCTACTAGTAGATTGGCGATCGCAGTGTCTATAGTAAACTCATAGTTTGGCGTTTCCGTACACGAGCGCATAATTGCAAACACGCGATCGCGTGTTTCAACATACACAGAGCCACCATTCACACCAGTCAGCGTAAATTTTACGAGAGCGTTGACCTTCTCAGTTAGGTAAATGCTAGCAGAGAACAACTGCTGAATATGGACGATAAATTCCTGCAAAAATTCTTTACCAGGTTGAGGTAAACTACTTAGATAGGACTGAATAACAGCGGCTCTTTTCTGCTTGTAATTATCTAACACTAACGCTTTTTGCGAAAGTTCAAGCGAGCTAAACTGGCGGGTAATTTCTAGTTGTCTAGCAGATGATAATTGTACAATATCCCCAGGCAAAAGTAGACTTAAATTCCCACTTATTTGTTGAGCAAGCTCTTCGTACACATCCCACTGATCGGGAAAAATGCTATTTTCCTGAAAATTTAAGTGGAACAGCTCATCTTCCAAAAAGGCAGGAGGTCCAGCATAATGAAAAACATGTTTAGCACAAATATTATTAGCAAAGTCAACAAAACTATTTAACATATCTTGTTTAAGTTTTGCTGCTATTCGTTGTTGTTTTTTAGCTTCATATGCATAAGTTGCTGGATACCACATTGCTCCCGAAAACTGGGCAAAGAGGAAATCTATCTCTAATTTCCTATATTTAGGAATATCTTCATCTGGAATATGGCAGTCATTTTTGTGCAAGATCTTCGTATTACCAACTTCAATCAGTAATGCAGAATCTATCTTGTAAAGTGACTCGTCTTTAACAACAGCGACGCTGAAGTTTTCAGCCAGATGATATGATTCCCAATCTTTGAGTTGCAATATGCGGGTAAAACCAAGCTTGGCAATTTCTCTAGCAAAGGTATCTGACAAAAATTCCGCAATAATGACAGTGACTTTATGCTTGGGAAAGTCTTTCAGAAAATTTCGGTCGAAGTGATCGTCATGATCGTGGCTGATATACAAATAATCTGCATCGTATAAGTCTTGTCGTTCGAGAAAATCATTCGGTGGGTATTGATGCCAACTATGCAAGAAAGCACCGCTTTCGCTCATCCAAGGATCGCACAACAAAGTCACACCATCAGCTTTGAGGAAAATACCAGCGTGACCGAGAAATTTTAAGAAAAAAGTATCAGACATATTCAGCAATCACCGCATTGATAATTTGGGTTTGTGAATCTGCGCTCAATTCTGCATACATTGGTAATGACAACACTTCCTTTGATGCCGCTTCTGAGTGAGGAAACGCGCCAGCTCGATCGCCCAAGTCGGCATAAGCTGGTTGTAAGTGTACCGGAATGGGATAGTGAATGCCTGTTTGAATCCCTTTCTCTTGCAGCTTTTGTTGTAAAGTGTCCCGCTGCTGCGATCGCACGGCATAGACATGGTAAACGTGATGGCTGTAAGGCATCGCCGTCGGAGTTTTCACACCTGCATTTGCTAGCGGTTTGTCATATCGTGCGGCGTGCGCTCTGCGTGCCTCTGTCCATTTGTCTAAATGGCGTAACTTCACCCGCAAGATCGCTCCCTGGATGCCATCCATGCGGTAGTTGTATCCCTTAAAGACGTGATGATACTTGCGTTCTTGCCCCCAATCGCGCAGCATCCGCATTTTGCGCTCGTATTCGGGATTGCTGGTGACGACCATACCACCTTCACCACACGCCCCTAAGTTTTTCCCAGGATAGAAGCTGAAACAACCGATGTCGCCAAGACTACCAACTCGCTGCCCTTTGTACTCGGCTCTGTGTGCCTGTGCCGCATCTTCAATCACAACGAGACCGTGACGGCGAGCAATTTCCAGTATCGGTTCCATGTCGGCTGGTTGACCGTACAGATGCACTGGTAGGATCGCTTTGGTGCGCTCGGTGATTGCTGCTTCAATCTGGGTTACGTCCATCGTGTACGACACGGGATCGATATCGACAAAGACAGGTTTAGCACCGGTGTAACAAATGGCGGCTGTGGTAGCAACGAAAGTAAAAGGCACGGTAATTACTTCGTCACCCGCACCAATTCCAGCGGCTAATAATGCTAGGTGGAGAGCGCTAGTGCCTGTATTGACAGCAATGCCAGAATCGGCATTACAGTAATGAGCGAATTCTTCTTCGAGAGCAACAACTTCGCTGCCTAGCACAAATTGCGTACTTTCTAGAGCTTTGATGACAGCCGTATCGATTTCGTCTTTAATGCTCAAGTACTGTGCTTTTAGGTCTACAAATGGAATCATACTGCTACCTCCGTTGTGTTTAATTCAATTAATCGCCCTTGCCGCTTGATGGACTGAGTAGCAGCCTCCAGAATTTTCACGACTCGCAATCCTGCTTCCCCATCAGAGATCGGGCGATCGCCTTGCTGAATACAATCAATAAAGTGCAGTCCTTCTGTCCGTATTGCCTCTGTCATATCCAGGTGCGGAGCCCACATATCTCCTGCACGGTAGCCAATGAGCATTTGATATACGCTTTCGGCAGAGTTGCTATTGAGGGTAATTCCCTTGTCGTAAATCTTCACCTTCTCGCTCGGTTCTAAGTCATCGTAGACAATCATGCGCTGACTACCACCAATTAACGTACGGCGAACTTTGACTGGTGCTAACCAATTGACGTGGAGATGAGCCATTAAGTTGTTTTCAAAAAATAACGTTAAGTAGGCAATATTTTCTGGTTCTCTGGGGACGTGGCTGATCCCTGTGGCAGAGACAGCATAAGGTTTGTATGGCAGTAGATAGTCCATAATCGAAAGGTCGTGAACTGCCAGATCCCACAATACGTTCACGTCATGCTGAAACAGTCCCAGGTTAACGCGCACCGAATCGTAGTAATAAATATCGCCTACAACCTTAGTCGTAATTAGATCGTGCATCTTGCGAACAGCACCCGTGTAAACAAAGGTGTGATCTACCATCAACACTAGGTTGCGCCGTTGAGCTTTCTCAATTAACCTCATTGCCTGTTCGGAGGAGGTCGTCATCGGTTTCTCTACCAGGACGTGCTTGCCAGCTTGCAATGCTGCTAGAGCTAAATCGAAGTGCGTGGAAACTGGTGTGGCGATCGCCACGGCATCGATCTTTGGATCTTTTAATATGTCTCGATAATCGGTCGTGACTTTCAAGGTAGGATACCGTGTCTGCGCTTTTGCCAGCAATTCTGGTTTAAAATCACTCACAGTTCTTACCTGCGCTCCTGGGATTTCAGAGAAATTTCTCACCAAGTTAGGACCCCAGTAACCATAGCCTATGACACCTATATTGATTAGATCTTGCATCACAGCCTCTCAAACAATAATTAGTTATTAATATTTAGCTATTTAGCGATCGCGAAATCTGCTGCATTTGCTTGCATTCACGCACATCGTTAATGACACGGGCAGGAACTCCTGCCACAATTGTATAGTCGGGAACGTCGTGAGTTACTACCGCTCCAGCTCCAACTATGGCTTTTTTTCCAATTGTTACTCCTGCAAGAATAGTGGCATTACTACCAATAGAAGCACCGCACTTTACCAAAGTTTTGACTACACACCAATCATTTTCAGTTTGCAAACTTCCATCTTCATTAGTTGCCTGTGGATAAAGATCGTTAGTAAACATAACGCCATGACCAACAAACACTTCGGCTTCTAAAATAACACCTTCGCAAATAAAAGTATGAGATGAGATTTTACACCTAGTCCCAACTACGACGTTTTTTTGAATTTCAACAAAGGAACCAATTTTAGTTTCATCATCAATTGCACAACCATAAAGATTTACGAGATGAGGATGAAAAATCTTAACTCGATTGCCTAACTTGACATCATCATTTATTGCCATCGTTCTTCATAACTTATAGACTAAAAATAATATTAAATTTATGAGTTAGAGAAGATTTCTAATGGCGTTTCCACAACTTGCCAAACGGCATCTTCTAAGTAAGTGCATTCATCCTGTTGCCACGGATAATCTTGTCGCTCAATACTGTGCATTGTGACTTCAAATGGACAAATATTAGTGAGATTTTCTAACAAAGTACTACTACGCCGCTCGGCAAACCATGTTCTTAAAGTGAACGAACCCATGTATAGTCTAAATTTTGAAACTTTGCATCGGATAATAAATAATCCTGCTTCTCGACGAAAAGGTAATTGGTCATTAAAATTCCAAAAAATACAAATTGGTTGTTGAAATTCATTAAGTACTTGGAAAGAAAAGCATAGACTTTCATGAGGTTGAGTTATATTGAACGCAAACTCAAATACAATTGGTTTTCCCCAGCAGTGAACTCCTTGCTCTTCAGATGTATGTACCCGCGCCCAAGCTATGTGGTTACCAGTTTTGCCTGCCGGAGCTTCGTAACGTGCAGGTTGCTCATCCAAGCATTTCGATTCAGCAATATATAACTGCACCGCTTTACTAGTATGACCGTCAAATTGAATATTTCCTTTGGAAAGCAATATGCAACGCTTAGTTAGTTGGGCAATAGCTTGCATACTATGGCTGACGAATAAAACTGTGCGTCCTTCTTTATTTGATACATCACCCATCTTCCCCAAACATTTCTTTTGAAATGCTGAATCGCCCACTGCTAAAACTTCATCCACAATCAAAATTTCTGGTTCCAAGTGAGCAGCAACAGAGAAAGCAAGGCGAACGTACATTCCAGAAGAATAACGCTTGACAGGAGTATCTAAAAACTTTTCAATTTCAGCAAAGGCAACAATTTCATCAAACTTTTTCTTAATCTCGGCTCTACTCATGCCTAAAATAGAACCGTTGAGATAAATATTTTCTCGTCCAGTTAGTTCGGGGTGAAATCCCGTTCCTACTTCTAGCAAGCTTGCTACTCGCCCTTTAGCAATTATATTTCCTCTAGTAGGTTCAGTAATACGACTCAAAAGTTTTAATAGTGTCGATTTTCCTGCACCATTGCGTCCGATGACACCAATAGCCTCACCTTGTTTAATCTCAAAAGAAACGTCTTTTAATGCCCAAAATTCTTCGCGAGTTGGATTATAAGTGCGGCGATCGCGAGGTTTTAAAAAGCGACTTTGAAAAGCTTTAGCTTGCTCGGTCAGCGTATCTCTGAGTGTGGTGTAACGTTCTTGCTTTTGATGACCGAGAATGTATTTCTTGCTTAGATTTTCGACGCGAATTACTGAATCTGACATACTTTAAAATTCTGACTTAAATTACGTCTGCAAACGATCGCTCTACCTTGCGAAAATACCAAATGCTACTAGCAAATAGTAAAACGACTAATCCGACAGACAACATGAATCCTTGCCAATAGAGTTGAGTTTCTCCACCAAGAATTGCCCAACGAAAACCATCAATAACACCCACCATTGGGTTAAGTGAATAAACCAAACGCCATTGTTCGGGTACGATACTGCTACTAAATCCAACCGGAGAAATATACAAACCGAACTGAACGATGAACGGCACGATAAAGCGAAAATCGCGGTATTTAACATTCAATGCTGATAGCCATAATCCGCCGCCGATAGCAGCGACAAAAGCGATCGCCATAAATAATGGCAGTGTTAAAATTCGCCAGGAAGGAATAAAGTTATACCATGCCATCAGACCTAACAAAATCATGCCTGAAACTAGAAAATCTACAAAACTGACAACAACTGCACTAGCAGGCACAATTAAACGGGGGAAGTAAACCTTGGAAATCAAATTAGCATTAGAAATAAGACTATTGCTACATTCTGCAAGAGCGCTAGCAAAAAATTGCCAAGGTAACATAGCTGCAAACACCATAATTGGATATGGTGCGCCCTCAGCAGGTAGTTTTGCGAGTTTGCCAAATACGACTGTAAAGACAATCATGGTTAAAAATGGGCGTACTAATGCCCACGCAATACCAATCGCAGTCTGCTTGTAACGCACTAAAATGTCTCGCCAAGCCAAAAAGTAAAATAACTCGCGGTAGCGCCATAAATCTTTCCAGTACTGGTGTTCTGTTCTACCAGCTGCAATAATTAATTCAGATTGACCGTGGTTTGTCACAAGTAGTCAGAGTAATTACTTAGTAAATGTTTAATGTAAGCTTGTATGAAAGGCAGGCTAGAAGCCTACCCATAAACGATTGATGTTCTTTTCGATCGCAACTTCTGAAGTTGTTCTCTAAAAAACTAGGGGCGGGCATTAGCTTTTGGAGAATTAGCTTTCGTCAAAGCTTCTGCTAGTTGTAATAGGGCTGCTTTTACCGCTTGCAATTGTGGCGCAGCAACTTGCAAAAAGTTTCCATTCCCACTATTAACTAAAGCATTGTAGGCTTCTATAGCCCCTACTAATTTACCTGGAGAAATGACATTTCCAGCAGTTAGCCCTTGCAAACTTTTGACAAACCCTGCCGCTAATTTTGAATCTGCGCCTGCCGCAACTAAAGTGTTTTGGAATTGAGTGACAGCCAAGGTAGGATTTCCAGTTTCAGTCAGTATGCTTGCTAGTGCTTGCTGCGTCTCTTGGGGAATACCAGCGATCGCTCCTTTTGCCAGTAAACCGTTAAGCGCAGCAGCAGCCCGATCGATCGCAACTTGAGCAGCAGGATTAAAACCGCCATTCCTCCCAGGAACAAAAGCACCACTAACAATATCACCAGTAGTGATAATAAAGCCTGTGACATCTGACTGGTTGTTCTTCTGAGCTAGAGCGGGTAACGAACCAACTAGCAGAAACGACCCTAAAGCTAAACTAATACAGAGCTGGCGTTGAACATTCATGATTTTGATTCCCTTCGTCACGACTTAAAAACGACCGACATAACCGACACCAAGAACAAATCGGACACCATCACCAGCATTGCCAGTGACATCGGCAAGAGATGGAGTAATGACTATAGGTAGACTTCGGAACGGTACGACAGATACACCTAAGTTCAGATCTTGACCCGTCCAGTCTGCGATGAGGGAAAGTTGTTCAGTTGCTTGCAAGCCCATGCTGCCAAAAACATTAACCGTATCGTTACCATCTTCTACGTCCTCTTCGGAACGGAAGCGACCACCACCTAGACCTACTGAGGTCGTAATCTTACTAAAAGGCTTTGCTGCATCCTCTGTGAGACTGAAAACTTTACTGACTACGCCGTAAAGACTGCTACCACCGTCAGTCTCGCCCCAAATAATTGCATTTTCTACCCCAACTGCAATTCCAAAGTTTGCTGGTAGGAGGCGATGTAGTTTGAAACTAATAGTCCCATCCCCGAAAGTATTTCCATACAGATCGACAGTTGTAGCCGCAATTTCTAGACCGACAGCTCTACTTGCATCGCCTAAACCAAATCCAAATGAAGCCGCTCCATCTGATTTGCTAGTATCGCGCGCTCTACCTTGAAAGCTCGTACCGAAGAAGGCACTACCCCAACCCGCACCAAATGCCGTGGGCGAACCAACACTCGATCCGCCACCTGGTACTGACGGTCTGATCAAAGCTGTTAACGGTGTCGCTTCGATGCGATACTGCTGACGCAGTTTTGCGACTTGCTCGGGTGTCAGTGGCTGTGGTTCTGGTGCGGATGCTGCTGGAGTTGCTGGCTGCAAACCAACGATATATTCAGATGCCGGATCTTCAGCTCTCAGTTGCGGCATTTCACCCTGGCTAGCTAAAGCTTGGTAGATAAATGCTGCGACATCTGCACGGGTTGCCGTTTGATTTGGACGCAATACATCTTTACTGGGATAGTTTACGACCAAGCGATTTGCTGTTGCCGCTGTTACTGGACTACGGGCAAAGTCGGGAATTTCTGCTGCGTCTTGATATGAAGTATCGAGCAGGGTGGAAGATTCTGCTTTTGCAGTCAAGTTCAGTCCGTTGGCTAGAGCTACCAACACTTGGACGCGGGGAATGTTTTGCTCCGGTAAAAAAGTGTTGTTGGGATATCCAGCCAGAAAACCTGTTTGGTAAGCTGTCTGAATTACATCCTTTGCCCAGTAATATTCCGGTACATCTACGAAAGCGATCGCGTTGCGGTTAGATTGTTGTGGAAATGCTTTACTGACAATTGCGGCAAACTGAGCGCGAGTTACTGGTTCGTCTGGGCGAAAACTACCATCGGGAAAACCTTGAATAATACCTCGCGAGACTAATCCGGCAATAAAGCTCTGCGCCCAGCTACCCTGAATATCATTTAAAGTCGATGCTTGCGCTAAATCGGAGGCTTTAAACTTTTGATTATGCAACACCTGTTCTAATGCAGTTGCCCTATTTTGCTGCACTGCCATAGCGCGATCGCCTAACTGTTTTTGGGCGATTGGTCTAGGATTGGCATTGGCTTTGTAGCTCAACTCGCAACAAGCAAGAGTCGCTAAGAGAATAGTGGTTGTAGCAGCTTTAATAATACACATTACAAGTAGCTCAATGACCTAGAGAAAGTTACCAACTTCAAGACAGACGTATCCGCAGGAATTACCTTGAGTTAGTAACTCCTCACACACCTTTGAGGCATAATTTACTGATGAAATGAGCCTAATTTTTCAGATAAGTTGTCTATCTAGAAGAAGTTAAAAGTTAGCCTGAACTAACTCAACTTCAAACGAAGTTTAGCCGCCTTTTTCCGTATCCCCATGCGTGGTTTCACGGAATTAACTTTTGGTTTACGGAGCGATCGCAGTTACTATCAGTAGATCCACAGGATGAGCTTCATATATACGTAGGGGCGTACAACATCTATTGCACGCCCCTACATACGTAAGTGAAGAATAACTTTTCTGCGTGCCTCCTACCTGCTTCAGCGATTGTAAGGTTTTACGCTACTCCAACAGCAATACAGTTCAGATAAGAAGATCCCCTCCAACCCCCCTTAACAAGGGGGGCTAGGGGGGATCTTTGAGGATCGAGCGCTTTTAACTCAACCGTATTGACTCCAACAACGCCGCAGCGATTCAAATTCAGTAATCATTTCAAATCCAGCTTTGACGTAATCTTGTCCCGTCCATTTTGCCGCTCGTGCTAACCCTCGTTGTACCAACGTTTGTCGCAAAATTGGGTCATCGTAGAGTGACTTAATCGCCAAAGCAACCTGCCGTTCGTCTCGCTGATCGACTAGTAAAGCGGCATTTCCCAGCTGCTCTAAAGCACCTGACACGTTGGCAGCCACAACCGGACAACCTAAAGCAAATGCTTCCAAAGGAGGTATGTTATCAGGTCCGCAAAAAGACATGAAAGCTAGAGCAAATGCATGGCGATACAGGGGAACTATATCAGCTTGCGGTACAAACCCTAAAAAGTGAACTTGGCTCGATAAGTCGAGATCGGCAACAACTTGCTGAATATATTGCTTGTTGCCCTTTTCCGAACCAACAAATACTACGGGAAAAATTAAATTGTATTGCGATCGCAGCCATTTAACCGCCATCAACAAGGCAACATGGTTTTTGTGCGCCCAAAACTGTGCGGGATAAAATAGGTAATTTTCCGGTATATTGTACTTTTCTAGTATGTAGCGATCGTCGTTATGCGGAGCATTTAACGCCCATTCAGGTGTGGGAAAAGGCAAGATCTTAATTCGGTCAGATGGCACTTGATAAAATCGTTCGACTTCGGCTCTACCTGCCTCTGTACCAGTCACGATAATGGAAGCACATCTCAGTACTTTTGCGTAAAACTGTTCTCGCTCGTCCCATTGTCCTTGGGTACTGAGTTCAGGAAAGCACGGCTGTACGCGATGTTGTAGATCCCAAAGTGTAGTAATGTAAGGAATTTCGACTGTGCGAGTACTTGGTTCTAAATACCAAACTAGATCGACTTCTTTACCCAATATCGCGACTAAAATTACGTCTTTAAATACGCTGTTAAGTTCGAGTAGGTTTTTTGATTGCCGTAGTCTTTTAAATAGTTCTTTGATAAGTTTTAGCGGTTGAGACAGTAATAGTTTTTTGACGCTGTGATGCAGCGATCTATATTCAATATGTTGTCCTAATAAAGGTGCTTGAGATAATTTTTTGTCCCAGCTATATACAATAAAAGTATGACCGCTTGCCCCACCAAATTCAGCGATCGCTCGAAATACTTCGTTTTCAAACGTAAAGCCTCCCCCAATTTGAGGAGTAAAATTTGATAAAAAAATTCCAACCCTCATTTAATCTCCTATAACGCAAGAAATGCTGTAAATGAAAATCAAATATAGGGTAGGCAATGCCCACCCTACTATCTAATTAATTTGGCAAAAATTATGGCGATCGCAAAACTTCTTTGACGACCTCGACGACTCGTTCCATCTGTTTGTCAGTTAAAGCTATACCACTAGGAATGTAGAAGCCGCGCCGAGCGATATTTTCTGATACTGGATGCGACTCTTTAGCAAACAATCCCATTTTGTGAAAAACAGGTTGTTCGTGCATAGACCAAAAGAAGGGACGGCTACCAACTTGATGATGGTGCAAGCGCCTCATTGCCTCTTTAGCATCAAATGGAACTTCATCTTTTAGGACTAATGCATAGACCCAGTAAATATTATCGGCATAGTCAGTCTGGGGGATTGGCAATTGTAAGCCAGGTACATCTGACAATAGCTCGGTGTAACGTTGTCCCATCCGCCGTTTACGAGCAATGAATTCGTCCAATCTTTCGAGTTGCGCTACACCCAAAGCAGCTTGAATGTTACTCATCCGCAGGTTCCAGCCGAGTTCTTCATGGATGAAACGCTGCTGGGGTTGAAAACATAGATTTCGTAGAGAACAACAACGTTCAGCTAGGCGATCGTCATCGGTGAGAATCATCCCACCTTCGCCTGTAGTAATGTGTTTGTTCGGATAAAAACTAACGGTACTAATATTACCAAAACTACCGCAGGGACGATTTTTATAAGTTTGTCCGTGCATCTCGGCTGCATCTTCGATAATTTGCAACTTATACTTTGCCGCTAAAGCAAGTATTGGCTCCATATCTACAGGTAATCCATAAATATGAACCACCATGATTGCTTTGGTTTTGGGTGTGATTTTAGCCTCAATCTGGCTCACATCCATATTCCAGGTATGAGAATCGCAATCTACAACAACGGGTATAGCACCAGCACGAACAATTGCTGCCGCGCAGGAAATAATCGTGAAAGTAGGTAGAATGACTTCATCACCCGCACCAATACCTAGTGCTAATACAGCAGCGTCCAAAGCTACGGAGCCATTACTAACAGCAATGCCATATTTACGTCCTACTCTTGCCGCAAATTGTTCTTCAAATTGTTTAATAAATGGTCCTTCTGAAGAAATCCAACCAGTATCAATACATTGATTCAGATACTTTTTTTCATTACCATCTAATAGTGGTTCGTTGACAGGAATATAATCAAGCATATGTTTGTCATTCGTCATTTGTCATTTGTTACTGATTATTAACAAGGAGTAAGCGATCGTCAGCTAGCTGAGCTTGTTCTGTTTGAATTCCGACAAATCGAGTTTTATCTAGATCGCCTACGTAGGGTCCTTGTTTGACTTCAAACATTTCGATTTCTTCTAATACTTCAAAGCCATGCCCACCTGCAATTAAAAGAATCACGTCGCCTGCTTCGAGGATATAACTTTCTAAATATTGCTGAGACTCATTATAAAAATCTACTCGTAGTTTACCTTTTTTGATCAAAAGTACTTCTTGGGTATACTGCACTTCCCGTTTGACTGGATTGTGGACGTGAGGCGGAATAATTTTTCCAACAGGATGACGCATATAAGCTAATTGCTGAGAAAAATCACCTGGAGTAAAAAAATGAATTCCAGGTGCTTGAAATTTATGAGAAACAATCATCGCTATTAATATATTTTCGGACTTAATTTCTCGGATCATACTGCTGTTCTAAATAAAATATATGGTTGATATAATTGCGATCGCGCTCAGCTATAGCAATGTCATTTGTAATGCACGCAACTCACGCTGCTGTGAAGATAGTCAAAGATAGCCATCGACCGTCTAGCACGATCGCGAAATCTGCCTGAAGTCAACACAAATTGCTATGTATATTTGAAAAATTCCCATGCCAAAGCGATCGCTTGCATGAAGAGATAGTTTTTCCAGTAGATACCCTTAATTCAGTTGATGTAAGGTATTGTTTGTACTAAGTAATAATAGTTACTCTGCCGCAGCTTAGAGCTGCATACAATCTAACCAAATAATTTCATACAAGTAAAATTACAGAAATACGTTTCTTTTAGGTGCTGTCACTTACCGTATATTTAGTTCGATCTTGTCACCAAAGCATAGAGTATTTTCTGTTTCCTCGCATCGGAATGAATGTTTAACTTATGTGTAAATCTTATCACGCTCAACTAGCGAATGTCATCCTCGCTGACATAATTGATACTATATTAGATTTTAAGTAATTAGCCATAACTATACCGAACGAGCGAGAAAACTCAACGATATACATCTATCACCAACTACCAACTACTAACTACCAATTACCAATTACCATTTAACAAATCAAGATTCTGCTGTACTATTTGTTGAACTTTGAGCGTAACAGTATTCACAGTGTTAGCACGATCGCGTTGATATTCGGTAAAGAAATCTTTAAGATTAATCGGCTCTCCAATTTTAATTCTGGCGTGACGATATCCTTTAGCTGGGGGTTTATCGATATCAAATACTTCTCGTTCTAGGCGAGTGAGGGTGTCTAAAAATCTTTCTGGTGTAGGATTTTCAGCTACGTAGCCATCGTAAATCGCATCAAAGTTTAACAAGCGTTTAATTGATTTTTCAATTAAACTATATTTGTTAGCGCGATCGCCTGTTGCAGTTTCGGTTTCTGCTGTTGCTTCTGACTCTAGTGTGTCTACTTGAGTTTTTAGTACATATTCAACTCTATAGGTTCGTTCTCGCACTGGTTCTTTAGGATTAGAAGAAATGCCTAGCTGTTGTTCGCAGGATTCTAAAATATGCATCCGTAGCAGAGAAATGCGATCGTTCCAGGTTAGTTCGTCTTTAGTAGGTGAATAAATCTCATATTCTCGTTCCATACGGACTAAAACATGTTGTGCGATCGCTTGCAGGCGATCGTAATCTTTGAGACTAGATTCTATACTTAATGCTTGTTCTAAACGGTTGAGAGTTTGACGAATAACTCTCTGCATATCTTGTGTATAGCGGTATTTAATACTAACTGGTAGAGCATATAGATCGGGTATTTCTCCTTGCTTAGCTAGCTTACTCATAGCTTGAAAAGCAATTTGGATAGCACCAGCGCGGAAAGGCATAACCGTATCGTTTTGAAAAGAGCATCCTCCTTCTGGAAATATGACTAAACGACAATTCGGTTGAATTAATATGTCTATTGTTTTTGCAATACTGGGGCGATCGACTAAACCACGCCGGATAGAATAGACTCCTAATCTTTGAAAAATCCCAGTCATAAATCCTTGAAATAATTCATATGCTGATAAGTAGTAAAATTTTTGGTTTACCTTACCAGAAAGGGCAAAAATTGCAATTGGATCTTGAAATGTGGGATGATTTGGCAATAAAAGTAATCTTCGCTCGTTTAAAGCCTGAATTTTTTCGATGGATTCGCGATCGATACGTAATTCAAATTGAAAAAAATAGGGGATAACAACTGGAGCAATAACTTGAGCAAAGTTAATCAAACAAGTATTAGGTAAAGGAGGATAAAAGTAATTTTTCATTTTTTACTGCAATGAATTTAGCGATTCATTTCCGTATATTTAATTGTATATATATTTAAAATCAAAAAGGTGGGCAATGCCCACCTACAAAAGCTCGCTCGGCAATTATCAATTATCCGATCGCAAAATTCACTAGTTTTCCAGGTACGACGATGACCTTTTTAATTTCCTTGCCTTCAACATATCGCTGCGCGGGTTCCGATTCTCGTGCTAGCTTTTCTTGCATTTGTCGATCGGCTTGAGCGGGAACTTGAATTGTGCCTCTAGTTTTACCATTAATCTGAATTACTAATGTCATTTCATCTGCTACCAAAGCATCTGGATCGGCTTTCAACCACGACTGTTTGTGAACCGATTCCTGGTTTGCGATCGCGTGCCATAATTCATCGGCAATGTGAGGCGCAAATGGAGCCAACAAGAGAATTAATGTTTTAATTCCTTCCGCATACACTGGAGAATCTTTGCACGTTGCATCAGCCAGGGCATTACTGAGTTTCATTAATTCAGAGACGGCTGTATTAAATTGGTATTCGCCTTCTAAATCTTCGGTAATTGCTTGAATTGCCGTATGAATCGCCCGTCGCAAATCTTTTTCAATTTTTGATTTTGGATTTTTGATGGATGTTTCTTTTACTGTTGGTTGTTGGGCAAACTCGGTGACTAATTGCCATACCCGATTCAAAAAGCGAAATTGCCCTTGAACATCTGCTTCGTCCCACTCCAAATCTTTCTCTGGGGGTGCTTTAAACAAAATAAACATTCTAGCGGTGTCTACCCCATACTTGGCTATCACCTCTTCTGGAGCAACACCATTACCCTTAGATTTGGACATGGTAGCGTAAACAAGTTTTAGCGGTTCGCCCGTTTGCGGATCGCGAGGATCGTCGGCATTGACAATTGAGGTGGGAACCCATTTATCTTTGTCTGCCTTGTTGGGATTCATGTAAGTTAATCCCTGTACCATACCCTGGGTTAACAGGCGTTGGAAAGGTTCGTCAAAGTTGAGTAAATTGCGATCGCCTTCGGTACCTCCCTTTGGGCGATCGCGCAAGACTTTGGTAAAGAACCGCGAATACAATAAGTGTAAAATCGCGTGTTCGATTCCTCCGACATATTGATCTACGGGCATCCAGTCATTGACTCGTGCTGAATCGAAGACCAGTTTGTCATTTGTAGCATCGGGAAAGCGCAAGAAATACCATGACGAATCGATAAATGTATCCATCGTGTCTGTCTCTCGTTTCGCAGGCGTGCCACAAGTAGGACAAGGTACGTTAACCCAGCTTGACAACTGCGCTAAGGGCGAACCACCGCGACCCGTAAATTCTATATCTTCTGGCAACCTTACGGGTAAATCTGCTTCTGGTACGGGTACGATACCGCAGTTAGGACAATGAACGACAGGAATGGGTGCGCCCCAATATCTCTGACGAGAAATCAGCCAATCTCGGAGGCGATATTGAATTCTGGCTTTACCCCAGCCTTGTTTCTCGGCGTATTCAATGACCGCTTGTTTGCCTTTTACTGAATCTGTGCCATCAAAAGAACCAGAATTCACCATAATTCCTGGTTCCGTATATGCTTCTTGTAGAGGTGTTACACGTAACATTTCTACATCATTGTTGGGTGGCACAATGACAACCTGAATCGGCAGATTATTACCTTGAGCAAACTGAAAATCTCTGGTGTCGTGGGCGGGAACTCCCATGACTGCCCCAGTACCGTATTCATACAATACGTAGTCAGCAATCCAAATCGGAATTTCTGCACCTGTAAACGGGTTAATTGCCATTCCACCTGTAGGAATTCCGCGTTTGGGTTTATCCTCAGCCGTGCGTTCTAATTCGCTTTCGGCTGCAACCTCTTGGATAAATGCTTCTACTGCGGCTTTTCTGTCTGGCGTTGTCACCTGACGAGTCAAAGGGTGTTCCGGCGCAAGAACAACATAGGTAACGCCGTAAACCGTATCGGGACGAGTGGTAAAAACGCCGATTTTCTCCGAACTACCAACTATGGGAAATTCTAAATATGCCCCTGTAGATTTCCCAATCCAGTTAGCCTGCATCAGCTTGACTCTTTCGGGCCAGCCTATCAATTGGTCGAGGTCTTGCAGCAATTCTTCGGCGTAGTCGGTAATCTTTAAGAACCACTGTTTGAGTAATTTTTTCTCAACTTTTGCCCCGCTGCGCCAAGAACGCCCTTCACTATCAACTTGTTCGTTTGCCAATACTGTTTGGTCAACGGGGTCCCAGTTAACGGCTGCTTCTTTTTGGTAAGCAAGTCCAGCTTGCAAGAATTGTAAGAAGATCCATTGCGTCCACTTATAATAATCTGGCGAACAAGTGGCAAGTTCTTTATCCCAATCAATTGACAAACCCAGCCGCTTTAATTGATCGCGCATTTGGGCGATATTGCGTTGAGTCCACTTGGCAGGCGGAATATTATTTTTAATGGCAGCATTTTCTGCGGGTAAACCAAAAGCATCCCAACCCATAGGGTGTAGCACCCGATACCCTTGCATTCGTTTGAGGCGAGCAATTACATCCGTAATCACATAATTACGAACGTGACCCATGTGCAGGCTACCCGATGGATACGGAAACATGGATAGGGCGTAGAATTTCGGCTTATCTTGGTTTTCTTCAGTTTTGTCTATACCTTGTTCTACCCAGGTTTTTTGCCACTTTTCCTCGATCGCTGCGGGATTATAACGGGACTCCACGAATGAGACTCCTATTGATGCGTTCGTGTCTGTCTCAATATTTTAAATTACTGGTAATGGGTAATGGGTAATTGGTGATGGGGAAGTCAAAATTCAAAATTCACGCATTAATTCCGAATTCTTCCTACGCACCACGCACCACTCATTACACCCCACACCCCACACCCTACACCCTGTTCTCTGATGACAAATGACGAAATCATAAAAGTCTTTGTATATGGTACGCTCAAACCTGGCGAGGCAAATTATCAGCGTTATTGTGCGGATTATGTAGTGGCAGCACGAGAAGCGATCGCTTTGGGTCAACTATTCGATCTACCTTTCGGATATCCAGCCATGACTCCTGGTAGTTTCAAAGTCTATGGAGTTCTGCTTTCTTTTACCAATCCAGATGTTTTACAGCAGCTTGACTGGCTAGAGGATTACGACCCGCAAAGGGCGATCGCCGAAAACGAGTATTATCGGCAGCAAATAGAAGTCTACGATACTTCTCTAGCGCCTTTAGGTAAAGCTTGGACGTACTTGATGACCCTAGAACAAGCACGCACTTTTGGTGGCGTTCTTCTTCCTGACGGCTGGTGGAGCAGTCACAAATCAGTGACCAGTGACCAGTGACCAGTGACCAGTTATCAGTGGCTAGTGGCTAGATTCCTTTTCGATCGCTAGCCGCCAGTCAATAGCCACTCACAACTCACAACTCACTTCAATTAAAATTCTTATTTTGTGGATGTTGTTGTGGCTCTATTGGTCGATTATTTTGATTTTGTCTTTCACCATTTGGTGAAGGAATCACGATCTTGGGGATTTCTACCACTGGGTCGTTGATAGCGACCATAAGTGGCTCAATTTTGGAGAGTCGGGCAAGTTGTGCGATTGGTGAGTTTGGTAAGGTAGCGATCGCGCCTACAAACACAGCTGCAATGGCAGTACCACCCCACACGATTGCCTGCCGTTGCGATCGACGGTGTATCCTTTGATAGACCTGTTGAATAGTTTGTTCTACAGGTTCTTGTGTCGGTACTGGCAGCGTTCCAATTCCTTGACGGAGGTTAAGCAAGCGCTCGTACAGCCGCTTGGTTTCTGGATCGTGTTCTAGCCATGTCTCTACCTCTCGCCTTTCGGCAGCGGTAACTTCCCCGTCCAGATATGCGCTCAGTAACTCGAAGCGATCGCGCTTCAACATATCCATAGCACCGATTAATTGATTTGCCTCAATAGTATGGTGTTTATCTATTTCCCCTGAGTCGGGGCGATTGTCGATCCAACGTTTTTCATCAGAGGTCATTTTAACATCATCACCCACTTATTCATAGATATGCCTAGATCTGTCTTTTCACCAAGCTACCGAGTTTGCTGATATTTCTGAAGATTTTAAAGATTTGAGTTAGAGTTTCGATCTACTTGCAAACGTATATTCTGGTGTCATTGCTGTCTATCTTCAGACTGATTGATTATTGACCGTTAAGATAGTTTTGCAGTTGCGATTGGAGTCTAGCTCTAGCTCTAGCAATTCTCGATTTGACGGTTCCTAAAGAAACGTTGGTAATTTCTGCAATTTCCTCGTAGGGCATTCCTTCAATTTCTCGCAGCACGATAGTTGTGCGAAATACTTCGGGTAGATCTGCGATCGCCTCTTGCAACTGCTCGTAAAACTCTCGCGTTGTCAACTCTTCTTCCGGGCTAGGATTATCTCCGGCGATTTCCCAGTCCATCTCTCCATCTTCGGCGACGCGGGGAGTATCTAGAGATAAGGGATGTTTAACTCGCTTACGTTTGCGTAATTCATCGTAGAAGATATTGGTGGCAATACGACTCAACCAGCCTCGGAATTTAGCTGGCTCATTTAGCCGCTTGATGTTGCGGTAAACGCGAATCCAAACTTCCTGAGCTAGATCGGCTCTATCTTGCCAATCAGGTGCTAAATGATACAACATGCGCTCTACATGGGGCTGATAACGGCGTAACAGCTCGGCAAATGCAGCCTTGTCTGGACGCAGCCCAGCCTGACAGCGCAAAATGAGATCGCGATCGGATAGCTTTTCTACTGTCACTGCCGCTGGAGTAACCGTTGCGTGAACTGTTGACCAGCATACAGGAATTGATTGACTCATAAATGCCAATGGCTCGAAAACATTCCCGATTCATAGACTGCCCCACTTTACAGAAGTTCCCTACAGCAAAGCGGAATCTGTCTCAAGTTAGAGACGTGAATCTGATACCAGTATGTTCCCGAAGCCGGGGGCTGAAATGGGGTGTGGGGTCTGGGGTATGGGTGACAAGGAAGACAAGGAAGCGATTCTATCCACTATTCACTATCCACTAGCCACTAGCCACTTACCCATTACCCATTACCACTCCCTAAAAGCTAGTTGCTGTCGGAGATCGCGGGGAAATATGACCTTCATTAAGGAGGATTTAGGATTTTCTACGACCCGATAACTGGGCTTCGCAGGTTCGTGACCGATTGGTACACCGACTCCAAGCAACAACTTGACGCACATGGTAATTGCGATCGCTAACATCAGCTTTTCTAACATTGCCTTTGTCCCCCACAACCACTAGCTGTACTTCACTTACAGTCACAAAACCGAGCGCCGACTTGAAACAACTGAAATCTAATTGCCAGAATTCTTTAGATATTTCTAGTTTGCCTATTTCCATCCTAAGATAGAAGCAAATCATAATACTATCTTAATATTTTCTTGGCTTTAGATGAAGATAGATTAAACTTAGTTCCGTCAAGCGATTGACAAGACTAATTTGTCTCCCACGTTAACGGTGGAAGACAATCTACGCTCTGTCATTGGCAGTCTGTATATTTGTTTTTGGCAATTAGCAATTAGCTATTAGCGATTGGCTAAGAAATCTGTTGCTCGAAGTTAGGTGCGTAGGCTTGGAGTAGCATACTGACTTGTTTCACTACCTCTTTACCACCACTACTTTTACCGAGGGCTTGGCGTTCTGGGAAGAATTCGGGTCGGTCTAAGCTGCGGGCGATCGCTTCATCGATTTGTTGTACAATTAGCGCTGCCAGTTCTTCTTTTGCCCGCTGGCGCTGGTAATTAGCACCTTCTTCAGTCGTAGCATATAGGGGAGGAAGACGATTGAGTGCATAGGCAGCGATATCACCTACGTCTAGACTGTGACCACTGGTAACTTTAATTTCTGCTACCCGTGCGATAACTTCAGTCAGCACTAACTCTTCCATGACGTTGATAAATTGTTTGCGCTGCACCGCTACAACTTCGCCAGTCAAGAGCGAACCCATCAACTTATCTAACGCCATATACTCTTCTATGGAAAGCTCGGAAGCAGTGTCACAGATTCTACCCACCTCTGCTTCCATGGCTGGTGTTAAATAGCCATCTTGAAGGGCTTGCTCGACAATTTGTTGAATGCTCATAACGCTGCTTTACCTATTTTGCTTTCCTATAGTTAAACTAACCCTGGATTGATTTTGCCCTGCTACAGCACAAAAATTAGCACCCTAAGTCTAATTCATTCCTTGTTCCCGCCAAGTTGTCGGATCGACTGCTTCCCCTTGAACGTAAAATCCCCAATGCAAATGGGGTCCAGTTGAAGCCCCCGTCGAACCTACCGCGCCAATCGGTTGTCCGGCTCTAACAATATCTCCTTCTCTGACATAGATTCGGCTTAAGTGCAGGAAAACACTCGTTACTCCTTGACCGTGATCGAGTCCAATTATATTACCGTGAACTCGAAACCCTTGAGATTCTAAACCGATTAAGGAAACTCGCCCTGCGGCAGGCGCAACTACGGGAGAACCTACCGGACCTGCATAGTCAACGCCACGATGGTAGTAATCTTTAGCAAATTTGCCATTGTAATAGCGCCGCACTCCGTAAATCGTGCTGACTCTGCCGCGATTGGGCTTAAGAAAAGGACCATTCCAAAATTTTTGCGGGGTAACGAGCGATTTAAAAGCTGCTACCCGACTCAGTTCGAGTTCGGTTGCTTCTAGCCCAGCCTTCCCGGGTCGAAAGTTGATTCTCTGCACGGGAAATTTACGATTTGCCACCCATACGGCTATATTTCTAACTTTACCTTCACTGCTGATCTGAATCTCTCTTTTTCCTACTTTTTGTAAAGGTGTGGTAGGAACAAAAGCGCGAAATACACCAGGAGCAATGACGAAAGCTGGATAAGTTTTGCGATTGACAGTCACGATAGGGCTGACGTTGATATCGGGGTTGTTTGGTCTGACGACTACCGACAGCGTATCGCCTAAATGAGGCTTAGTGGGAGCGACCCGTACCTGCAAGGCTTGGGCTGGTAAGGCTGAGACTAAGGCAACACCCAGTGAGAGTAGAAAGCAGTGGAGAACTGGTAATTGGTAATTGGTAGTTGGTAGTTGGTAGCTGGTAGTTGGTTGACCGCTCCCTTGTCTCTCTTGTCTCCCTTGTCTCCCTTGTCCTTTGCTTTCCGGCTCCCTGCTCCCTGCTCTCTGCTCCCTGCTCCCTGTTAATTGATTCATATACTCGCAAAAGTCCAGACTGATTGACCAACTAGATTAACTTTATGGTCTCGATCCCCTATGAAAGCTGTATCGAGTTTTTACAAAAGTAGATATGTTGTAATCGCTCCCAAATAAACTTAAAACTTCTGTATGCTGAAGTTTATATACCTTAATAGTTCTTTTATAAGTTTGTGCAGGAAGATTTTAGATTAATAGTTGACTTGGTTTTGGTTTTGGCAGTAGCGGCAGGCGGCGGCTTACTGGCGGCGTTGTGCCGTCAACCAGTACTGCTAGGCTATTTGCTGGGTGGCATGGTTGTAGGACCAGCTGGACTAGGACTGATTAAGGAGTTAGTTCAAGTTGAAACTCTCGCTCAATTTGGCGTTGCCTTTCTGCTGTTTGCCTTGGGTGTAGAGTTTTCATTTGCTGAATTAAAAAAAGTGCAGGCGATCGCCCTTGGCGGAGGAGGATTGCAGATTGCTCTCACAATTCTGGTCACGGTGTTGGTCTGTGGAGTTGCAGGAGCTTGGGAAATCTTACCTGCTAAGGGCGTATTTTTGGGGTCAATTTTATCTTTATCTTCTACCGCTGTCGTCCTCAAGTGCCTGATGGAACGAAACGAAACGGCGAGTTCTCACGGACAGGTGATGTTGGGAATTCTGGTCGTCCAAGATTTAGCACTGGGATTGATGCTGGCAGTTTTACCCGCACTAGACCAACCGCCGCAGTTAATTGGTATAGCGGTAGTAACGGCACTGCTGCGAATTGGTTTATTTGCTGCCGGAGCTGTTGCCGCAGGAATTTGGCTGATTCCTCCTCTATTACGCCTGTTGGCACGAACTGAAAGCAAAGAATTATTTTTACTAGGAGTCGTAGCGCTGTGTCTGGGAATTGCTCTATTAACAGAGCATTTGGGGCTATCGATTGAAATGGGGGCGTTTGTCGCCGGATTAATGATTTCTGAAGTGGAGTATGCCGACCAGACTCTAACTTATGTTGAGCCACTGCGAGATATATTCGCGACGCTGTTTTTTGCCGCGATTGGAATGCTGATCGATCCCGTGTTTTTGTGGCAAAACTTGGAGTTAATTTTAGGGCTGGTGGCTTTGGTTTTTGTGGGTAAGTTTGCAATTGTCATGCCCTTAGTCATGCTTTTCCGTTACCCATTGAAAACAGCTTTGATTGCGGGATTAGGATTAGCTCAGATTGGAGAATTCTCGTTTGTATTAGCGAGTGAAGGGCGATCGCTCGGTTTGGTGTCCCGTCCCGTCTACCTGCTGATTTTGGGTACGACTGCCGTTACGCTCGTTCTTACGCCTTTCGTGTTGCGACTCGTGCCAAAGTTATTGGAATTACCTTGGTTGAAAAAATTCATTGAGGGGCAAGATTTACCACTCGAAATTTCAGCCAACACGCCTCAACAAAATCACGTTGTCGTCTGCGGTTACGGGCAGGTTGGGAAAAACTTAGTGCGCTTATTACAAGAACGCGATCGCCCCGTAGTCGTAATCGACCAATCAGAAAGCCGAATTCAGCAAGTCCGCGAGGCGGGCGTACCTTATGTATATGGCAATGCAGCTAGTTTACACGTATTAGAAAAGGCAGGGGTCGAACGAGCTAAGTCGCTGGCGATCGCCCTACCCGATCCGATGAGCAGCCGCCTGTGTCTGAAGCGGGCGTTGGAATTATCGCCCGATCTCGATGTGGTAGTACGGGCAACTAAGGATAAAGATATTGAATTACTCTATCAGTTGGGGGCGAGAGAGGTCGTACAGCCCGAGTTTGAAGCGAGTTTGGAACTAGCCAGTCATTTGCTAACACAAATTGGTTTAGCACCGATTTCGATTCAGCAAGAAATGCAGCAAATTCGCAATCATCATTATCTAGAGTTACGTCCAGAACGGACGGCGGCTCAAGTTTCGCGCGAATTGCAGCAGGCTACTCAAGATTTAAATAGCCGTTGGTACGCCTTACCAGCAGGTTCGCCACTCACGGGTATGACGCTAGAAGAAGCGGACTTGCGCTACTTGACGGGGGTGAGTTTGATGGCAATTAAACGGGCAAACGGGCAAGAGGTCGATTATCCCAATGCTAAGACGATGTTGGAAAAGGGCGATCGCCTATTGTTAGTGGGAGAAGCAGAAGAATTAGCCGCTTTAGAGGAATTGGCTCAAAGCGAGGCAACTGTACCAGAAGCCAATGCTGCTTGTCATTGGTTGATGGTAGCTGCTGATAGCCCCGCGATCGGTCAAACTCTAGGAGATCTCGACATTCGCCGTCGTTTTGGCATACAAGTCCAAGCCATTCGCCGCGACGGTAAATTTCTGCGGTTTCCCGATGGCAATATGGCTTTACGGGCAGGCGATCGCTTGCTATTGTGCGGCGGTTACTTGGCAATGACACAGTTGCAAAAATTGCTAGCCGTCACTTCAAGTCCGCTCTCCAGCGTACCAGTGGTGAAAGCTATAGAAGCAGAAGCTTTGCGGGAGTATTTGCCGTTGGATAGTTGGCGGGAGTGACTAGTAACTGGTGGCTAGTGGTTAGAATATCTAGTCACTAATCGCCAGCTGCTAACCACTTATTCGTCTCTTATTTCCCTAACTCTCGGTCTGAGGTAGGCGATTGCTTGTCGCCAAATTGTAGTGGAGCGATCGCTTTCATCAATTAGGCAAACGCAATTAGAATCTTGCCAGCCTAATCTACCCGTCAGCGAGTCGCCTGTCATGAGTTTCATTTCTACGACAATCTGACTTTTGATCAGAGATTGTACCTGCCGAATACTAGGTAATGCTGTATCGTAGTCGCTAGCCATGTTTATACTTAACTTTAATTCCTATATATTGATAGTTCCCTCGATTGGGCTTTCAGTTGTCATTGGAGAAGTCAAAAGTCAAAAGTCAAAAGTCAAAAGTCAAAAGTTAAAAGTTAAAAGTTAAAAATGGGGAGTCGGAAGTCAGGAATTGTTGACCCACTCCCTACTCCCTACTCCCTATTCACTGTTCTAAACATGACTATCGAATTTGTTAAATATCACGGGTTAGGTAACGATTTTATTTTGATTGACAATCGTGCCTCTAGCGAACCAATCGTTACGCCAGAGCAAGCTGTCAAATTATGCGATCGCCATTTTGGGATTGGTGCTGATGGTGTCATCTTTGCACTACCTGGAACCAACGGTGCTGATTACACCATGCGGATTTTCAACTCTGATGGCTCGGAACCGGAAATGTGCGGTAATGGAATTCGCTGTTTTGCCAAATTTTTAGCAGATTTAGAGGGAAGCACGAATCCTACCTCTCGCCTCCGCATTCATACTTTAGCTGGTATCATCGTTCCCGAACTCACTGCTGATGGTCAGGTCAAGGTAGACATGGGAGAACCAAGATTGTTAGCCGAGGAAATTCCGACAACTCTTGTCACTGCTGGAGAGAAAGTTATTAACCAATCTCTAAACGTTGCAGGTCAGACTTGGTCAGTTACCTGTGTCAGCATGGGTAATCCTCACTGTATTACCTTTGTTGATGATGTGGCTGCTATTCCCCTAGAGGAGATCGGACCCCAGTTTGAACATCATCCAGTTTTTCCCCAGCGCACGAATACGGAATTTATTCAAGTTACAGGCAGAGATTACTTGAAAATGCGGGTTTGGGAACGCGGTGCTGGGGCAACTTTAGCCTGCGGTACGGGTGCTTGTGCTTCCCTGGTGGCTGGAGTGTTAGCAGGAAAATGCGATCGCGTTGCTACTGTAGAACTTCCAGGTGGCTGTCTGCAAATTGAATGGTCGCACGACCAAAAACTTTACATGACGGGTGCGGCAGAGCGCGTGTTTGCGGGGAAGATCGAGTAATCTGACCGCAAAAACCCAATCGCGTATCTCTATGGCTTGACATTACCAATAAGTGTATATACACTAAAAATATGTCAGAGCAAAACGCCCAATTCAATTTAGTTCAGTTAGGCAATGTTGCTAATACCTGTACCTGTTTTAATCTCCGCAAAGCCACTCGCGTTGTGACGCAATTCTTTGACGAGCAGCTCAAGCCGAGTGGATTGTTAATCACTCAGTTTACGATATTAGTAGCGATCGCTCAAGCAGGTTCAGGAACGATCAACGATCTAGCCGATCTCTTAGTTATGGATAGAACAACGTTGACGCGCAATCTGAAGCCACTAGAAAGAGAAGGTTTTGTTGCTATTCAGCCAGGTGAGGATCGGCGGATACGGGTTGTTTCTCTGACTGCAAAAGGTCGCAATGCATTGGCTGTAGCATTGCCTTTGTGGGAACGGGCGCAAACTTCTGTAATTGATGGATTAGGTCAACAACAGTGGAATTCCTTACTGATTGCTTTGAATGATACTGTTTCTTTAGCGTATGAGAACTAATTGTACCAAAAAGCACATGCGCTCGTTCTTTCTATTTAAGTGTATGTACACTTAAATGAAAATACCACTTACATTTAGCATTCTATTCAACACAAGGAGTCTACATGAGTACGAAGAGTAACGTTAAGAACGAAACGACAGAACGCTGGTTTGTTTTAGTATTAACGATTTGGGGTGCCGCCGTATTTGTTACGGGATATTTTGGGATTCTCTCAAACATTAATACAATCTGGGTTCCACTGTTAGTTATAGCAGGTATTACTATTCCAGTTTTAGCGTACTATTTCAGTGAAGATTTTAGGTCGTATATTTGGTCTATTGACCTCAAACATCTCACGATTTATCATGTATGGCGAATTGTTGCAGCACTGATATTTTTCCATTATGGTAGCCAAAATCTGCTGCCGACACAGTTTACAATTGATGCTGGTGTTGGAGATTTAGCAGTAGGTTTATTAGTACCAATTATTTTGTTCTTAAGAGAAAGTTACACTAAGTATCTTGTATTTCACATTTTTGGAATGTTAGATTTTGCGATTGCGGTTGGTACCGGTTTCACATTTAATGTTCTACTGAACGATCCTTTAATGAGGAATGTAATTACTTATCCGATCGTGCTTATTCCCCTCTATGGCGTATGTATCACGGGGGCACTGAGCATTATGACCTTGGATAGGCTTTTGAAAAGCAAGTACTATTCTGAAAAATTGATAAATGATTTTCAAAAATAAGTGCATACACACTTAATACAATACCTGAAATTCAAGCGTAGAGTTGGTAATGCCCACTCTACGAAATTCAAGTAGAGAAGCCCTTACAATTGTTTTTTAACGAGAGGCGATCGCCAAAAACCTCTCTATCTTCTAAACTTATTTCTTGATATATTTGTTGAGTAAACTTTTCAAGAATATAATCTGTAATCAATGGACTCTGGATAAACTTTCCTCCATTTTTATCGATTAAACAACGACGGCAAAGAGAATTTAAAGTATTAACAAGCTGCTGTTTAGAGAGAATAGAAAGTAAATCGTCTTGAAGTTCTATTACCGTAACTGGTTCTCGCTCGATTGCCAGCCAATACATCACTTCCGTTTCTAAATCGGACAAGCGATTAAACTGAGAGTCTAGTAAATCTCGAATTCCATCAAGGATAAAAACTTCTGCTCTCCAGCATTGCAAAAACTGAGAAATATTACCGTCAAATAAACATTGAATAGCAGATGCAACTATTTTGAGGCTGAGCGGATTGCCACTGTAATAATCAACTAGTTGCCGCCATTCTTCAGGAGTTCCCCAGAAAGTATTAATCGTCTGATAAATAGCATTAATTTCAGTAACTTGTAGTCCAGTAAGTTGCAGCGATCGCACTGCAAGTTTTTCTCCTGAATAAGCGACAATTTCTTGAGGTGTTTCTCGGCTAGTGAGAATTAAGCAACTTTGATGAATTTCTGTACCCAAACGCTCGATTAACTCCCCATAACCTTCAAATCCTTCTCGACAACAGCCCAAGCGATCGTTGCTAGCCAGAATTGTTTCCCAACTATCTAAGATTAAAAGACAGCGTTGCTGGCGTAAATAAAAGAGTAAAAGTGAAATGCGATCGCTTAATTTTTCTGGAAGATAAAGCTCATGTCTTTGAGTCAGTACTTGAATTATGTCTGACAATAATTCAGACAGGGAAGGTGCGGATTGTAGCGATCGCCAAATCGTATAGTTACATTTATCCTGAATCTGAGCTATTAATTTAGCAGATAAAGCAGTTTTACCAATCCCACCCATTCCTACAATTGCTACCACACGACAGCGTGAACCTAAAATCCATTGTTCTAGTAAAGCTAATTCAGTACTGCGTCCGTAAAAAAGAGAAATATCAATTTCTAGTTCCAAGTTTTGGAAGTCGGGAGTCGTAGGGGCGGTTTTATCAAAAGATTCACGGCTTACGTCAATAGATTTTTGCTCAAAACCCGCCCGTACAGGGGAGTCAGGAGTCGAATAGGAAGTAGGATTTAATTGTGAATTGTATTTGGTTGGTGTAGTATTAATATCACTTGTAAATTGTGAATTGAATTGTCTGTCTGATTCTGTACGTGCAAAGCGGAAAGAATTACGTTTTAGTACGGCAACCAAATTATTTTTACTTACCTTTTCTCCCAAAACATTACTGAGAATTCGCCACAGTTGGGAGCCTGCATCTTTGAGATAACCAGCATCATAGCCAGAAGTTTTAGCAATTTCTGTGTAAGAATGTCCTATCAAAGACTGTTGCAACAAGATTTCCTGCACTTTGGATAAGTGTTTTTTTTCCAGAATTTGCTCGACAATCTTTAAGCCTAGTTCGACATCCATTATCAGTTATCAGTATCAGTTATCAATGACTAGTAGCTGGTAGCTAGCGGCTCAATGCTTTTATCTAATCACTACTCGCTGCCTAATAACTAATCAGAATAACTACTAATATTTCTTTCAGCAGTAATTTTAATATTTTGTTAATTGACAAATAGTCAGCACAAATCCATTGTTGTACCCAGTCACAAAACGCTCGTGCCATTCCGACTTCTGACTTCTGACTTCGATATGACTTTTTCTGACTGACATACTTGATGACTTTTACCGACTGTCAAAGCCAGAGCTGAGAGTTTAAGGTTTATTTCATCGGTGCATAAAGGTTGCTGCTGCAAATTGAGCCAGTCGCAAGTTTAGGCGCTGGGTACTCCTTAACTGCCTAGTTAATTCTGGTGTGTGGACGAGCTTTCAATTGTGGTGTGTGAAAGCGTTTCTGAGTGAGCAAACGGTAGCAGGAGAAACCTCACGAGAAATATCAAATAACACAGCTAATTACTTTTTTAGTAGCAAGAGGACGATCGCGACAAACTGCGATCGCAATTTGTAGGTTAATACCTGCTGAAGACGTGCATCTTCTCCTCTAACTGCTGTAAGTCAGGCTGGCACGCAAACAATCAGGAAGTATAAGTCTAGGATAGGTATGAACTCTCCCACAATCATCAGATTTTGTCAAGTTGGCGCGATCGCCGGATCTTTGTGTATTGGTATGGTGAATTTTCCCACCCAAGCACAACCAAATCCCGTACAGCAACAAGCTTCGGTTTCTGGAGTCAAAACCCTACCGAGTCAGCAGATAATTTACGTTAACTCTGCAACAGGTATAGATGCTACCACAGCAGGTAAAGACCCCTCAATTCCGTTGCGTACTATTACTTTTGCTTTACGACAAGCACAACCGGGAACCCTAATTCAGTTAGCTGCTGGTACTTACTCGGCTCGCAGTGGTGAAGTATTTCCCCTAAAACTCAAATCGGGTATAACGCTCAAAGGCGATGTTGCGACTAACGGTCAGAACGTTGTGATTAATGGTGGCGGACGCTATCTCAGCCGCACATTTGCGCGTCAGAATGTTGCTGTCGTAGCCGAAAAAGATAGCACAATTATTGGTGTGACAATTGGTAACTCCAACTTACGCGGGACGGGATTGTGGATTGAATCAACTAATCCCACCGTACAGTACAGCACCTTCACCAACAACCATCGAGAAGGAATTTTTGTGACTGGGACTGCTACACCTAAAATTGCGGCAAATGTCTTTGTGAAAAACGGTGGTAACGGCATGTCTTTGGCTAACGAAGCTCAAGGAGAGATTCGCAACAACGTGTTTCAAGACACTGGTTTCGGACTAGCAATAGGTGGTACGGCTGCACCTGTAGTCGTGGAAAACAAAATTATTCACAACAGAGATGGAATTTTTGTTTCTCAGGAAGCGCGTCCGGTACTACGCAACAACGCGATCGAAAATAATCAAAGGGATGGAATTGCGATCGCGGCTTGTTCTCAAGCACAGATCGATTTAGCTGGTAGTAACACTTTCAGTAACAACGGTCAATATGACATTCACAACGGTGGTGCTAATCCAATAGTTTTGGTTGGTGGTACGGCAAAAACCGCTCGGGAAAAACCGCAAAATCATTGCTATTAGGTCATTGGTTGACGGTTGACGGTCACTAGCCACTAGCCACTAGCTTAAATACTGCATCAAGATTTTTTCAATTTGAGCAATGCCTATGGGTTTGCTGAAGTAGTCGTTGGCTCCAGCTGCTAAAAAGCGATCGCGTTCTCCTGCCTTTACCGAAGCGGTAAGAATAATCGCAGGTAATTTTTGCCACTCTGGTTGCTGGCGCAAACTGCAAAGCAAATCCATTCCTGACACACCACCTGGTAGCTGTACGTCTAATAGCAGTAAATCTGGCTGGTAGAGATATAACATCCCCTGAAAGTTATGAGGGTGTTTGAGATGCTTGACTTGGTAGCCAACGATCTCAAAATAATCTTGCAATAGTAGGGCGCTGCGATCGTCGTCTTCTACAATGAGAATCCGTTTAGCGATTGGCGATCGACATCCGCTAGCAGGACGTTTACGGGATAGCTTTGGTTCGGTTGGTGATAGCAGCGATCGCTCCTTGGCTGGCTCTTGACGTAGATCGTTTAGGTAAGCGTTTGGCAACCATAGGGTAAATTCACTGCCTTTACCTACAGTCGAGCGGACAGTGACATCGCCGCCGTGCAACCGCGCTAACTTACGGGTTAACGATAAACCCAATCCCGTGCCTTCATACTGTCGGTTTAATCGACTATCCAGCTGTTTGAACGGCTGAAATAATAGGTTTAGCTGCGATCGCTCAATGCCTATTCCCGTGTCTGCAACCTTAAAAGCAATTCCCTGGTTGACTTGTTCTACCCGCAGCGATACTTGCCCTTTAGGAGTAAATTTAATCGCATTTGCCAGTAAATTTAATAGCATCTGCTTGACACGGCGCTCGTCAGCAATGCAGCTATCGATTTGCGGATCGATTTCACTGAGTAATTGCAACTGCTTGGCAACGGCGCGATCGCGCACGACACTCAAACAGTAAGTGCATAAATCCCGAACATTTAGCCGCACCAGCGTGAGTTCTTCCCTACCTGCTTCAACTTTGCAGAGGTCGAGGACATCGTTAATTAAAGCTAGTAAGTGTTCGCCACTGCTGTGAATGCAACTCACGTATTCTTTTTGCTTAGCATTAAGACTACCAAATAACTCTTGCCCTAGCAGCTGCGATAGCCCTAAAACTCCATTCAAAGGCGTGCGTAGTTCGTGGCTCATAATTGCTAAAAATTCGCTTTTCGCCCGACTACCTGCTTCTGCTGCTTCCTTGCTATCGCGTAAATGATTTTCTATCTGTTTGTGAATGGTAATATCTTCTACTAAAGCAATGACAAACTGAGGTCGATTCGCACTATCTCTCACTAGTGAATGATTCAGGCGACACCACACCTGACAACCATCTTTACGAGTGTATCGTTTCTCGATCTCGTAGCGATCGCGTTGACCCATGACCAGTTCGTAAAAAAGTTTGACATCTGCGGCAATATCATCTGGATGAGTGTAGTCAGTAAAACTCATTTTTAACAGTTCTTCCCGACTGTAACCCAGAATATGACACAGGGCTGGATTGCTATCAATCTGCCCTCCTTTCAAGTCTGAAAGACCGATCCCAATACTGGAATGTTCAAAAATGGCACGGAATTGCAATTCGCTTTCTTGAAGCGCCACTTTTGTTTGCTGGCGCGCGATCGCACCACCAATGCTACCCGCTGCGGCGCTGAGGATTGCTCGTTCGGTTTCCGTCCACTGACGTTCTCGATGGCAGTCGTCAAAGCCGACGAAACCCCAAAATTGACCTTCGAGAAAGATCGGCACGACTAAAATGGAGATAATCTGTTGCCGATCTAAAACTTCGCGTTCGTGCGCCGGTAAATTTTTGACGAGTCCACCAATTGGTTTACCTGCAACTAAGTTGTCATACCATACAGGAGAGCAGGTCTGATAAGACAGACTTTGCAATTCTGGATTGTCGATTTGAGCGATGACGGTAGAACTAGTCCACTCAAAACGCTGACTCATTAACAGTTCGCCCGTGCTGGGATGAAGATGATTTTCAAATACGTAAACTCGATCGACATTGCAGGCTTGACCCAAAGTTTCCAAGGCTAGGTCGATCGCAGCAGAGAAATCTGTGGTGGTTAACAGGTGATTGTTAGCGGTGGCAACAGCCGCCAACAGGCGATCGCGTTCTTTGAGGGTAGATTCTGCCTGCAACCTTTCCGTGACATCTCGTCCAATTCCTACGTAGTAAACTGGTTCTCCCGAGCGATCGCGCAGGGGAAAAGCAAATAACTCTACTGTCACCAACCATCCTTGCCGACGGCGCAGAGTCACTTCTCCCCGATAATTATCACCATTTTGCAATTGAGTAGAAATCTCCGCCACCTGTGCTTTCGACGAGAAAATTTCGTCTTTTTTCTGTCCGTACAGTTCCTCATCTTCGTACCCTAGTAGAGTGCGGTGAGCGGTGTTTTGTTCGACAAAATTGCCTTGAGAGTCATAAATTGCGATCGCGTTATTAGAATTCGCCACAATTTCTTGGTAAAGGCTTAACTTTTCCTCGGCTTGCTTCAGCTGGGATTGAGTTTGTCGCCACTGAGTTTGCCACTGCTGGCGCTCGATTGCATAGCGCAATGCCCTCAGCAATCCCTGCGCCTCTACTTCTGCCTTGACTAAATATTCCTGCGCTCCTTGGGCTAATGCTGTTTGGGCATTTTCTGCTTCGTCTTCTCCTAAAACAACAATTGGCATGTGCGGGTAAGCTAACCGCAATTGTTTGAGTTTTTGCCCAGCTCGATCGAGTTCGAGTAGGACAACACTAGCTGATTCTGTTTTGAGCTCCGCTAAAGCTGCCTGCACCCGCTCTTGCCAAACGAGTTGTAACGGGGTTTGGACTGCCCGTAGCATTTCCCGAATTCTTCGCTCCAAACTAGGCTGCCCCACTAATAATATTTTCAGTGGAGCTGGGTTTACGTGCGTTACACATTGTCGTTCAGGATTGCTCATTCAGCCCAAGAATTTTAGTAGTTTCGCAGTGAGGCAATTTTAGCTGCGATCGCCAACTCTACTTTTTATCGTGCCTCCGATCTAAATTTTTCTCAGTCGTGAAATTCTTAGTTATTTTTTCAGTCAGGTTCTTCAGCCAGTAGGTGTGTTAGTGACATTTTTCTGTATGTTTTCTTTAATTCTTTCATTAGAAAACAAATAGCTTTTTAGCGTCAAGAGGCGATATATAAGAGTTTTCCATCAACTATTCGGATGTAATACCAGAGATTGATTAATAGCAGTGCTATCTCAAGTAGAATTTGATTATAGTTAATAAATATTTGTGCTAATTGTATAATTTTTTGCTTAAAAGCTGAAGTTTAACGCTGAAGTTACAGGATTCAAGTTGAGATGTAGGAGCGACTGATGAAAAAGCAAGATCTCAGAATAGTCTCGCTGATTCCTAGTGCTACCGAGATTTTAGCAGCATTGGGTCTAACAGACGTGGTGGTCGGGCGATCGCACGAATGCGATTTTCCTCCAGAAATACTCAACCGTCCGGCTTGTACGCGGGCGCGAATTAACTCTAACGGTAGTAGCGCTGAGATTCATCAGGATGTCGATCGACTAATCCAATCAGCACTGAGCATCTACCAAATTGAAACCGACCTCTTAGAACAGTTACAGCCAACCCACATAGTCACTCAAGACCAGTGCGATGTTTGTGCCGTAAGTCTGGGTGAAGTAGAAAAAGCAGTTGCTAACCTAACGCATTCTCAACCGCAAATCATCTCTCTTCAACCCAACGTTTTAGCAGACGTGTGGGCAGATATAGAGCGTGTAGCTCAGACGCTCGGAGTCGATGCAAATAGATTAATTGAAAATATTCAGTCGCGGATTGAAGTTTGTCGGCAAAAGGTTCGCGGGCTATCGGTGTCGGAATTACCAACAGTCGTATGTATTGAGTGGATCGATCCTCTCATGGTAGCAAGTAACTGGATTCCCGAACTAGTGGCGATCGCCGGGGGTCAATCCTTATTTAGTGTTTCCGGTCAGGCATCCGCTCAAGTAAGATGGGAAAACCTGATAGCTGCCGATCCAAGTATTATTGTGGTCATGCCTTGCGGTCTTGACCTCAACCGTACCCAGGCAGAAATGTTGCCTTTAACGCAGCGCCCAGAATGGCAGCATCTACGAGCAGTTAGAAGTGGCAGAGTCTATGCTACTGACGGTAACGCTTATTTCAATCGTCCGGGTCCACGCTTAGTCGATTCCCTAGAAATTCTCGCCGAGATTCTTCATCCAGAAATATTTTCCTACGGTTATAAGGGAACTGCTTGGGAACAAGTTCAGTTACCAGTGACCAGTGACCAGTGAGCAGTTATTAGTTGCCAGTTACAGACGCTGGAGCAGGCTACGACCGTGGGTATCCGTACCGCAGGTATTTAACAAGTGGTATTGTTGAGCCAGAGCGCGTACTTGTTGAGTTTCTTTCGGGCTAGGTCGCCAGGGATGGGGATTGTTGTAGGCATAATATGTTTCTACCCCATCAATTCCCAGTTGGTTAGCAGCAGCAATAAGATCGAAAGGCGATCGCTTGTAGCGAGCTGGGTGAGCTAACACTGCTAATCCCCCTGCTTCATGGATTGCACTAATAATGCTAGCAGCACAATATGCTTCTCCGGTTGCAGTACGTCTTTGGAGATAGGGCTGCATACGTGCGTGTTGGGGATCGAATGCATATGCCAGAATATGCACTTCTGTATCTAACAATCCGGCATTAATCTCAACTCCACTCCATAACTGAGGCACGCAGTCTTCTAAATCTGGATGATGCAATTGCCATTGGGCTAAATAACGCTGAGCAGCTCGATACCCACCTATAGTATGGTGGTCGGTAATTGCCAATCCTCGCAGCCCGATTGAAATTGCTTGCTCGATCGCTTCTTCCGGTTCTAACCTACCGTCAGAATATACCGTGTGCATGTGGAAGTTGAAAGTTAGCGGGCAACTTTCAGCATCAATTGTCTGAAAAACTCTCTGCAACTGCTGGCTCAATAAATTAAAAGTCTGGGCATAATAGACAGCCATAACCGCCTCAGAACGAATAGACGTTCGTTTAATTTCTCTAACATACTGCCCACTTATATCTGTGTATCACTCGTTACCTATTCCGCAATTGGAAGTTAATTTGGAGCGATCGCAGCGATCTGGGGGAAGACTTTCTTTTCAATATGTTAAGACTAACTTAGCAAAACAATACACTTAATGGCACGATTCGGCTGATGAGAATTTTCGATGAGTCAATTCAGCTATCAGTTACCAGTTATCAGTTATCAGGGAAGAAAGGGTGTGGGGTACAAACTAATGCGTGAATTCCGAATTCCGAATTCCGAATTCCGAATTTATTACACCCATGCTACGGCAGCTTCCCAGCCCTTACCTTGGCGGATAATTTCTGGTTCGTCTGTCGTCATGTCAATAATTGTCGAGACTTCATCTTCTGGCTCCGAGCCATCATCGACGATCGCGTCTACTATGTTGTCTAGGCGATCGAATAACTCGACTCGCGATAAGTTAGCTTCAGCCGGAGCAGAGCGCCCGTTGCCATTTTGAGGCAAGTGAGCTGAGGTAGAAATAATCGGATTACCCAAAGTATTTAATAAAGCAGCACAAATTTTATGATTTGGGACTCGAATGCCCGTCGTTTTGCGCTTGGGATTTTGGACTAATTTCGGTACGAGCTTGGTGGCGGGGAGCAGAAAAGTATAAGACCCTGGGATTAAATGCCTCATAATCCGGTAAGCAGGATCGCTGACGATCGCATAAGTTGCCACATTAGAGAGAGAAGGACACAAAAAAGTTAGCGGCTTATCATTTGATAGCTGTTTGATCTGGCGCACTCGCTCCACTGCCGATTTAGAATTAAGGTCGCAGCCGATCGCGTAGACAGTATCAGTCGGATACAGCATGACTGCACCATCGCGCAGCGCTGCGATAATTTCTTCCACGGTGCGAGTTTGAGGATTGTCGGGATGAATTGTGTAGACTGTAGCCATGATCGGGGAGTAGGGAGCAGGGAGCAGGGAGTAGGGGAACAGACAAGGGAGAAAAGGGAGACAAGGGGGAGAAGTCAAAATTCAAAATTTGTCTCTCGCCACTTACCGCGCACCACTTGCCACTTCTTCTCACGCACCACTCACCACTCACTACGCACCACTAACTTATGACAAAACTAGCTTACCTCGAATGTCCTACTGGCATTGCTGGTGATATGTGCTTAGGAGCGCTGGTAGATGCTGGCGTGCCGCTAGAATACTTACAAGAACAGCTTAAGGGTTTAGGAATCGAACGAGAATACCAACTAAGGGTTGAATCCGTTCACCGTAATGGGCAGTTAGCAACAAAATTTCATGTCGATTTACTAGGTAACGAGCATCACCACCACAACCATCATACCCATCATCACGGTCGTCATTTGCCCGAGATTGAAGATTTAATCCTCAAAGCTAATTTACCGATTCGTGCTGAAGCTTGGAGTTTAGCTGTTTTTCGTCAGCTAGCTGTTGCGGAAGGAGCAGTGCATGGTATTGCGCCAGAGAAAGTCCACTTTCACGAAGTTGGTGCGGTGGATGCCATTGTAGATATTGTCGGTACTTGCTTGGGTTTAGATTGGTTGGGGATAGATAAAATTTACTGTTCTGCCTTACCCACGGGAGGCGGTACAATTAAAGCTGCCCACGGACTAATGGCGGTTCCCGTACCAGCGGTGTTGAAATTGTGGGAGATGCGCAATTGCCCGGTTTATAGCAATGGTATCCAAAAGGAATTAGTTACGCCTACGGGAGCCGCGATCGCCACCACTTTAGCTACAGATTTTGGCTCTCCACCCACCATGACGATACAGCGGATCGGACAGGGTGCGGGTTCCATTAATCTACCGATTCCTAATATTCTGCGCTTGTGGCTGGGTGTGGAGACGTTGCATGATGCGCCCCTACAAGGATCGAATACTAGCCCCTTTCTAGAGGCGATCGCGGTACTGGAAACCCAGATCGACGATCTTAACCCCCAGGCGATCGGCTACGTCTTGGAGGCGCTGCTAGCGGCTGGAGCGTTGGATGTTTTTACGCAGTCAATTGGGATGAAAAAATCTCGCCCTGGCATTTTGCTCACTGTAATTTGCTACCCTGACAAGGTGACCGATCTTGAGGCGATCGTCTTTCGAGAAACTACAACTTTAGGTATTCGCCACTATACTCAACAACGGCTGGCTTTACAGCGCGAAATCCAATCTGTAACAACCGACCACGGTACGGTGCGAGTTAAAATTGCTTGGACTGGTACAGCCACAGAGCGTCAAATTACTAACGTCCAGCCAGAATACGAAGATTGCTGGCAAATTGCTCGACGGCACGATCTCCCTTGGCGAGAAGTTCATCGATTAGCGCTGCAAGCTTGGTACGAACAGAATTCGGAATGAAAATATTTCAGAAATTTGTGCTGAGCGAATTCAGCTAAACTTAAACATACCATTTGGTATGGTATTGTATGAATATCTCAGCAAAGAAGGAGAATGTCATGAACTGGTTTCTTTTTGCTGCTGCCGTTATCTCGCTAATTACTTTCCTCGCTCATCTTTTTTGGGGTGGACGTGAGGTGGTAATACCATTACTTGACGCCTCAGATCTCCAAGAAATACCCAAGCTGACAATGTACTACTGCTGGCACATTGTGACGATCGCGCTGTTATTTTTGACCTGTACGTATGCCTGGGCTGCACTGTTGCCAACTAATATTCCTTTAGCTCTAGCTGCAACCAGTATTCCAGCTGCTTGTGCGTTGCTTAATGTGGGATTAATAACTCTACGCAGGCTAAAACCGCTTGATTACCCGCAGTGGGTATTCTTCATCCCCATTACTCTACTGGGATTTTTAGGTTTGTTCTCAACATGACCACGGCTGAACGATTGACCCGCAAAGACTGGCTCGATACTGGCTTGCAACTATTGGGTTCTGAGGGGGAAAAAGCTTTAACCATCGAACGCCTTTGTCAAGTGACCTGTCGGACAAAGGGTTCCTTTTACCACCACTTCAAGAATCACGGCGAATTTATTAACGCACTACTTGAGTATTGGCAGTCCGAATATACAAACCGAATTATCACAACCGTCGAGCAACTTGACAATCTGAGCGATCGCCGTCGAGAACTCGACCGTCTAGCAGCAGGAATAGACAGACATATTGAGCGAGCAATTAGAAATTGGTCGGGAGTCAATCGACGAGTGCAACTCGTCCTCAAGCAGGTTGACGAGCAGAGAATCCAATACTTAGTCGGCTTAATTAGTGAGATGGGACAAATTGACGAAAAAATTGCACTTGAACTTGCGATTGTTGAGTATTCTACTTTTGTCGGACTTCAGCAATTATTTCCAAATGCCGATTCTCACTGGCTAGAACAAATTTTTAATCGTTTCAACCAAATGGCTTCTGCTTACTGTGTGGCTCTTCATAGAAAAGAACTTGAGTAAATTAGTCAAGTCACTGAGTTTGTTTTTAGCAAAAAATAGGGTGAGCATAGACTCACCCTCAGCAACAGAACTTATTCAAGAAAATTAGTCAACTGCATCTCTAGCAGCTTGTCCGGCGCGGTCCAAGCTACGTTGAGTGTTTTGAGCTGCCTCGTCAGCTTTGCGTTGAGCGCTCTTGCCTAAATCTCTAGCTGTATCTTTGGCATCTTCAGCAGCACGGCTGACATTTCTGTCTGCTCCTCGTAGGGCATCAGAGGTGTTGTCTTTGATATTTTCCGTACCGCGCTTCGCGCCTTTGGCTAGGTCTTCAGCAGTACCTTTGATCTTGTCTTGGAGACTCTCGGTATTTCGGTTAACATTCTTACCGAAATCTTCTGCGTTCTCACCTTTTTTACCTAGAATTCGCTTAGTGTTTTCGCCAACATCACTTGTTTGGTCGATGACGTTGCGCTCGGCATTTTCGATTAAGGCATTAGCCTTTTTGTTAGCTGCCTTCTCTAAATCTCTGGCTCTGGGATCGACATCGCTAAATTCATTCATTGTCGGTCCTCCCTCAAACTTATTCACCACGCCGGAATCGGGAGAAGTTGCCGTACCACCTGGAACTTCTGGTCTAGGATTCTCCTGTCCTGGGACGGCTAATTTCCCAGCAGGGACATTCTGTCTTCTTCCAGTCACAACTCCTGCATCAGGACTCTTTGCTTGTACAGCACTAGAGCAAGCAGTGCTAACGAAGAGTAAAATTCCTGCCATACAGGTGACTAAAATTCGTCCCAGATGGACTTTTTTCACAGCAGTTACGATCCTGTTCATGTTAATACTCCCTTTAATTGGATAGAGTTATTTGTGAGAGCAAGATGTTTTTTGTTCTTGTTTCGCCACACAATTTTGCTACTCGATTGAAACCTATTGACCTAAAGCAGGATTGCTTTGAGCTTCTGGTCTTCTGCTACCTTCTGCTGCTTTTTCTTGAGTAAACTCCGATGCCTCTCTAAAAGCTTCTTGCACCTTTTCTAAACGGTTACCGAGCCGCTCTCCTAAATCTTCATTTCTTTGGTTCAACCCGCCTGCTTCGGGTTGTTTAAAGTCTTTCGCTGTTTTGATTGGTAATTCAGTTTCTTTTGCTGCTCTACCGGCTGGGGTTTCTGCTCCAGGGTAAAGAAGTCCTTCGCTGTTAGCTGCTACAAGCAGAGAATATCCATCTAAACTAGCGCGATTGGTTGGCGATTTATCGGGTGTCTCTTTAACTGTGGGATCGGTAGTATATTTATCTACGTTGTTGTAGTTAACCCCAGGATTTTTGTGAGGATTGTTATTGCCACCCGCTTGTACAGCAGGGTTATTAGGATTTGCACCTTGGGCTGTCGTTGCATTGCTACAAGCTGCGCTGAAGATCAGTAATACGCTGACTAGGCATACTGTCAGCACTTGGCGCAATCTTAGTTTTTTGAACAAAGTAGTTAACTTTTGCATAAAACCCTCCTATTTACTGAACCAGTCCGCCAAATGCCCTTGGTCTAAGTGCTGCAATAAACACTAGTACTGTTAATCTCAGCCGCGTGCTAAATTTCATGCTTTCAATTAGACTTACTTATATGTGTGTCAAGAGCATTTTGGCGTTATTGTATAAAGTGGCTCGAATTTGACCAACGATTGCTAATCTTAGGCATTTACGAACGATCGCTACCTCTAGCAAAGGGTGCATTTTGCAATCGCTATAGTTCAATTTGTTTCTAACTCAAGAGAGATTCACATTGGAAACTGAATGCAGCACATTTTGTCACGCCTGAAACCTTACTTGCGCTGGATAATACTAGGCGGGACTTTATTTTTCTTAATAACAGCTTTCAAAAACAATTGGCAAGAAGTAGCAGCAATTCGGATTGCTACTTTAGGATGGCTAACTTTAGCGATCGCTTTATGCGTGACTCTACTTGCCCATATCTGGTCTGGATGGGTCTGGACTTGGATATTAGAGGAATTCAACCAGACCGTCAATATTCCTCAATTCGTACGAGTGTATTTGCAAACAAATATTGCTAAATATTTACCAGGGAATGTCTGGCATTACTACGGTCGAATTTCTGCGGCAAAAACTGCTGGTATTCCTACCAGCATAGCAGCTTTAAGCGTATTGTTAGAACCTCTATTAATGGCGGCTGCCGCAATCCTGTTGGCTTTGCTAGGAATCCAATCGGCGATCGCTCTAACTCAAAGTTATATCCAATTGTTACTATTTTTTGTTTTGGCTGGGGTATTGTTAGCAATTCACCCTCATTTGCTAAACTTGGCGATGCGGCTGCTCAGTCGAATGAAATTTCAATCGACTACTACAAATACAAGCGATCGCGTTCTCTGTCAAATTAAACGCTATCCTTGGCGACCTTTATTGGGAGAATTGGGTTTCGTGGGATTGCGAGGAACGGGTTTTTTACTAACTTTACTAGCTATAATTCCGCTGTCAATAGAGCGTATTCCTTTATTATTTGCTGCTTTTAGTTTAGCTTGGGTACTGGGATTAGTAATTCCTGGTGCGCCTGGAGGTTTAGGAGTCTTTGAAGTCACGGCGATCGCTTTATTGCAACACAGCTTTTCTACGGGTGCAGTCATTAGCGCGATCGCTTTATATCGCTTTATTAGTATTACTGCTGAAGCTGCTGGCGCGGGATTAGCTTGGTTAAATGAGAGATTGATCGTCGGTAATTGATGGTTGGTGGTTGGTTACCTGCAAATCATCAATGATGAATGACAGATAGTAGCAATTTTCAATCATTGGCGAATAATAGATATTTTTATAACTATGTGAATATTTGTTCGCCCTACAAATATCGATAAAAATCAGGTGAGCATTGCTCACCATACAAATGTTCTACAAATTTAATAAGATATCATTTAACTGATATTGTCATATTGTCTGCATAAATTGCAAAGATAATCGTGAAAATTTCAATAAAATTAGTCATCCAAACGCAACTTTCTGGAGACTTTTCATGATACATAATTAAGTCGGCAACACAAGCTTCTAAACGTATTCGTGCGGGTTGACAAATTAAGACAATCTTCAATAAGAGTATGACAACCGTGAGCGGATTACCTTGCGATATTAATGATTCTAGTAGTGGTGAAGGCTGTTTTCGCTTATCTGTTGTTAAATAGTCTATCAGTTTATTGCATGTTTTCAGCAACATTGTATCGGTTAGTAGCTGATCGTGCCAGGTTTCATATAACGAATCTAATTTATGCCATAAATTGAGTTTTAAGGTATCAGAAAACTCCTGACTTTCTCCATAGCAGAGTAGATAGTCTTTTAAACTTTGCTTAAACTTTTTGTAGTTCTGTCCTTGAGTTGTTTTGCTAAATACGTTAGCCATGTTTGCATAGCTGTAAGTATCGCGTTTAGCTACAATAAGCTTAATGACTCGGAGAATTTCATCTCCTACATCTGTCGGATTTTGAATTTGGCTGTCGATTCCAGCAGATTCAAATCGTGCCATATACATCGCCAAGTCAAACTTAAATCTACACCGTAGTTGTAATGCTCGATTTCTAGCTGCTTCTCGTTGTTCGATTGGGTTTCTTAAGTCGTTGTATTGAGTTGAGAGCAAGATTGGTGCATAGCGAGAATTCCAACGAGCGTGTTCTTGAAATTTAGCCTGAGCATACAATTCTAATTTTTGATAATCGTCGCTTTTAGCAAAAGCTTGCATCCAACCTCTTAAGCGATCGACCATTGGCGAAAGAGACTTTCGCTTAGTAATCGGATCGTTTAAAATTTCCAGTAGCTGTTGGATGTATTTAAATTTTCTTTTAGAAACCCAGTTATTGACGAGAATATAACACGACCGTTTGAGCGTATAATGAAATTCTTGGCGATCGTTGGCAAATACAATTTCATATATAGAGCGGATGACATTGGAGTTAATTGGGTCATCATCTTGAATAAATAAATGTCTGAATTCCTTCAAAACATTTTCAGGCGACCACTGCTTAATAATATCTAACAAGTAAGCATATATAGTTTCCTGTGCTTCTTCAAAGTTGCTTGTTTGCCGCGAGGTAAGATTGCTTGCAGTTTGTGCTTCGCTGGACGAACCAGTAGCATCGAAGATAGTAGGCTTAACCATACAATGCCTTTCCATGTAGGAAGCGATTTTGTTCGCGCTCGAATTAGGTGTTATATAGTATGAACTATAGTTTAAAAAGTTTTAGTACAGTAGAGTATTTCTGTGCAATTTTATCGTAAACATGTGGTAAACAAACATCCGTAAAATTACGGGTAGAGGGGTTCGAGAAAGGAAGATTTCTGAGTAATATTGCGGGATAGTTTATAGCTATTTCAATGGAAAAGTTGGCAGACAATTGCAATCGGAGCAAACACGTAAACACGTAATTAAAGCACAAAAACCTACGCTGTTAGCGTAGGTTTTTAAAGTATCTTATGGGGGCGGAGGGACTTGAACCCTCACGACCGTTTAAGGTCAACGGATTTTAAGTCCGTAGCGTCTGCCATTCCGCCACGCCCCCTTAGCTATCAGTGTGAGTTTTGACAGGGTTGTCTACCCCGCTTTACTATTCCAGCACTAAAGGGGAATTTATGCAACTAAAAAAAGAAAGTAGGTGTGGAGATAAGGGAGAGGGGGGAGACAAGGGAGATAAGGGAGATAAGGGAGAGGGGGGAGACAAGGGAGAGGGGGAGACAAGGGAGAGGGGGGAGACAAGGGAGATAAGGGAGAGGGGGGAGACAAGGGAGACAAGGGAAAATTCGTAAGTCGGAACAACTTACCACCTGCCACTCACCTCACCGATCGCTGATAACTGATAACTGAAGAGCGGTACAATATCTAAAAACAGGGAATACACCTTAGTTAACAAAGAACTCGCCTTAGGCGATCGCTCGTTCATTTATACCTACTTGGGAAAAAATTTATGATGGTAGCCCTACTGTACTTAGCTTTGGCAGGAGCATACTTGCTTGTCGTCCCAATTGCACTACTGCTCTACTTAAATCTCAGGTGGTATACGGCTACTTCCTTCGAGCGCGGTTTTATGTACTTTATGGTATTCTTTTTCTTCCCAGGTTTATTGGTTTTATCGCCCTTCCTCAACTTTCGACCCAAGCGCCGCCAAATTCAGACATAGGTAAAGAATTACATAGGAGTGGTTGACACAGTTGCAATGCGACGAATTGACGCGATAGGAGTGACTCTAGGAGTCTTTGCTGCTGGAGGCTTAGCATACGTTGCTTTAAAAGTTGCTGGCTTAGATAATCTAGAAGCTGGGATCTGGAGCCAGCTATTATTAGTAGGTGGTTTGATTGGATGGCTGCTAAGCTATATCTTTCGCGTGATGGGGAAGAAGATGACCTATCACCAGCAGCGAAGTGCCTATGAAGAAGCTTTCTGGCAAAAAAAGTTAGACGAACTCTCACCGGAAGAACTGGAAAAGCTGCAAGCCGAACTGGAAAAAGAAGAAAAGATTAATTCGTAACCCCTAATTTATGACTGCTATTTCCGAGTGTTTTAAGTCTTTGCGCGATCGCCATGAGTGTGCCTTGATCCCATTTATTACAGCAGGCGATCCTGACTTAGCAACGACCGCTGAGGCACTACGGGTTTTGGATGCGGCTGGTGCAGATATTATCGAATTGGGCGTTCCTTACTCCGATCCACTGGCTGATGGACCGACGATCCAAGCAGCAGCTACCCGCGCTTTGCAACGGGGAACAAAGTTAGAGCAAGTCTTGGAGATAGTCGCGGCTGTCAAGTCAGATTTGCGATCGCCAATTGTTTTATTTACTTACTACAACCCGATTTTATACCGAGGGATCGAGCCGTTCTTTCAACAGATCTCTCAAGCCGGGGTCGCAGGGTTAGTCATACCAGATCTGCCTCTAGAAGAGGCGGAATACGTCTTGCAGGTGGCAACCCAATATGGGGTAGAAGTTATACTACTAGTGGCTCCTACCAGCTCGCCAGAACGAATTGAGGCGATCGCACGGCATTCCCAAGGATTTATTTATTTAGTGAGCGTGACTGGCGTAACTGGGATCAGAACTGGATTAGAAGCACGAGCGCAGGACTTGTTACAACAAATTCGGCAGATGAGCGATAAGCCAATCGGAATTGGCTTCGGCATTTCTCAGCCAGAACACGCAGCACAAGTAAAACAGTGGGGTGCAGATGCAGTCATTGTGGGTAGTGCCGTAGTGAAGCGTCTAGCTGAAGGGACACCAGAGCAAGGACTCGCTGCGATCGCCGAATTTTGCCGCAGTCTCAAAGCTGTTATTGCCAACAAATAATTTTGCCACCTGCTCCCTACTCCCTGCTCCCTTACCCCTGATAACTAATAACTGATAAAGAACGAAGTTGAACTCACCAGGCAAACTGATTGTATTTGAAGGTGTTGAAGGTAGTGGCAAGACAACACAAATTCAAGCCACACAATCCTGGCTTCAGGAGCTTTTCAGCTCTGCGATTCCTAAACGAGATGTCATTGTAACGAGGGAACCTGGGGGGACTCAATTAGGGGCAGAACTGCGCTCCTTGCTGCTGGAATCTAGAGGTGAAGCACCCATACTCAGCACGACTGAATTGTTATTGTACGCCGCCGATCGCGCTCAGCATGTAGAAGAAACGCTCAAGGTGGCGATTGCCTCTGGCACAATTATTCTGTGCGATCGCTATACCGATTCCACGATTGCTTATCAAGGTTACGGTCGCGGTTTAGATTTAAATTTAATCCATCAACTCAACGCGATCGCAACTGCTGGTCTGGAAAGCGACTTAACAATTTGGTTAGATCTCGATGTAGAAGTCGGTTTATCCAGAACTAAAGGACGGGGAAGCAACGACCGCATCGAACAAGAGGCGATCGCCTTTCATCGTCGCGTTCAACAGGGATATTTAGAATTAGCTCGACAAGATCCGCACCGCATTGTACGAGTTGATGCTAGTTTGAGTGAAAGCGAAGTTCGTCAACAGATTCAGACGATTTTGCGCCAAAACTTAGCTGAAATACTGCAACAATGAACTCAAAACGGAGACACGGACAAGATCGTGCTGTTGTCATAGGAGGGAGCATTGCTGGTATGCTGGCTGCACGGGTACTAGCAGATTATTTTGCGACTGTCGCGATCGTCGATACAGATATGCTACCCAGCCAGCCTCAATCTAGAAAAGGCGTACCCCAATCAGTACAACCTCACGTTTTGTTTGCCAAAGGGTACAGAATATTAGAAGAACTTTTTCCGGGAATCGGTGCTGAACTCTCTACTGCTGGCGCACTATCAATTGATTGGTTGCGGGAGTTTCATCACTTTACCTACAGTAACTGGAGTGCCAACACGACATCCGCCTCAGAAATCATTTCCTGCACTTGCAGTCGTCCGCTGCTAGAGTGGGCAATTAGACGGCGTATTTTAGAGATACCTAATATTGAAATTATTGCCAAACATCGCGCAACGGGTTTGGTGCGCGATTCTCATGGCGATCGCGTTACAGGTATTCGCCTACGTCCCGTGAGTGAAGTCACAGAGAGCGAACTAGTCGCTACATTAATTGTCGATGCTAGCGGTCGTCGTTCCCAAGCACCACAATGGCTAGAAAGCGCGGGATTTACCCCACCAGATGAAACCGTCGTCAATCCATTTCTCGGTTATGCAACGCGCCGCTACCGCGCTCCGGTAGGATTTGATGCAGATTGGAAAATTATGTTAATATCCCAATCTCCACCAGAGAATACACGATTGGGATATTTAGCCAGAATCGAGGGAGGAGAATGGATTGCTACACTAGGCGGCTACAGCAAAGATTTTCCGCCATTGGACGATGAAGGCTTTTTAGCATTTGCCCGCAGTCTACCCAGTCAGAGATTTTACGAGGCGATCGCATCTGCCGAGCCTGTGTCACCTACCTACGCTCATCGTGCGACTGCTAACAGACTGTACCACTACGAAAAAATTAGGCTACCGCAAGGTTTTGTTGCTTTAGGCGATGCAGTTTGCGCCCTGTGTCCGATTTACGGGCAGGGGATGACAGTCAGCGCTATGGGAGCGATCGCATTACGCGACTGGATAAAGCAAGGATATGGCTCTCATGTAAATGCTTTAGATTTAGATACCTCAGACTTTCAAAAACGTCTAGCTAAAACGACTGCTTTAGCTTGGACTATAGCAACGACTCAAGACTTAGGCTTTCCCAAAACGGAGCAGCACCCAACTAACAATTCAAATAAATCATCGTCAGGCAAGCTAGGCAAGTTCATGCGTTGGTATAATCGGCAGTTGATGAAAGGTACGAGTTCTAGACCAGAACTACATGCCTTAGTGTTGGAGGTAGGGCAAATGCTCAAATCGCCACTTAGCTTCTACCATCCCAAGATCGTCTGGCAGGTGTTGACAGTTATCAGTGACTAGTGACTGGTGGCTGGTGGCTAGATGCTTCCGATTTGCGACTTCTGTACGGGCAGGTTTTGACCCAAGATTTACTGCCTCAGTTGTCGAGCTATTTGCTAAAACTACCCTTACGACTTCTATAAGGGCGGGTTTTGACCCAAGATTTACTGCCTCAGTTGTCGAACTATTCGCTAAACCCGCTCCTACGACTCACGACTTACAACTTCTCCATGACCGCTTCTTTTGCCCAACTCATAGGACAGCATCAAGCAGTAGAATTATTGACTCAAGCGATCGCGCAAAATCGCGTTGCTCCAGCTTATTTATTTGCGGGACCGGAGGGCGTGGGAAGATGCATGGCAGCCAAATACTTTGTAGAACAATTATTCTGCTCTCAAATTCCAGATTCCAAGCAGCAACAAGTGCGCCAGCGCTTGCAGTTGGGCAATCACCCTGATGTTTTGTGGATCGAACCGCCTCAGCCTGAAGAAAAACGCAAAGCAGCACCAGTTATCCGCATCGAACAAATTCGCCATATCGAGCAATTTCTCAGTCGTCCACCTCTGGAAGCACCTCGTGCTGTAGTCGCGATCGAGTCAGCCGAATCCATGACAGAGGCAGCGGCAAATGCGCTATTAAAAACCCTGGAAGAGCCAGGACAGGCGACAATTGTGTTGATCGCTCCCTCTACTGCATCGTTATTGCCAACACTGGTATCGAGATGTCAGCGCATTCCTTTTTATCGCTTGGACTCTCAGTCTTTAGCTCAAGTACTACAACAAGTCGGCTACGCGCATATTTTGAGCCAACCAGCTATTTTGGCACTAGCGCAGGGCAGCCCAGGGGCAGCGATCGCGGCTTGGCAAAAGCTAGAGGGAATTCCGGCTGAATTACTGGCAAAACTTCAGCAGATTTCTCCATCTTGCCATGAAGCTCTAGATCTTGCGCGTCAAATCGATCGCACTCTGGATTTAGAAACTCAAATTTGGTTGGTAGACTATCTTCAGTATTGCTACTGGCAAAAGTTTTTGGCTAGAGAAATGCAGCACTTTCCCTTGGAAAAACTGGAGACAACTAGGCGTTACTTACTCTGTTATGCCCAGCCTCGACTTGTTTGGGAAGTCACGTTACTAGGTTTGACAGATGTAGAGATGTTGCGGGAAACGCCTTTATATCTATAAAATCACCCTATAGATAGTTGCTAATTTTGCCGTTGGCAAAAAAGCCCAAGGCGATCGCAATTGTTAAGAGTTACAAAAATTGCGCTCTACTTTTGCCAAGTTTATGATTAATTTGCCAACAAGTGGATCTTTTTGCCAAAATTGCAATGAAAGAAAAATCTTTAGAAAGAGGTGTCGATGGTTTTCTGATTTTGCTGTTGCCGATAGCATTCGCGATCGTCATCTTCTTTACAACTTGGCCTTTACTGCTGGGGCTAGCAATCTTTAGTATTGGTTATAAAGTATGGCAGTACTATCAGTGGCAACAATGGAGTCGGCAAGTTAATCCCATTTTTTTGCAAGTTATTCAAGCTAATCAAGGTCGGATCGCACCATTAGATTTAGCAATCAAGGCAAATTTGTCTGCTGCTACAGCTAAATACTATTTAGATAGTAAAGCAGCCGAATTTGGCGCTCAGCGACAGGAATATAAAGACTTAGGGACAGTCTATTACTTTATCACCTCCAGCACTTTAGGCAGTATGCTGGACAAGAGCGAACCGCTTAAGGAGTTAGAGCCAGCAAAAGAAAAAGCTCAGAATGCTCAGCAAATTGCCTCACAGTCAGTTAAGCAAGCCGAATCGCTTCCGTTAGAAACTGTCTCAGCTTTTTCTCCTACTCCTAATGCTCCAGAAAGCGCAACCTCCATACAATTGCCACAGCCGGACGACATCGCAGTAGCTACAGAACAATCAATATCCCACAACCAAAATCAACCTTTACCCCAAACCCTGATCCAGTCAGAACTGGCTAAGCGGCTGAATGTCTATTCCAGCACTGTGTATAAGCGGCGAGACGATCCAGATTTTCCTGAGTGGACTCGCAGTCGCGATCCTGATGGCATTTCTTGGGGATTTTCGGCTGAAACTAAGGAGTTTTATCGAATTTAGCGAGTGGTTGGTGGCTGGTGGCTAGTAGTAGAATTCTTCATCTAATCACTAGTCACCAGCCACTAGTCGCTGCCTCGACGAGCTGATAACTGACTTCCTCTAGCCTCGGAAATAGAGTTTAAATCGTGTTTTGCCATTTTTTGCAGCAATCCCGCGAGGATGTGGTTGACTATACCGATTCCTTCGTAAATCCAGCTAGTGTAAACCTGGATTAGGCTAGCACCAGCGATAATTTTTTCCCAAGCATCTTCAGCCGTAAAAATTCCTCCAACACCAATAATTGGTAACTGTCCTTGAGTTTGTTGGTAGATAAACCGAATAATTTCTGTAGAGCGATCGCGTACGGGTAAACCGCTGATTCCTCCAGCTTCTTCGACAATTGATTTGCCAGTTTTAGCAATTATCTGCGTTTTTAATCCATCCCGGCGGATTGTGGTGTTGGTGGCAATAATTCCAGCCAATTGATAAGTTTGGGCAATGTCAAGAATATTGACGATCGCTTCCCACTCTAAATCGGGAGCGATTTTCACTAAAATTGGTTTTCTTCCCTGATTTTCCTGTTGCAAGGCATCTAAAATTAAGCCTAACTGAGCTGCGTCTTGGAGCGATCGCAACCCTGGAGTGTTTGGAGATGAAACGTTCACCACAAAATAGTCACCCCAGGCTTTCAACAACCGAAAACTGTTGAGATAGTCGGCTGCGGCTGATTCTAAGGGAGTAATTTTTGATTTGCCTAAGTTAATGCCTAAAGGTATTGGTCTAAAAGTAGGAGAGTTATTGTTCTCAGCTAACCGTTGCGCCATCACCTCTGCGCCATGATTATTAAAACCCATGCGATTGAGAACGGCAAAGTCTTGAGGCAATCGAAATAGACGCGGACGAGGATTTCCTGGTTGAGGATGAAATGTCACCGTCCCCATTTCGGCAAAGCCAAAACCAAAATTCGACCAAATATGAGCCGCTACCCCATCCTTATCAAACCCAGCAGCTAATCCCAAAGGATTAGGAAAGTCGATTCCCCAAAGTTGCTGTTGCAATCGCTTGTCTTGCAAACCTGTAGATTTTTGCAGTTGTTCTAAAATCTGTTTCACACCAGGACGCGCGCGATTTCGATCCAGCCAATCTAAAGAATGAATGACGCGATCGTGCATCCACTCAGGATCGGCTTTAATGCCATCAAATAGAAACGGTCTAATTGCAGATTTGTAAATATCCACTTTTTCAGTTATCAGTTATCAGTAAAGAGTAGTGCGTGGTGCGTGAAGAAAGGGTGTAGGGAATTGGTAGTTGGTAGTTGGTAGTTGCACCTTAAGCCCCTCTGCTCCCCTGCTCCCCTGCTTCCTTGTCCCCCTTGTCTCCCTTCGCCCCCTAATCCCCACTCCCTTCGGTCGTGGGATCCCCGAGTTCCCCCTTGTCCCAAAACAACCTAATCCCCATTCCAAAGTCTCTCTACAGTCCAATGACGATCGCTTGATTGATAAATCCTCACACCCGGAATTTCGGCTTGAGTGACGAGTTGTTCGACCTCATCAATTGTAAAAGCTGCGTGCAAAGAATCGCGAAATAAATCTTTCTGGCGATCGCTGTATTCCGTACCAATTCCTTCAACTAACCGATCTATAGTCGCCGCATCACTTGGACGAATTAAATCTCTAATACAAATGGCTCCTTTGGGTTGCAATACTCGTTTGAGTTCTTGCAAAAAAGGCAAGGGGTTCGGTAAGTGATGAACGAGGCTGTTAGAAATGATTAGATCGAAGTAATCGTCAGGGTAAGGTAGGCGCTTAGCATCTACTATTTCCAAACTAATTCGCTCTTGCAAGCCTGCGGCTTTGACGCTCTGAAAACCTAATTTCAACATATTTTCTGCCAAGTCAATTCCCCATATTTGCCAATGAGGATGCATTTGACTGAGAATAATTGGAATTCGAGCTGTACCAGTCCCCGCATCGAGAACTTTAGCTGTGTCCATCCGACATAACTCACTTGCGGTTTGAGCAAAAGCAGTGTTGACTTCTACGAAATCCATCGCATCGTATTCAACTGCTTCTTCCCAAGAGTCCATCACTTCCGGTTCTAGAATTCTGAGTAATTTGTTATTGGTCATTGGGAAGTGAGTAGTGAGTAGTAAGGAGTGAGTGGCTAGTGACTGGTGACTAGTGACTAGAAAAGAATCCAGCCACTGGTTCCACTGTCAACTGATAACTTTCTAACCAATAGAGGCTAGCAGTTGCAATTTGATGGTTTCTTGCTAATGTTACCGTATCTAAGCCATAGGTGGAAAAGGTGGTGTAGGAACCTAAAAAACCTACCGAAGCGTTGCACAAACCATGAAGTCAGATAATAGCGGCTCAAAGCTCCAGCGCTCGCACCAAAACTAATCGCGATCGGATTGCGAATTGCTGGCTGTTGCAGTGCTAACAGTTGGATTAAATCTTTCCAACTCATAATCATGAGTAGTTGGTAGTAAGATGGGCATGGCTCACCTTACTATAAAATTATCTGTCATCTACAAACGATCGCTCGCTACTACAGCGAGCGTAGTCAGTAGTTCTGGAACGCAACAGTTATGAATACCAATATTTTTGTATTCTAGTTATCAGATATTCTTAAAATACTGTTTTTTAACGTTTGATTCTCGATCGGTCTTCATATTTATTACTACCGATAGATTCAAAATCTGTATAGATAGTAGCAATTAAGTAATTTCCTTGAGAAAAAATTGTGGCATGACACAACAATGTTCTCTCACCCCTCATAAAGGTGAGTAGATCCGTACTCAAGGGGGAGGTTATCTGCCTCCTAAATCTGAATCAAGGTCGATACAATTAGAGTGCGCTTTGAGTAATGTTGTTGCTATACAAATTCAGCGTTAATAACAGCATTACAAGGAGAAAATATATGCAGAATCAGTTCAGAACAGTTGCACTGCTAGGTTTATTAAGTGGTTTATTAATTGCAATCAGCTACTGGATTCTTGGTGGTAGCGCTGGTGTTATAACTGGTATTGCCATTGCTGCAATTACTAACCTAGTATCTTGGTATCAGTCAGATAAGATCGCACTGGCAGCTTATCGCGCCCGACCGATTAGTCCCCAGCAAGCACCAGGACTATATCAAATGGTAAAACGGTTGTGCGATCGCGCTCAATTGCCGATGCCTGCACTGTACCTCATTCCCTCGCGGGCAGCGAATGCTTTTGCAACTGGACGGGACCCCGAACACGCAGCTGTTGCTGTAACGGAAGGAATTTTAGAATTATTGCCAGAAGATGAATTAGAAGGTGTCATTGCTCACGAATTAACTCACGTCGCAAATCGAGATACCTTGACGCAAGCAGTTGCAGCGACGATCGCAGGGGCAATTTCTTTCTTAGCTCAAATGGCTAGCTATGGTTTATGGTTCTCTGCACCAACATCTAGAGATAATCGCGGTGGTGCCAACCCGATTGGAATCTTACTGACAGTTGTACTTGCGCCTGTTGCAGCAACAATTATTCAACTCGCTATTTCGCGGACGCGCGAATTCTCGGCTGATGCTGGTTCGGCACGGATGACTGGCAATCCTCGGGCTTTGGCAAGAGCGCTACAGCGGTTGGAAAGTGCTGCTAGACAGGCACCGATGGTGGGTAATCCTGCTTTTGAACCGCTACTGATTGTTAATGCTTTTTCAGGACAATTCATGAGTGGATTGTTTTCCAGCCACCCATCAACTGAGGCGCGGATCGAGCAACTTTTAAAATTGGAAAGAGAGTTACCGCAGTCTACTAAGTTTTCCTTCGGTCAGTAGTCATCAGTTAAAGCAAGCAAAAGATCGCTAGTTACTCATTTAGGAGATCGAACCATGACTAATGAAATTGGCAATCAAGAAGACAACTCCGTGAAAATCGAAATCATTCCCCAAGATAGCAGCGCTCTTGTTGACGAGCAAATGCCTGGGGAAAGCGATGAAATTAAAAACGAAACAAAAGCCTTGATTGAAGCAATTAGAACCCGCGCTCAACTAGAGGCACAATCTGCCGGTTCTTTCACTCGCGAAACGTATATAGAAGCTGTACGTAAGGCAAGGGAGTTTGTAGAACGGAATCAGCCTTTGATCGAAAGAGATCGCCTAGAAAACTCCTACGAACACCTTAAGCAAGAAGCCGAGAAGAACTGGGAATCGATTGCCAGAGAAATACACGAATTTGGCGATCGGCTGGCAGATGCAGCTAAAGCCGCTTGGGATGCCTTTACTGCTCCTCGTGGTTCTAACCGCTAGTTATTTGATGAAATAGTGTCAAGTTTAAAACAGCAATGTTTTGGAACAGGAGAGTGGCGATCGCGACTCTCCTGTTTTCTGTTGGTCAGATCGGCAGAGTTCAATATCTAACTTGCTTATCTAAATTTGCTGACAATCTTCAAAAAATCTTCGTAAAAACTCGTACCAGCCTTGTAGTACTTTTTAAAGTATCGAGTTTCTCAAATTCGATTGACTTTTTGCGATCGCTAAAAATCTGCCATAGCTGTTGAAACTCGCCTTCAGCAGCTTCCTTCGTGCTGTTTTGAGATCTAATTTATATGAGAAAATTCGGATTTAGGGTTGTACTAATCGCGATGGCTGTGTCAATGTTTGTCCTCGCCATTGCCTCTAAAGGAAGTTTTGCTCAGGATTCTCGCCCCATTACTGCTAAAGCAACCATCTTCGGTCCCGATATTGCTGGAGAATTAAAGCTACGACAAATTAGTAATGGAGTTACTCTTGTCGATCTTTCTCTTAAAGGAGATCCTAGCGTTCTCACGCCGGGATTACACGGCATTCACTTCCACGAAAAAGCTATTTGTGATGAAGGAGCAGAACCCCGATTTAGTACTGCTGGCGGACATTTCGACCCAGGACCATTCGGTAGCTCCTTACCTGTTCAAGAAAACCACCCTTATCATTTAGGAGATTTACCAAATATAGATATTAATCAAAAAGGTGAGGGCAGACTGATAACTGCTACAAGTCGTATTACCCTTTACGAAAGCCCTGTCTCTCTATTTGATGAAGATAGCAGCGCTATCATCGTTCACCAATTACCCGATTTAATGATATCTGGAGGCACGGCAGCACAATCGGGCGGCGGTCGGCTTGCCTGTGGCGCGATCGAACAAAGCTAAACTTCTCGATTCTTCAGCAGATAATTGGCAAGGAATAAGTCAGAAGTTAAAAGTTAAAAGTCAAAATTAGCTATTCCCAAATGACAACTGATAGCAAATGACTAATGAATCTTTCTTTGCCGATTATCTAGCTGCTAGCGTGCGTCTTGCCGTACCGCTAGCGTTTGCAGCTTTAGGGGGTCTTTATTCAGAGAGATCTGGCGTATTAAACATTGGCTTAGAAGGTATGTTGCTTACTGGTGCTTTTGCTAGCGCGGCTGCAACATTTTACAGTAACAACGTTTGGCTGGGCGTATTAGCGGCTATTCTAGCTGGAGGTATGGTAGGGCTACTGCACGCCCTACTGAGCGTGTCTTGGCGTGTCGATCAGTTAGTTTCTGGGTTGGCAATTAATTTAGTTGCTGCTGGCTTGACATCTTTTCTGGCGCGGCTGATCTTTAGCGGTGGTGCGCAGAAATTACCAGGTATTGAGGCGATCGCCATTCCTGGGTTAGTCAATATTCCCATAATTGGTTCTCTATTATTCGCGCAAAATATTCTAGTATATTTGCTTATTTTTCTGGTTGTATTTACGAATTACTTATTGTTCTACACTCATCCTGGCTTAACCCTGCGTGCTGTAGGGGAATATCCCCGTGCTGCGGATACAGCTGGAGTTTCCGTACAACTGGTGCGTTATTTCAGCGTCATTCTCAGCGGTTGTTTGGCGGGGTTGGGAGGAGCATACTTAAGTTTGGTACAGGTCAAGTTTTTTGCTGAGGGGATGAGTGCCGGTAAAGGTTTTATTGCAATCGCCGCCCTAATTTTTGGTAAATGGCATCCCATTGGTACTACTTTGGCTTGCTTGCTATTTGGCGCTACCGAAGCTCTCCAACTTCGCATTCAAGCTCTGGGTGTTAATATTCCCTATCAATTTTTGGTCATGCTACCTTACGCGATCGCCCTTCTCGCCCTAGTCGGCTTAGCCGGAAAATCTTCTCCCCCATCTGCTTTAGGTCTTCCCTATCTCAAGGAAAAAAGTGAGTAGCAACCAGTGTAGAGACGTTACATGTAACGTCTCTACACTTCATCTCGTGCCAAATAAGCGATCGCCTGCATCTCCCAAGCCAGGAACGATATAACCATGTTCGTCTAAGCGATCGTCAATTGCCGCAGTATAAATTGGTACATCAGGATGTTGAGAGTGGAAATGTTTGATTCCTTCAGGCGCAGCTAGCAAACAGACAAATTTTAAAGAGTTAGGGTTAATAGCCTTGAGGCGATCCACGGCGGCTATAGCTGAATTTCCGGTTGCCAGCATTGGATCGACAATTAAGACATCTCGTTTTTCCACTTCATCGGGAACTTTGAAATAATACTCAATCGCTGTTAAAGTTTTAGGATCGCGATATAAGCCTATGTGTCCTACTCGTGCGGAGGGCATCAACTCCAACATTCCATCCAAAATTCCTTGCCCTGCCCGTAAAATCGATACTATCACTAGCTTTTTATCGGGAGCTAGCATTGGCGCGTTTGTAGAGGCAATTGGTGTATCGATCTGTTCGGTTTTGAGCGGTAGATCCCGCGTTACTTCGTAAGCTAGTAACAAGCTGATTTCTTTTAACAACGTGCGAAATTTTGCCGTACTAGTTTCGGCTTTCCGCATCAGCGTCAATTTGTGTTGGATTAATGGATGATCGATCGCATGAACTTCGGCTTGCATATTGGAGCAATAATAGAGCTAGATACTTCTTAAAATAGCTGGCGAAAATATAGCAATCTTCATCATATACTGTATTTTTTGGAAACGATTCACTATTAGAGCAACAGAATCGCTTGCGAGTTATTTGTCAATCTCGATCGAGCAATAGTCAGTTATCTAGCAATTACTAGCTAAAATATCTCTCCTTTTTGAGCATGAAACTCAGACACTAACTGACTCATAAGATCCTTCGGATCGCCCTTCTAAAATCTCCTTCTAAAACATTTCGCGGCTTTACTAAAACGATACATCAAAAATATTTCTGCTGTAGTTAAAAATACAGAATTTTTTCGAGCTAGACGAAAAAGAGATGATTTAAGACAAAATTCAACATTGAATCTTGACAAATTAGTATGTTTAATGCATCGTTACTTGATATTATATTAGTGATTTATCCAATCATTTCTAAAAAATATCCTACCATTGAGAGCAAATGTAAATTAATATAAATTATTGCACGATATTTGTACTGAGACTTGAGAAATAAATAGAGGTTCATAAGTGTCCATTGGGTAAATGAACCGCTACTCACAGTATATGGGTGGAAGTTCGTACTGATGACAGGCTAGCTAGGGTCATGACACGCATGGGGAGAACGTTGACAAGACTTCCAAATGTAAAGTTTGATGCCTCTCTGGCTAGGAACTCACTCTATTAGTCACAGCGTCGGTAAGATTGCTGAATAAAAAGAGATGAAAGTTTCATCATTACGACCTGAAACACCACGTACTGCCAACCCAAGCAGCTCCAAAAGGTAGTAGGTAGGAAGAATGCAGGTTGTTATGCAAACTGTAAAGCAGGGATTGGAGGAGTGCCATCTCATGAGTAAGTTGGCAACAGACCTGATACAAAGTTGGCGATCGCATCTAGGCACTGAATGTCCAGAACAAAGCGATGCCACGAGAGAGAGTATCATTCGTTGGTTAGTCGGCAACGCGATCGAAGATTGGGAACAACTTAATACCAACGAACAAGCGATCGCCAAACAAGCGATGGAATATCGCTTTCGCATCTTCAAGCAACGTTATTTAGGAATGCCACCAGAGCGCGCCTATCGTCAATTGATGACAAGGCTTTGTAGTTTGGAGTTGTTGCGCAATAAAATCCGCACGCTCGTATCAATGAGTCGCGATCGCCAGCGGCAAGTTACAGAAGTATTGCAAGAAGTACTACAAGAATTATTGCAAAGCGATCGCTACATGCAACAGCAAATAGCTTGGATTGCTGAGTGTACGGACGACCTAAAATTACGCAACGCTCTGCTATTTGCTAGTTTAGAAGAATATTGCTTGCGCCCGATCCGCAGTCAACCCTTATTGGTCTATCGCTTTGTCAATTATTTGCGCCGCACGGCACGGGGAGGAGTCACACAAGTTCCTGTCAATAATAAATTACGCCTGCTGTCTGAAGAAATACTAGGCGATGATAGCGATAACTCCTTTAGCTTGTTAGATCCCAAAGCAGTCGCAGACTATCAAGAAGAACAAAGCTTAGAAGAACAGCAAACCGCGCGACAGCTAGTGAAACAAGAATTTTCTAGCTATCTCGAAGAAAATCTGGGAACTACTGCCGCACAATGGCTCCAGCTTTACTTACAAGGTAAGTCGCAAGAAGCGATCGCTGCTCAGTTAAACATCTCAGTTAAAGAGATCTATCGTTTGCGGGAGAAAATTAACTACCATGCCGTACGGGTATTTGGACTCAAACATAAACCGGAACTCGTGAGCGAATGGCTGGAGACTTCCCTCATAGAACACAACATGGGACTGACACAAAACCAGTGGGAAGACTTTTTAAGGCAATTAACTCCAATTCAACAACAAATCGTCCAGTTGAAAAAAGCGAATCAGAATAATGAAGAAATTGCGAAAACCTTGAATTTAAAGAGCCATCAGGTTATGACTGAATGGGGTAAACTCTACTTGATAGCTCAAGAAATGCGCAGCCAAGCATGAGGAATTTTACCTCGACTTCTTATTTCCGTTTCTCCATTCAAATCTCTGTAAACTAAAGTGCTTAACCGTTGCGTGTTTTCACTGAACGCGAATATATTGGAACTTAGTATACAGAAAAATATTCTAATTTTATGGTAGATTCTTCTTCCCAAAATGATGAGCCAGCAAGCGGTAGATTCCAACTGAATACCGAGCAAATCTACAGCCTCATTGATAGAATGCTGCCTTTTGAAGCTTGCTTGTACCATCAAGTTTTGCCTGTAGCTGTAGAGGGACAAAACCTGATTTTGGGAATGGTAAATCTAGACGATACTGCTGCCATAGAATACGTCGAACGGATCGCTGCATATTTAAAATACACTTTAGTACCCCAGGCGCTCGACTCAGAAGACCACCGCCAGCTCATGTCAGCCTACTTAAATCGCTCAAAAAACAACGATTTAAGCTCAGATAAGCTGCACTCCATTGCTGCTGGATATCCTGGTGCGTCTGCTGCTAAACCTATAACTGACAGACTAACAGGACTCAGCCCGAATGACAAACCGACGCTTATTTTAGCTGACGAGCGAGAAAATATTGCAGCCCGGAAGACTTCTCAGCCACAAACGCCACAACCCACACCTTCTCGATTGGGTGAAATTAAGACACCGCAATCCCAACCATCTGCTGTTAGACATTCTGGTTTAGGTGGAATTAAATCGGCACAATCTCAACAAACTGCTGCTAAATCATCTGGTTTAGGCGGGATCGGAACGCTAAAGTCCCAGCAAAAATCTCCAGCAAACCCAACTCCATCAGGTTTGTCGGCGATTAAAGTACCAGCTAGTTACTCTACTAACTCAGTCGAGTCCCTCAAAACTCTACCTCCCAAGAAACTCGTACGAGAATTACTCGGACGGGTTTTAGAAAAAGGCATTGGACGGCTTTATTTCGAGCGTAAATCGCTACAGCAAGGGCGGATCGTGTGTAGCCAAGATGGAAACTTGCAGTGCGTGCTAACAGAGGTTCCAGCAAAGCTGTTTCAGGACGCGATCGAGCAACTGAAAGAATTGACGCACATGCCTCTTGCGCCAGCGAAGGAAGCAAAACAGGTAGAGATCGAGCGTTTTTATCATGGCGAACGAGTATTATTGCGCCTGCGCGTCATGCCAGGTAGCAACGGCGAACAAGCAACTTTACAAGTTTTGCGCGGAGAAGCCTTAGAGTTTTATCAACAACAACAAATAGATACTTTAAGCCGCGACGCAATGGCGATCGCCAACCAGCTTCAGAAAAAGTTGCGCCAACTGCAAGAACGAGCTAGCATCGACGCTGAAGAACATGGCGAACGATACCAATCTCTCCTCGCTCTCAATCAAATTATCGAAAACGTAGAGCGGCAATTGGAACAGCTGAAGCAGTGACCTGCATTATGAGGGAGCAGGGGGCTTCAGGAGCTTCAGGAGAAGGGGAGACAAGGGAGACAAGGGAGAGGGGGGGAGCAATTCTAGTTCCACTAGCCACTCCTCACTAGTCACTCTCTACTGTCAATCAACCAACAATTACTAAAGAGTTGTTAGATTTATCCTAAGTCCAACAACTCACTACCATTGATGACTGAAGCTACATTAACTCAAGTTGGTAAGATTTCTAGCTTTACACCAACAATTCATTATCAAGTTGCCATGCCTCAACCAGAAAATCATCTGTTTGAGGTTGTTTTGCATTTAAGCGGTTGGAAATTGCCAGTAGTAGATTTAAAAATGCCAGTTTGGACACCAGGTTCTTACTTGGTGCGAGAATATGCCAAACACTTACAAGATTTTTCTGCCAGCGCGGGGGAACAGACTTTAGCGTGGCAGAAGTTAAGTAAAAATCACTGGCAAGTAGAAACAGGCGATCGCCCTGACATTACTGTACGCTATCGCATCCACGCTAACGAGCTATCAGTACGGACGAATCACCTCAATGCGACTCACGGCTATTTTAACGGTGCGGCTATCTTCTTTCGCCTCCCAGGACTAGAACAGCAACCGATCCAAGTCGCGATCGCACCACCGAGATCGGATTGGCGCGTCACGACTCCTCTACCAGCAGTAGCGGGGCAAACTAACACGTTTACTGCCACAGATTTTGATACGTTGGTAGACAGTCCGTTTGAAATTGGCTGTCACCAATCGCATCAGTTTGAGGTGCTGGGTAAGTCGCACGAACTGGCAATTTGGGGTAAAGGTAATGCCGATGCTGCCAAGATGATTCCCGATATTAAAAAGATTATCGAGGTGGAAGCAGAACTATTTGGTGGTTTACCTTACGACAAATATATATTTTTGTTGCATCTAGCATCGCAAAATAATGGCGGGTTAGAGCATAAATTTGCTTGCTCGTTGATTTATTCTCGCTTTGGATTTCGCGATCGCGAGAAGTACGAGCGCTTCATGCAACTTGTTGCCCACGAATTTTTTCATCTCTGGAATGTCAAGCGGATTCGTCCGAAAGCGTTAGAGGTTTTTGATTACGATAACGAGAATTACACACCATCGCTATGGTTTTCTGAAGGGACGACTAGTTATTACGATTTGGCTATTCCTTTACGGGCGGGTATTTATAACGATAAGACTTATTTGAAGAATTTGAGTAAGGAAATTACTCGCCTACAAACTACGCCTGGACGACTCGTACAACCTGCTTCTGAGTCAAGTTTTGATGCTTGGATTAAGTTGTATCGTTACGATAGTAATACTAACAATTCCCAAATTTCTTATTATCTAAAAGGGGAATTAGTCTCGCTTTTACTCGATTTATCGATCCGAGAGAAACATCAAAATCGGCGATCGTTAGATGATGTTATGCGTCAGATGTGGGAGCAATTCGGCAAAGATGAAATTGGTTTTACTCCTGCACAGTTAAAACAGGTGATTGAATCTGTGGCTGAAACAAATTTAGATGATTTCTTTAAACGCTACGTTGATGGTACGGAAGAGTTACCTTTCGATCGTTATCTCGAACCTTTTGGTTTGAAATTAGTCGCAGAAGATGAGGACTTCTTGCCTTATATAGGTATGAAAGTGCAAGCAGAAAATGGCAAGGACGCGATTAAATTTGTGGAAATCGATGCACCAGCGCAGCGAGCCGGAATCGAGCCTGGGGATGAATTACTAGCAATTGATGGCTTAAAAGCAACAGCAAATAATCTGAGCGATCGCCTGCGAGATTATCAACCAGGAGATGCGATCGAAGTTACAGTTTTCCATCAAGAAGAACTATGTACTCATACTGTGACTTTAGCTGCTCCTCGTCCCAGTCGCTATCAAGTTGTTCCAGTAGAAAATCCCTCTCTGACTCAAAAACACAACTATGAGGGATGGCTTGGGAGTCACTGTTAATATCTCCTCTTTAAAGAAAGGCTGTTTCAAAGTTCGAGCAGCCTTTTGCACTGTTACCAAGAGAATCGGTTTAAAGCCGCGTCCTGCTATGCTGGGGAGTATGTCAAAGCTATTGTAGATAGAAAGCCGACAGCACTCTACCCAATTCTCAAAGTGGTAGCGGCACATTCTTGAGTTCCCTTGTTATCCTAGTTAATAAGTTTTGGGAGCAACAAACTCAAACAGCACGGACTTAACCTGTTGTTGGTTAATAGCGCTTTGTCGTTAGCAGAAGACAGGGGACAGGAGAAGAACAGAACTTTTCTGAGATACGCGAAAGGCACTATTGAAGGATATATTTTTAATAATCTACTTCAGATTGTCTTATCGGAATATACATGAAGTCTTATCTCGCTGCTGCCGTTCAAATGACTAGCGTGCCTGACCTAGAGAAAAATTTGGTACAGGCTGAAGAATTAATCGAACTTGCCGTCCGCCAAGGCGCGGAGTTGGTCACCTTGCCGGAAAACTTCTCCTATTTGGGACGGGAAGAGGATAAAATTGCCCAAGCAGCAGCGATCGCCTCGAAAAGCGAAAAATTTCTCCGAACTGTCGCGCAACGGTTTCAAGTAACAATTCTCGGTGGCGGGTTTCCTGTACCAGTTGACGAGCGCAAAGTTTATAATACAGCCTTACTGATTGGACCAAGTGGGGAAGAACTCGCCTGCTATCAAAAGGTACACTTATTTGATGTCAACTTACCTGATGGCAATACTTACCACGAATCCAGTACCGTACAAGCTGGAACGCAGTTACCAGTGGTTTATCCCTCTACAGAATTGGGTCATCTAGGGCTTTCCATTTGCTACGATGTCCGCTTTCCCGAACTCTACCGCCACTTAGCATACAAGGGAGCCGATGTGATGTTTATCCCAGCGGCTTTTACGGCATACACTGGTAAAGACCATTGGCAAATCTTGTTACAAGCTAGAGCAATTGAAAATACTTGTTATATTCTTGCCCCCGCGCAGACAGGGAAACATTACGCCCTACGTCAGTCTCACGGACATGCAATGGTTATCGATCCTTGGGGAGTTATTTTAGCCGATGCAGGCGATCGCCCAGGCGTAGCGATCGCGGAAATTAATCCCGTTCGTCTCGAACAAGTCCGTCGTCAAATGCCTTCGTTACAGCATCGGGTGTTTGTTTAACTAGTCATTGCATCAACGACCGATCGCATAAGCAAAAATGTAAGGTGGGCAATGCCCACCCTACGCTTGTCTCGCAACGTTGTGTTGAATTACACGGTTGCAGTCTTTTTGGTGATAGCGTTTAATTCGCCTTTAGCATACTTAGCAGCAAAATCATCGGTAGAAATTTGCTTGATCTTGCTAGCGTTGCCAGCAGCGCTAAATTGCTGATAGCGATCGGCACAGACTTTTTGCATGTACTTGATGGAAGGCTTCAGGAAGTGGCGGGGGTCAAATTCTTTAGCATCTTTAGCTAGAGCTTCCCGTACCGCAGCAGTGATTGCCAAGCGGTTGTCGGTATCGATATTTACCTTCCGTACTCCACTCTTGATTCCTTTTTGAATCTCTTCTACTGGCACGCCGTAGGTTTCGGGAATTTTTCCGCCGTACTGGTTGATTAGAGCCAGCAAGTCTTCGGGTACTGAGGAAGAACCGTGCATGACCAAGTGAGTGTTTGGCAAACGACGGTGGATTTCTTCAATGCGGCTAATCGCCAAAATTTCGCCTGTTGGCTTGCGGGTAAACTTGTAAGCGCCGTGGCTGGTTCCAATTGCCACTGCCAAAGCATCTACTTGAGTTTGCTCTACGAAATCAACTGCTTGATCTGGATCGGTTAACAATTGATCCTGGGACAATTTACCCTCAAAACCATGTCCGTCTTCAGCTTCACCCATGCCAGTTTCTAAAGAACCCAAGCAACCGAGTTCGCCTTCTACACTAACGCCTAGAGCGTGAGCTACTTTTACAACTTCGCGGGTAACGTTGACATTGTATTCATAGCTAGCTGGGGATTTAGCGTCAGCTTCCAGAGAACCATCCATCATGACGCTGGTAAAGCCGTTCTTGATTGCTGAATAGCAAGTAGCAGGCTCGTTACCATGATCTTGATGCATGGCAATAGGAATATAAGGATAAGTTTCTACTGCTGCCAAAATTAGGTGACGCAGGAAGTTTTCACCTGCATACTTACGAGCGCCACGAGAGGCTTGTAGAATCACGGGGCTGTCTGTTTCTTTAGCAGCCTGCATGATTGCTTGGATCTGCTCCATGTTATTCACGTTGAAAGCTGGAATGCCGTATCCATTCTCTGCCGCGTGATCCAACATCAGCCGCATTGGTACGAGCGCCATACAATGTCCTCCTAGTTTTGTTATCAGCTAGTTGCTTTGAACAAGCGTGTTTATTACGCTAATCTTAAGATAAATTTCAGATCATTACTAGAGACTTAGATTTAGAGATGAGGTAAGGTGCTGGGATATCTTCACCACGATCGCTTTATTGCTACCTTGGAGCCAAAGCCAATTTGTCCAGCGTCTACTGTGACTTGAACGCTAAACAAACATATCGAGTTAAAAATATGGGTCGCCTGGGATTCGAACCCAGAACTATTCGGTTAAAAGCCGAGTACTCTACCGTTGAGTTAGCGACCCTTTTGCGTTTTTGCAACTTTACTAGTTTACCAGAGGCTCCTGGATTTATGCAAGCACTTAGTCAAAGTCACTACATTTCGCGCCAGTTGCAAGAAAAAAATTTTCTCCCCTACTCCCTACTCCCTGCTCCTTACTCCCTTCCCTAGCTAATTGGGATACCAAAACATCCCCTTAATCCCTTCAGGATCGGTCATAAAACCCATACCCCGATAAAAATCTACCACGTGGGGGTCGGCAAACAGAGTAATGTTGCTGATGTCCTCAGCACGAAGTTTTTTAATTGCGTATTTCATCAATGCCTTACCTAGCCCCTTTCCCTGAAAGCTAGGATGCACGACGACATCCCAAATAGTAGCGTTGAAGGCATGATCTGAAGTAGCACGGGCAAATCCAATTAGCCTTCGCTGAGTTCCTCGTACTTGCCACATCGACACGACGAGAAAGCTGTGCTGAATCGCTTTTTTAACCTTACGGAGAGGACGACGCGCCCAACCGACAGCATCGCAAAGTTCTTCCAACTCGTAAAGGTCGATGTTGCGATCGGTGCTAAAAACAATACTTTCACCATTTAGAGCAGAAAAGCCCATAGATTCGACGGCTTCCTCCTCTACTGGCGCTGTCTTGGTTCCGGTAGCAGTTTCAGAACCGCTAAACCAGCCTTTCCAAAAACCCATGCCAATGCAATTTATGAGATAGAAACGATATTGACTACACGAACTAGTATGATACTTCTAGTTTTTCTAGTTTCGCTGTTCTTACCCAAGTTCTAACGTCTACTTTCCCACAACCCGATTCAAGCGACAGTTTGGTTGTCAAATGAATGCCCTAGTATGAGAGACACAGAATTAGAGTTGAAGTACAACTAGCTTACTCATAACCAGCCATTTTTAACTTTAGCACCTTAAAGGAATTAGGGGTAAGAGGCAAGCGGCAAGTGGCAAGAAGGAAACTTCTAGGGCAAGCGTCCTGTCAAAAGAAAGAAGTAAAGATAAACTCTACAACTGCTGAGGTAGCGTTAAGGCTAGGATAGAAGCATGGCAACCATAGAGATTGCGGGAGTGCGTCACGTTTACGAGTTGACTGCACCGACGACTTTTCCCCATGCTTTGGTATTCGTTCACGGTTGGCTCCTCAGCCGTGCCTACTGGCAACCTCTGATTGAAAGGCTGGCAGTAGACTATCAATGTTTATCTTACGATTTGCGTGGCTTTGGTCAATCTCACGCCATTTCTTCTCAAGAGAAGGCTGAAGCAGATACTCGGGCTCTGGCGTTAAATGGCTCCAATGCTACAAAAGAAGATAATTCTCCCTATTCACCCACTGCTTATGCTCGCGATTTGAAATGTTTATTGCAGGAACTTAACATTTCCAGCGCTTGGTTGATCGGTCACTCCCTTGGCGGGACGATCGCGCTCTGGACGGCTCAGCAAATGCCCCAGTCCGTACAGGGGGTCATTTGCGTGAATGCTGGTGGCGGAATTTATCTGAAGGAATCTTTCGAGCAATTTCGCGCTGTTGGGACTCAGTTGGTGAAACTTCGTCCCCGTTGGTTGCCTTTATTACCGTTAGTCGATTTATGGATGACGCGGGCAAATGTCGCCAAGGCGATCGCCCGCTCGTGGGGTCGTCAGCGCATTGTCGATCTAGCGATCGCTCATCCAGAAGCAGCTCTAGGAGCGCTTCTAGACTCTACTACGGAGACTGAAATTAATCGCTTACCACAGATCGTGTCACAACTCCAACAACCAGTTTATTTTCTGGCAGGAGACAAAGACAAGATTATGGAACCAAAATACGTCCGCCATCTTGCCAGTTTTCACCCCTTGTTTCAAGCCTGTGGCGAAAATGCGATCGAAATTCCTGAATGCGGACATTTGGCAATGTTAGAACAAACAGATATGGTCGCCGAGCAAATTCGAGCTATAGTGACGCAGTACAAATAGTCCTCACCCCCTCCAAAACAGCATGAATTGGCAGCTAGAAGAGTCAGAGTTACAGCAAATTGCTATTATCGTCTTGAGTTTAGCCGATAAGTGTCGGGGAGATAATCTCGCTCTTTTAGCCTTACTGCGACAGTTAGAGCAATTGCATCGGGAAATTCGGGATGGTTTATTTCAAGAATCTTTGCCAGATAATCGTCAAGCACTTTACGCTTTACTAAAAGACGTTGAAACTACGGGCGGTTGGCCTTATATCGAACGGCTAAGAATACAACAGTTGTTGGCAAACTGGCAGTTAGAAGAGGGCAAAGGAGACAACTTAAGTGTCTAGTGACTAGGTATCAGGTAACTAGATTCTTCAAGCCACTGATACTAGCTGCTAGTCACTGACAACTAACTACCGATCGACTATCGATTTTTATTACTCTGTAACTATAAAGTCAACTACTCAAAGAAGTTTAGTAGTAAGCTTTGAGAGTATAATGTTGGTATAGTTACCATAAGAAAACGCAACATAGTATAAAATTTTCTTTAAGTTAACCGAAACTATATGTAGACTTGTAAAGTCTAGGATTGATAAATGGGAAGCAAGCTTCCCGATTGTGGTGCATGAGGAGTTGAATATGGCTGAAATTCGCGACCTAGCTCTCCAGGCAATTAAAACTGGATATCTGACATTGGAAGCTGAAGAGAAATTGCGTTATCTGATGTCACATCACTACGGACAAGAAGATTTTCTGGCTTTCATGCGATTGCAGGAAGCCGCTATGCAAGGCAGGGTTAGACAGGAATCGCGGGAGCGGTTAAAGCGAAGGCACTTGAGCGTAGCGATCGCATCACGGACGTAACTAAGTCTGGCGCTAAATTATTTTTCTGAACGGGACGAATCGTCCTCGTTATCCACCTTCCAGTCTTCGTCATCCACAAATCCCCAATCATCGTCATCGTTATTTTGAGGGCGGTTACTGGGTGGTGGCGAAGACGTATTTTGTTGTTTGTAGGGTGGGGTAAGAACGCGGTACTCGGCATCATAGACTGATTCGGTTCTACCTATACCTGAATTTTTTGGTTCGCGAGCGCTATAGGAGTAAACTGAAGCAGAGCGATCGCTACTTTTGGGTTCATTAGGTTCGTTAGTATCATTGCTAGTTGGGCGATTGGTCTCATCGCTAGCATAGTTTTTTTGCCGCTCTTGGGGTTGACGCTGAGTGTCTTGAGGAACGTAATCCCAGTCATCATCAAGGTTGCTACTGCGTTTTCTGTCCGCAACAGCGCGATCGATATACTCTTGGCGATCGGGGGGATCTTGCGTGGCGGGTTCTGTATCTTCAGTAAAGTTCCAATCGTCATTAGCTGTAGTGTCCCATCCGTCCGATTCTTGCACGGATGGTTGAGTTGGTCGTGGAGAACTAGCAGTATAGCTGTAGGTATTTGTTTTAGGAGGGTCTGGCGTTTTGTTAGGATTTTTCTCTTCTGAAGCAAACCGAGTCGAAGTTTTTGCGGCTCGACGGCGCTGCTTTTTCGCTCTCGGTTGGGCAAAATAGCTAGCGATTTGAAAACAACTGGCAATGAATATTGAGGTTATTGCACCAGCAGCAACGCTAAACAAAATCCAGATTGACAAAGGTAATGCCTGAGTTTGTCCGCCTAAAAATACCAAAGACAGTACTGGTGTCCAGTTTTGCACCAGCAGTACCGTCAGACCTCCCAGTAATATCAATAAAAGAAAGAAGCGGATGGCAGCCATAATTTTGAGGGGAGACAAGGGGACAAGGAAGACAAGGGGACAAGGAAGACAAGGAAGCAGTTAATTTTGAACGCCAGTTGCGGGACTGTCGGCAGAGCCGCCCAACACACTGGCTCCTTTTAAGTTTTAATTTTTAACTTCCCTATTCCCTACTCCCTGCTACCTACTCCCTATTATCGTCCTTGCCATCGTTCGATTGGAATGCAGTCGATATCGAGTTGATCTAAGGTACGAGCAACGACAAAATCCACTAAGTCTTCGACAGTTTTTGGATTGTGATACCAAGCAGGGATTGCTGGCACAATTCTAGCGCCTGCCTCTGCTAGCGTGGTGAGGTTGCGGAGGTGAATCAGACTAAAGGGGGTTTCTCTAGGCACGACAATCAGCTTGCGCCCTTCTTTCAACTGGACATCAGCAGCGCGTTCGAGCAAGTCGGAACTCAAACCATTGGCAAGCTTTGCTACCGTACTCATACTACAAGGCATGACTATCATGCCTAGCGTACGAAACGAGCCGCTGGCAATGTTAGCGCCTACATCTCCCCAAGGATGGCAGCGGAGTTTTCCTAGAGATTCTACCCTTGCCTGCTGTCGCCAAAATTGCTCTTGTTGCAAGGGTTCTACAGGCATCCGAATATTTTGTTCCGCCTGCCAAACCATGTAGGCTGATTTGGAGGCAACTAGCTCGATCTCGTAGTCTGCCTCCAAGAGATATTTCACCGCTCGGACGGCATAAATTAATCCTGATGCCCCGCTGACGCCCAGGATCAGCGGTAGATTATTCCTCATCGTCAAAATACGTATCTGAGTCGTCGCTCAAGTCGTTATCGAGGGGTGAGGTGTCCTCTAGCCGATCGCCACTAAGCATTCGATCGCCGTTAACTGTCACTAAGTCGATTTGCTGGCGGTAGTAGTCTACGCTCTTGACTTGTACGGAAACGCGATCGCCTAAACGATATGCAGCACGGTTTTTCCGCCCAAATAAAGCTTGTTGTCTGCCGCGATACTCGTACCAGTCATCTTTGAGAGAACTGACGTGGACTAAGCCTTCAACTCGCAACGTTCTGCCTTTAGTGTCGGAGACTTCTATTTCCACGAAAAAGCCGTAGGACTGGACTCCGGTAATAATGCCTTCAAACACGTCGCCGATGCGCTGTTTCATCAGTTGAGCTTTTTGTAACCCAACTAAATCGTCTTCGGCTTCCTGAACTTCCTTGTCTCGCTCGTTCAACTGCGCGATCGCACCTGCAATATAAACTTCTAGCTCCTGCTGCGTTTCTGGAGGCAAGACGTTCCAGCCAATTTTGCCATGAGAGGAGCTATGACGTAAATTTATGCTGTCTTTTGCCCGTGTAGTCCGGCGATCGCGCCCTTGCTCGAATATTGTATGTAAAACTCGCTGAACGATTAGATCGGCAAACCGCCGCAAGGGAGCGTGAGAGTGGGTGTAGCCAGGTAGAGCTAAGCTAAAGTATGGCTGGAATTTACTGCTGTAAGCACTCGGCTTTAGCGTATCCCGTAACAAATAAGTCAAGACTTGTTCTGCTTGGGGCGATCGCGCAAACTGCTCGGTAAATTCTTGGTAGTCTCCTGCATGGACGGCATCTTCTCGATCTAAGCCCAGCTCTACTCCTAAGTTAGCTGCTAGCTTGATTGTTTCTTGCACGTCTTCGACATCGGGAGGCGGTTGAATGCGATAAATCGCAGGCACGCCCAAAGCGTTTAGATGCTCGGCAACAACTTGATTTGCTAATAACAACAACTCAGTGACCAATTCGGAGAGTTTGGGTTCTCCTTGAGTCAGAACTCCTAACCTGCCTTCGTCGTAGTAGGAGTACTGACGAGGTGGTAAATTGAGGGCAAAGCTACCTCTAGCTTGTCTTTGCTCTTGCAAGGCTTTGCTTAATACTGCTAGCTGCCCTACTTTTTCTACCACTGCGGCTGGTAGTCCTAGTTCTGCACTGCGATCGCTGAGAATATTCTCTACAACTTCAGCATCGAGTTGGTAATCAACTTGGATCGCGCTCGGTTGAATTTCAAACTCCACGATTTGTCCGGTTGCTGCATCCAAAGTTAGTAGAACGGAAATGGCACGGCGATCGCTTTCTGGCTCGAATGCACTCCGTTGCGCCACCGCATCGGGGAATAAAGGCAGAATTTTTTCTCCCAGGTAAACGCTGCTGGAACGTTTCAACCCTTCACGATCTAAAGGCGTATCTGGATCGATAAAGTAGGCAAGATCGGCAGTATGAACGCCTAATTGCCACTGTCCCGTCGTCGTTTTTTCCAAAGTAAAAGCATTTTCAACATAGGTCGTATCGTCCGCTGACTCTCGGAAACTTAAGGTGAGGAGCGGACGCAGATCGCTTCTAGTTTTGAATTCTTTGCGGCTAATTTGAGCTGGTAATTCGACCGCTGCTTCAAGCACGGATGAGGAAAAGGCACGGGGTAGGTTGTGCTTGCACGACACCAACTCTACATCTGAGGCGGCTTCGGCATCGCTGCCTAAAACTTGTACCACTCTGCCTAAAGGAGGATATTGGGCAATGGGATAGCGGAGGATTTCTACATGTACTAAATAGTCAATCGCTTGTGCTAAGTCGTGATCGTCGGGTTGCAGTTCGATTTCAAATAGGAGGCGATCGTCTAGAGGAACAGCTCTAAAATTAGTATCTGTTTGCTTGATTCTTGCTAACAGACTTTGATTTGCCCGTTCTAAAATGAGTTGGACTTCGCCTTCGGGACTGCGACGACGGCTACCTTCTTTCGTCAGTTTCACTAAAACGCGATCGCCATTCCAAGCATTACTTAGATGACTTTCGCGAATGTATATATCTTCTGCTCCCTCAGCTTCTTGAATTGCAAAGCAAAAGCCTTTACTAGAACAACGAAGTTTAGCCTCAATTGTTCCTTCTTCTCTTACCCGACGATACTTACCGTGTTCCTTAACCAAAACACCGATTTTTTCCAGTACGTCTAGGGCAATAAATAACCTTTGAATACTACTTTCGTCTTGATAATCTAGTTTTTTTTCTAGGGCTTTTGCTGCAACTAATTTATCACTTGTGAAATTACCTAGTAGTGTAGCGATTGAAAACTCCATGTAGCGAGCCGACCTCCGGTCAAAATATCATACTTCTTGTTGTCTGGGTTAGGCAGTTAGCTATCTCTTCCTGCCTGTGGAAAATACGCTTTTTCCTTTTATCTCTACCATTAGCCAGATCTTTACCACTGGGCGCAACTTTGGCTTTGGTAGGGTGAAACAGTTGGGACTTCTAACAGCAGTATCTCACCCAACTCCCAAAATAACCTTTGTTACTAGGAAAGGCGAGAGGGTTGCATCATCAAGGTCTATACTCTACACAACGGATGTAGTAATGCTGCGTGCGAGTCGGTTGCCTCTCACCAACGGATATATAGCCACAAGTAAATCGCAGCTAGGCAGTGAGATAACGAGGATTGAAGTGTCAAAAGATGTAACACTTGTGATGCAGTAGGATTTGCCCGATTGAGTTGGAATACCATTTACTCAGTTTTGTTACACTCTCTTCAAAAAGTCGGTAACATTTGAGTAAGCAGTACGCCATCTACTAAAATTGGCTATCCCCATTCTATTTTAGGAAACAAGCGACATATAGGAAAGGGGCTAGGGGCTAGAGTGTCTTGGGACAAGGGAGAGGGGGGAGACAAGGGAGAGGGGGGAGACAAGGGAGAGGGGGGAGACAAGGGAGACAAGGGAGACAAGGGAGACAAGGGAGACAAGGGAGACAAGGGAGAATTTTGATATATTCTTCTCATTCTGGCTCCTGAATTCTGACTCCTGGCTCCTGACAAACAACGAATGACGAATAACAAATGACAAATGACAAAAGCTTAATTTCAGAGTTATTGACAATTTATCAGGGTAAGTTTGTCGTGCGGGTAGCGGTACAGGTTGATGGTATTGTTCGTGCTACTGGGATGGCAACAGCAGAAACGCTGGAAGCAGCAGAAGATAAGGCGAGAGAAAGAGCGATCGCTTGTTTCAACCACAATTTTCTCGCCCCAATTGCCCCAAAAAATCAAACAATTTCTGCATTACCTACGCCACCAGAAATACCCGTGGCGCAACCAGCTGCATCTCTATCTGAACCCAGCAGTTCTTCTAGTCCTCCTACTCCTACTGAATCGCAGTTAGATTTTAGCTACACGCCAGAATTAGAACCCCTTACAAAAGAACAAAAATCGACTTCCATCACTACTGGTGGTAGAGGCAACAGTAAATCGTTAGCCACCAATTCCGAACCATCACTGGAAACAGATATTTTTGGCGGAGATTTTGCTGCTGACTTATTCGCTGCTAGTAGCAGTAAACCGCCTTTATCCAAAGACAATTATGAAAGCGCAGATTTGTCCTCTAATTATGAATCTCTAGCGATCGCAGATGATACAACAAGAGAAGAAACTCAATCATCTGCGGACTTAGCTACGGAATTACAAAAGATTGAGGTCAAACTGAAGGAAGCAAAGCTGAAGGCAAATGACGAACGCGAATGTTTGGAAACTAACTACGGTAAAGGGTCGCGCTACGAGTTAACAGCCCTACAAGCACGGGACTTCAATCGCTATTTGGAGTTATATAGTCAAACAACTCAAGCCGTCAAAGAGCTACAGGAACTTGGATGGGATGCTAAAGAAGGTCCTAAATACCTGCAAGCAAAATATAGCAAGAATAAGCGGCATCAATTGACCGAGCGGGAATTACAGGGATTTTTGGACTATTTGCAAACCGAGCGCGATCGCATTGGTGTAAGCTAGAAACGCGCAGTTGCGCGTTTCTACAAAACAATCTAGCCAACCGCTGCCATCGGTCGTCTACCAACAGCTTTCTTGTCGATAACTTGATCGATCAAACCATAATCCATCGCTTCTTGGGGCGACATAAAGAAATCTCGCTCTGTATCTTGCTCGATCCTTTCTAGCGGTTGACCTGTATGTTCGGCTAAATGCTCGTTCAACTTCCGCTTGTGGTACAAGATTTCTTTAGCTTGAATTTCAATATCAGTGGCTTGTCCCTGCGCGCCACCGAGAGGTTGATGGATCATGATTCGCGAATTTGGCAGGCTCATGCGCTTTCCTTTCGTACCAGCACTGAGTAGAAAAGCCCCCATACTGGCTGCTAATCCCGTACATATAGTACAAACATCGGGGCGAATGTGCTTCATCGTATCAAAAATACCCATTCCCGCTGTCACCGAGCCACCAGGAGAGTTGATATAGAGATATATGTCTTTCTCGCCATCCTCAGCATCCAAATACAACAACTGGGCGACAATCAAATTAGCCAAGTTAGAATCAATGGCTTGTCCTAGAAAGATAATCCGTTCCCGCAGCAAGCGAGAGTAGATATCAAAAGCGCGTTCCCCGCGTCCAGATTGTTCGATAACAATAGGAATCATTCGGTTAGTCTGTTGTGAGTTTTCTTCATTTTATCTATTAAGAAGGGGTGAGGAGCGAGGAGTGAGGAGTGAGGGAAATTTTAAATTTTTAAGAAGGGGTGAGGAGCGAGGAGTGAGGAGTGAGGGAAATTTTAAATTTTGGATTTTAGATCGAATTTCTCCCTTGTCCGCCTTGTCTCCCTTGTCGCCTTGTTTCTTTTGTCACCTTGTCTATCTATCCTTCTCTCACTCCTCACTCCTCGCTCCTTTTCGATAGACTGGCAGTGAAGGCAACCACAATTTAACCATGACTAATCGTCTGGCTCAAACTCAAAGCCTTTATCTACGCAAGCACGCTGAAAACCCGATTGATTGGTGGTTCTGGTGTGATGAGGCTTTGGCAAAGGCAAAAGCAGAAAATAAGCCAATCTTTCTGTCGATTGGTTATTCTAGCTGTCACTGGTGTACGGTCATGGAGGGAGAAGCTTTTTCCGATCTTGCCGTGGCAGCATACTTGAATGCTAACTTTTTGCCAATTAAGGTAGATCGAGAAGAACGTCCCGATATTGACAGTATCTACATGCAAGCCTTGCAGATGATGACTGGTCAAGGGGGTTGGCCTTTAAATATCTTTCTCGCGCCAGAAGATTTAGTTCCATTTTATGGTGGAACTTATTTTCCCTTAGAACCGCGATACGGTAGACCAGGATTTTTACAGGTTCTGCAAGCGCTGCGCCGTTATTACGATACCGAAAAACAGGATCTGCGATCGCGCCAGGAAGCAATTCTCGAAGCTATCCAGCAAGCTGCTATTCTCCCCAATACCCAGCCTTTAAATTCAGCATTACTACGTCAAGGAATTGAAACCAGTACGGGAATTATTACAGGTGGCGACTACGGAACTAAATTTCCCATGATTCCTTATGCTGACTTAGCTTTACGGGGGTGGCGTTTCTTGCCCGTCTGGAAAGATAATTTTCGCTACAATCTCCCAGAATCTTGTACTCAGCGTGGGATCGATTTAGCTTTGGGAGGAATTTACGACCACGTAGGGGGTGGCTTCCATCGCTACACTGTCGATCCGACTTGGACAGTCCCCCACTTTGAAAAGATGCTCTACGATAACGGGCAAATTGTCGAGTATTTAGCAAATTTGTGGAGTGCGGGAGTCAAAGAACCAGCTTTTGAAAGGGCGATCGCGCTGACTGTAAAATGGTTGCAACGAGAAATGACGGCTCCTGAAGGCTATTTTTATGCCGCTCAAGATGCTGATAGTTTTATACATCCAGAAGAAGCAGAGCCAGAGGAAGGAGCGTTTTACGTTTGGAGTTACAGCGAATTAGAGAATATCCTAACTTCAGAAGAATTAACTGCAATACAGGCAGAATTTACCGTCACTCCCCAAGGCAATTTTGAAGGCAAAAATGTTTTACAACGCCGCCAAGTTGGTATTTTAAGTGAGACAGTAGAATCAGCTTTGAAAAAACTGTTTCAAGTGCGCTACGGTTCTACAGTTGAAGAATTAGAGATTTTCCCTCCTGCTAGAAATAACCAAGAAGCAAAAACTCAAACTTGGGCGGGGAGAATTCCGGCTGTCACCGATACCAAAATGATTGTTGCCTGGAATAGTTTGATGATTTCAGGTTTAGCAAGAGCTGCTATCGTATTCCAACAAAATGATTATTTAGATTTGGCTGTTCGTGCAGCAAACTTCATCTTAGAAAATCAGTGGGTAGACGGGCGTTTTCATCGGCTGAATTATGATGGTAAAGCTGCTGTGATGGCGCAGTCGGAAGATTACGCCCAATTTATCAAAGCATTGTTGGATTTACATCAGGCATCACTTGTAGAGACGTTACATGTGGAGACGTTACATGTAACGTCTCTACATTGGTTGGAAAAAGCGATCGCAGTTCAAACAGAGTTTGATGAACTTTTGTGGAGTGTAGAACTAGGAGGCTATTTCAATACCGCTAAAGATGCGAGTCAGGAGTTAATTATTAGAGAACGCAGCTATATGGATAATGCGACTCCGGCGGCGAATGGAGTAGCGATCGCCAATCTCGTGCGGTTAGCTCTACTGACGGAAGATCTAACTTATCTCGATCGCGCCGAGCAAGGTTTACAGGCTTTTAGCAGTGCCATGCACCAACACCCACAAGCTTGCCCCAGTCTATTCACTGCTTTTGATTGGTATTCTCACTGTACGACGATTCGGACTTCACAACAGCAAATTGAGACATTTTTAACACAGTATCTTCCTGCTGCCGTACTGACCCAAGCAGATAACTTACCAGATTCCAGTGTTGGTCTAGTCTGTAAGGGTTTGACTTGTCTTGCACCTGCCGAAACCTTAGAAAAAATGCAACAACAGATTCAACAAAGCCAGATGAGAGGGATGTAGGAAAATAGTGCGAATGAAAGGCGCAGCTACACAAATCAAGTCCGCCTGGGCGAACTAATAGTAAAGTCGAGGATTTACAAAACCCGCAGCTGCGGGTTTTGCTTGTATAGACGCGATTTCTAATCGTCCAGCTTAATAGAATATAATTTCGTTTCTTTAGGAGATATACTTCCTCTGCCATACTATAGATGGGGTTCTAAATAGTGCATTAGTACTATTTACCCAGTGGTAGGGAAGAGTTTCAAATCAATGTCTTACGAGCCGCTACACCATAAATATCGCCCTCAGACTTTTGCCGATTTGGTAGGTCAAGAGGCGATCGCGACTACATTAACTCATGCGATCGAGCGACAGAAAATCGCCCCTGCCTATTTATTTACGGGTCCGAGGGGGACGGGAAAAACCTCTAGCGCTCGGATTTTAGCAAAATCGCTGAACTGCCTCAATAGCAACAAACCAACAGCTCAACCCTGTGGTGTCTGTGTCGTGTGTCAAGGAGTTGCTAAAGGTGCGACTCTAGATGTGATTGAAATCGATGCTGCTAGTAACACGGGCGTAGATAATGTTAGAGAACTGATCGAACGCGCCCAATTTGCCCCCGTCCAGTGTCGTTACAAAGTGTACGCAATCGACGAATGCCACATGCTCAGTACGGCAGCGTTTAATGCCCTGCTGAAAACCTTAGAGGAACCACCAGCACACGTCGTATTTGTCCTAGCTACCACCGATCCCCAACGGGTATTACCAACAATTATTTCGCGCTGCCAAAGGTTTGATTTCCGCCGCATTCCGCTAGACGCGATGATAGGGCATTTAAGCGCGATCGCAGCTAAAGAAAGCATTGATATTACCCCAGAAGCCATACATTTAGTTGCATCCTTTGCCCAGGGGGGGTTGCGGGATGCCGAAAGTTTACTCGATCAGTTGAGCTTATTAGCTGGAGTCGTGACTGTAGAGCGAATTTGGGATTTAGTCGGTTCTGTTGCCGAGCCAGACTTGCTAGAAATTTTACAAGCGATCGCACAGAATCAACCAGAAGCATTACTCGATGCCGTGCGTCGAATTATGGATCGGGGTAGGGAACCGTTAACGCTGCTGCAAAACTTGGCAGGTTTCTATCGTGATTTACTTGTGGCTAAAACCGCGCCCAACCGTAACGATCTCATCGCCGTTACTCCTGCAACATGGGATGCGCTTTGCACGCAAGCTAAAGTTTGGGATATTTCTAATATCTTGGTAGGACAACAGCACTTAGCTAAAAGTGAAGCCCAAATCAAAAATACAACCCAGCCCCGCTTATGGCTAGAAGTCAGCTTATTGGGATTGTTGCCATCTGCTTCACTTAGGGAGCAGGGAGCAGGGAGCAGGGGCAAGAGAGCTGAGGGAGCTGAGGGAGCTGAGGGAGCAATTCGCAATTCAACTCCACACCCCACACCCCAGACCCCACACCCTATTCCTGAGCGTACCACGCATCACGCACCACTTTCTAACCACCAACTAACAGCCAACAACCAACAGCCAACAACCAACAACTACCAACCACCAACTACCAATCAACAACCAACAACTACCAGCACTCAAGAATCTTCACTTCCGAATTCCGAATTCCAAACTCCAAATTCTTCTAATGAGGAAGTTTGGCTTCAGGTACTTGCTTGCTTGCAACCGCACTCGACTCAAGCATTGCTCAAGCAAATGGGACGATTAATTCAATTTGAAGCTGGTATTGCTCGGATTGGCATGAAATCTCCAGCTTGGCGCGATCGTGCTAAAGCTTACGTGCCAAATATCAAAGCTGCTTTTCTCTCGGCATTCGGACAAGAAGTACAAGTACAGCTAGAATTAGCCGCGATGCCGAAGGAAGTTCGCGAGGCAACCTTGACTGTGGCTAAGATTGCTCCAGCTAATAGCAGCGCACTTGAAACGAAAAACAATAATACGAATGGCACTGCTCCCGCGATCGAGTATACAACTGGAGTAAGTATGGCTCAGCCAGCTGCTCCAGTCTCAAACTCCCAATCAGCAACCGCCTTTCAGGATGGCTCTGCGAAAACACCAATCTCAGCAGCCGCAACTGGAGATCCGGTGACTCCCACGACTTCCACTCCAGTCGGACAACTAGAAATTAGCGAGTTCGATATTGTAGTTCAACGCTTTGCTAAATCTTTCAATGGTGAGGCGATCGGTGACAGTACAGAATTTACCTCATCTACAGACATCAGCAGTATCTCATCTGCCACTGTTCCAGAGTGGGAAGATAGTGATACTGCCGAAGACTCCGATCTTGATTTTTAGTGTGGTAAGTGGTACGTGGTGAGTGTTGCGTGGAAAGACAACCAATTACCTATTACCTATTACCTTATTACCAAATCCTAACTCTTACCCTGATGAACAGTTTTAACCCATTTCAATCGTTTAGGGCGAACGGACATTCTCGCAGTGATACTGGGCATCACCACTAACCAGTGAAACATATAAATAGTACCGCGCATGGTTTGAAGTAGCAGCATCAACAGCGTTGATAAACGCAGCTTTCCATCTGGATGAAACCGCTTTAGCCCTTGATACATCCACAACATAGACATTGACATGGCTAAACCTGTCAGCGGGCTAAATACGGGCAAACGATTGCGGGCGATCGCCATGAACAAATCGGGAACCTGGGCAGCGGGTAATAAGTACTGAATTAGCAGATACATGAACATGTCAAAGGTTTTTTGAGTTCCCATGCGGTTGCTCAAGATCGGTCGCCAGTAGTCTAAATATCGCTGATAGCCGCCTTCTGCCCAACGATTACGCTGATGCCATAGGGCAAGTGCTGTCGTTACACCTTCTTCCTCCACTGCTGGATAAGGTAGAAACTCAATTTCCCACCGATCTAGGTGCAAGCGGAATGTCAAATCGAGGTCATCGGTGATTGTCTCCTCATTCCAGCCACCGCAGCGCTGCAAAGCTGCACGACGGACGAATTGACCGTTCCCTCGTAGTTCACCCAGTCCGCCAACTGCAAGTCGTTGCTGCTGTACGTAGGCATCCAAAGCCATTTCAGCTTGCTGTCCCAGCGTCCAGAAATTTTCGCTGGCATTGGCGATCGCCTTGCGCACTTGTACGGCTCCTACCTTTTTTTCTGCAAACAGAGGCAGAACTTGTTTGAGTAGGTCGGGAGTCACGCGAGCATCAGCATCAAATACTGCTAAAATCTCACCTTTAGTCAGCGGCAAGACTTGATTTAGCGCTCCTGACTTGCCACCAGTTGCTCCAGTCTGGCGATGCAATACTCTCAAGCAGTCGTATTCCTGCTCCAGTTGTGATAGGATTTTTGGCGTGTTGTCGGTGCTATCATCGTCTATCACCCAAACTTCGTACTTGTCATTTGGATAATCTTGATTGCAAAGTATTTTGACAAGATTGCCGATTACTGCTTCTTCGTTCTTGGCTGCCACAAGCAGGGAAATAAAAGGAGCCGTTGCCAGTGCTTCATCACTAACTAATTCTGCCTGCTGGCGCGGTCGAGCTAAGACTATCCGCAGGGCATGAATCCCAAACAACGTAGTTAGACCAAGTACAAACCATGCTCCCCAAGAAACTAAATGCAGGGCAATAGTACTGCTCCAGATCGTAACTAAAACAACTGCGGCTTTGCGCCTGCGACCTTGGAACAGAGATGGCAGCGACGTTGCTGGCAACGTTTCTACAGATTCTTCTGCATCTGACAGGTCTGACAAGAAAGCGCTCAGTGCGTCTAGTTCGTCATATGAATCATTTTCAGACCATGAATTGGCTGGCATAGGTCACTACTCGATCGAACACCAGTAATTGTTTGCGCCATCAGTGGCTTTGCAGTCTTATTGTATCTGACATTTATACCCATCTCGGCATTTCACCTCTTAGCCCCGACTTCCAACCCATGTCACCCCGCTCTGGATACACCTTACCAGTATTCGCTTGTGCTGCGGCTGTAGCAGCTTTACAGCAGATCAAACAAGGGCGATCGCTCGATCGCGTTTCAATCGACTTACTCGAACCACCTGAAATTGTCGAAATTGCGATCGAACAAGTAGCCGAACTCAAGCCAGGGATGGCTTTAGCAGTTACCCGCAGCGATCCTGGGGATAATTTGGACATCACGCGCAATACCCCAATTTGGGCATTGGTAGAATTGGGAGTCGGGGAGAAGAGGGCTGGGGGAGACAAGGGAGACAAGGGAGAGGGGGGAGACAAGGGAGAGGGGGGAGACAAGGGAGACAAGGGAGACAAGGGAGACAACACCAACTACCAACTACCAACTACCAACTACCAACTACCAACTACCACGCACCCGCAAAATATCATCATCAATGGTGGGGAAGGAATCGGCAGGATAGTCAATGATTCTTCAATTCCGAATTCCGAATTCCGAATTCCGAATTCCCCGGCAATTTACGCCTATGCCCAAAGATTGCTGTACGCCAACTTAGAGCGATCGCTTGCTCCAGGGGAAACAATTCAAGTTACGATTATCCTTCCAGAAGGCAGAAAACTCGCGGAGCGGACTTCTAATTCTGCTTTTGGCGTGGTAGATGGACTCTCTTTGCTGGGGACGACAGGGATCTCTCAACCTTTGAGCGCCCCAGGACAGTTAGATATCTGTCGCGAACAATTACAAACAAAAGCACGACAGTTTGAAAGTTTGGTTTTTTGTGTGGGAGAAAATGGTCTAGACTTAGCACCTCAACTGGGGATCGATCGCGAACGGTTAGTTAAAACCGCAAATTGGCTGGGTTCTCTGCTAGTAGAGGCGGGATTGCAGGGAGTCAAAGAAATTTTGTTGTTCGGCTATCATGGTAAGCTGCTGAAACTCGCAGGTGGGATTTTTCACACGCACCACCACCTGGCTGATGGACGGCGCGAGATCCTCACGGCACACTGCGCCAATTTAGGCTTACCGACAAACGTTCTTCAGGCAATTTTTGCTTGTCCTACAGCGGAAGCCGCGCTGAAATATTTACGGGAATTGGATGTAAGAGAAAACAGCGACTGGGTAAGTCGAGTTTATGAAACGATCGCCTCAGAAATCGATCGACGTTCTCAGGAATATATCTACAATCACAGCGATCGCCAAGTTAGTGTTGGTACAGTTCTGTTTGACCGCGATCGTCAAATTTTAGTCAAAAGCGAAACTGCTACTACCATCCTGGATCACTTGTGTTAACTTAATAAGAATAAACATTTTAAAGATAGCAATAAATACAGTTTTAGTATCCCTCTTTAGATAGGGATATATTTTTTAGATTTGTCATCGAGAGCTTCATCTCTTAGAGCAACCTTTTCTCATCCAGTAGGACTTCCAGCAGTGACAATACAAACAGAAATGCCGCCACAAGATACGTCACTCAGGCGGCTAGCTCGACAAACGATCGTGATTCTTGACTTCGGCTCTCAATATTCGGAATTGATTGCCCGTCGGATTCGCGAGACTCAAGTTTATTCTGAAGTGATCTCCTATCGCACCAGCGCCGAACAACTGCGCCTACTCAATCCTAAAGGAATTATCCTCTCAGGGGGACCCAATTCCGTGTATGACAAAGGTGCTCCGCAGTGCGATCCCGCAATTTGGCATTTGGGTATCCCTATCCTTGGCGTGTGCTATGGAATGCAGCTGATGGTAAATCAGTTAGGCGGGCAAGTCGTTCGCGCCGAACGGGGAGAATATGGTAAAGCAGCCTTGCGTATAGACGATCCCACGGACTTGCTGACCAACGTAGAAGATGGGACGACCATGTGGATGAGCCACGGGGATTCGTGCGTCAAGCTACCGGAAGGATTTGAAATTCTCGCCCATACAGAAAATACTAGCTGTGCGGCGATCGCCGAACACAATACAAAACTTTACGGCGTGCAGTTCCATCCAGAAGTCGTCCACTCAATCGGTGGTTTAGCATTGATCCGCAATTTTGTCTACCATATTTGCGACTGCGAACCAACTTGGACGACAGCGGCTTTTGTTGAAGAGTCAGTGCGAGAAGTACGGGCGAAAGTCGGTGATAAGCGAGTGTTGTTGGCACTTTCGGGTGGTGTAGATTCTTCTACCCTAGCTTTCTTGTTACATCGGGCGATCGGTGACAAACTGACTTGTGTATTCATCGATCAAGGCTTTATGCGCAAGCACGAACCGGAACGGTTGGTGAAGTTGTTTCGAGAACAGTTTCACATTCCGGTAGAGTATGTTAACGCTAGCGATCGCTTTTTAGCTGCGATCGCGGGTGTTACCGATCCCGAAGAAAAACGCCGTCGGATCGGACATGAATTTATCAGCACGTTTGAAGAAAGTTCCAAGCGTCTCGGACCCTTCGACTACCTCGCGCAAGGGACGCTTTACCCAGACGTGATCGAATCTGCCGATACTAACGTCGATCCCAAAACAGGCGAACGTGTCGCGGTGAAGATCAAGAGCCATCATAACGTCGGTGGTTTACCCAAAGACTTGAGATTCAAACTCGTCGAACCCCTCCGCAAACTCTTCAAAGACGAAGTACGTAAAGTCGGACGGGCGATCGGTTTACCGGAAGAAATTGTTCAGCGCCAGCCATTCCCTGGTCCTGGCTTAGCAATTCGGATTATTGGTGAAGTTACAGCCGAACGGTTGGAAATTCTCCGCGATGCAGATCTGATCGTCCGTCAAGAGATCAATCGGCAGGGTTTATACAATGACGTATGGCAAGCCTTTGCAGTCCTTTTACCAATTCGTAGCGTTGGTGTCATGGGCGATCAGCGTACTTATGCTTACCCAATTGTCCTACGCCTCGTTACTAGCGAAGATGGGATGACAGCGGATTGGGCAAGGGTTCCTTACGATTTGTTGGAATTAATTTCTAATCGGATCGTGAATGAAGTCAAGGGCGTAAATCGCGTCGTCTATGATATTACTTCTAAGCCACCTGGAACCATCGAGTGGGAATAGGAAGAGATTGTGAATATAGAGTTCGATCTCAAAGAAATCTTGACTAGGTTAGAAACCAAAGTTGACAAGATTTCCGAAGATGCTAGCGATATCAAAACCAATCTAGTCAGAGTGGAAGCAGAACTCAAAGGCGAAATTTGGGTTTTGGATGAAAAAATAGACGGTATTGTCAAGTGGGTTGACACCCAGGAATTCATCAACCGAGGAGTGGTAATTGGATTAGTACTGGCAATTTTAGGAGGGTTTGCCAAAATCTTTGGTTTTGTTTCCTAAATCGTACTTGAGTGGGGTGGGCATTGCCCACCCTACTTCTCACTAGGGCTTTGTTTTTTTTGTAACTCAACAGCGAACAGTTGAATCAATTCATCTTGCTGAGTATTGTCTATGTTGGCGAGTTGACGGCTAATAGGCTCAACTAGTTGTGATGGAAGCCCCCAAAGCTGTAGCAATGCAGTAAAAGTATAGTAGTGTTGATTATTAAATGCCATGACTTTTGTAGTTTTTTAGAGTCAGTAATGTGGTATAAATTGTAACGTTAGTATTTGCTGACTGCAAGTAAGTACTAGCCCTTACTTTTTGACTTTTAGCTTTTGACTTTTGACTTTTGCTCTACCAACTGACTCACATAGCGATCGCCCCAATCGCGCATCATCAGTAAAATTGGTTCTAAACTGCGACCGAATTCGGTTAAAGAATATTCTACTTTCGGTGGCACTTCAGCATAAACGGTACGCTTAACCACACCATCTTTTTCTAATTCGCGTAACTGCAAAGTCAACATTCTTTGAGTGCAGCCTTGTACTAGACGCTGGAGTTCGTTGAATCGCTTCGTTCCCTCCATTAAATGAAATAGGATCACGCCTTTCCATCGACCACCAATCACATCTAATGTTGCTTCTACAGAGCAACTGTAGCGGTAATCGTATTGTCTGCTTTGCATAGAATGCCTCGGATAGGATAATTTTTGATCCTACTGCACAAGTTTGATACTACTTCACAAAATTGTGCGTACTTGTCAATTTTTAATTTAGCCTAGAAACTCAAAGTATAGTTTTTGAAGTGCAGCTATTTAAACGAAGTGCAATTAGAAGTAAAGTCGCACTTTCATTTCAGCTTGCTGTTAGTTATTTGTCGCGTTTCAACCAATGATTGAGGTCGTCTCAATCTACAATTTTGTGCTGTCTGTCAACTAATTGGAGACATTTATGAAAGCATACGAAATTCAAAACGACAAGCCAGGTTTGGATGCTTTAACTTTAGTAGAACGCCCGCAACCGCAACCCAAAGCTAAACAAGTTTTGGTAAAAATGAAAGCTGCATCCCTCAATTACCGAGATTTACTAGTTGCAAAAGGAGCTTACGATCCCAAATCTCTCAAAGTAATAGTGCCGCTTTCTGATGGTGCGGGGGAAGTTGTCGCTGTGGGAGAAGGTGTGACGCGAGTGAAGGTAGGCGATCGCGTTGCAGGCATTTTCATGCAAACATTTATATCGGGAGAATTAACAGCAGAAAAAGCCAACTCTGCTCTTGGTGGTGCGATCGATGGTCTATTAGCAGAGTACGTTGTCTTTGACGAACAGGGAGTTGTCAAAATTCCCGCACACCTATCTTATGAAGAAGCTGCAACTTTACCTTGTGCTGCTGTTACAGCTTGGAATGCAATGATAGTAGAGGGACAACTTAAAGCAGGTGATACGGTGCTGCTACAAGGAACAGGTGGCGTATCGCTGTTTGGCTTGCAATTCGCAAAAATGATGGGCGCACGAGTTATTCTAACTAGCAGTAGCGATGACAAATTAGACCGTGCTATCCAGCTAGGCGCAGATGTAGGAATTAATTACAAAACTACGTCCGACTGGGATGAAAAAGTTGAGAAATTGACCGATGGTAGAGGTGTAGATCTAGTTGTAGAAGTTGGGGGATCGGGAACGCTGTCAAAATCCCTTCGTGCCGTGCGCTATGGCGGTAAGGTAGCGATGATTGGCGTGCTTACAGGTATTGCAGGAGATGTCAGCACTGGTTCAATCCTGTTCAAACATATCCGAGTCCAAGGTATTTATGTAGGCTCTCGCGATTTATTTGAAGACATGAATCGGAGTATTAAGCTGCATCAAATGAAACCGATTATAGATCGGGTCTTTCCATTCCACGAAGCCAGAGCAGCACTAGCCTATCTCGAAAGCGGCGCACACTTCGGCAAAGTCTGTATAAGCCTGTGAGAATCAAACGGATCCTAGAGGACTCGAACCTCTGACTTACCGATTAGAAATCGGTTGTTCTATCCACTGAACTAAGGATCCAGAAACTAAGTCAAGGTAGAACATTGCTACCCTAACAAAAAGTAAGCTGCACTTACATTAGAAGTGAGCTTACATATCCTATCAAAAAATTGGTCGATTGTGGATGACTATCCAAAAGTCGAGCTATTCCAGCCCCACATGTAACCTTTCGCGTCATTAAATTCAATGTAGATGCGATTTTTGTCTACACCCAGCGCCTGGTTAATCTGCTGGCAAAAGTCTTGACTCATTGCCTTAGTTTGCTCTGGCTTCATTGCTCCAACGCTTTTTACTTCTACATAGCAAACTGGATCTAACGTTCCAGCAAAAGTCATCGGTACACCAGGTTCAAACGCTGTCATTACGTATGATTCTGGTTTACCTGTATGTTTTGCCAACATGGAAGATAGGCTTTTCAGCAACGCTTCCACGTCAGATTCAGCAGGAGTCGCGATCGAAGTTTGGACTTTAATTAATGGCATAGTTAGTAAGTGACTAGTGGCTGGTGGCTGGTGACTAAAATAGCTTCCTTGTCTCCCTTGTCTCCCTTGTCTCCCTTGTCCTCTTTCTAGCCTCCATATTGCCAGCCAGTTGTCTCCAAGCGCAGCGCGTCTCCTTCACGGTGAACGCCAGCAGCGATGACTTCGCCAACATAAACTGTATGGTCGCCTTTTTCCACCGCGCCAACAACTTGACACTCGACATAGCCTAAAGAGTCAGTCAAGATCGGACACCCCGTTTCACCGAGATAAAACTCAATATCGTCGAATTTGTTGCCTACTCGTCGTTGGGGTTGAAAGAATTTTTGGGCAATGTCTTTTTGTTCGGCATCGAGAAAACTGATAGCAAATACCCCACTGGTTTTAATCATTTCGTGGGATTTGGAGTCTTGTTTGACACAATTGACTATTAAAGGTGGTTTGAAAGAAGCTTGCATGATCCAGCTAGCAGTGAAGCCATTCACGTCTTCTCCATCTTTCACACCACATACATAAAGTCCGTGCGGAATCTTCCGCAACATGGTTTTCTTGGCTTGTTCGTCTAGCAAGGCGCGTTCCCCTCAGTTATTTTTACTTCACTAAGTAAATCTTATCGAACCGCAGGGGACAGTTATCAGTGTACAGACGTTACATGTAACGTCCGTACAAAGTTATCACTTATCAGTGACCGTAATTATGGATTGAGTTTTTGCTGAGGGCGAAACAGGTGGGTATGTTCGGGATGGTAGAGGCGAGATCTTGCCGTGACTTCTCCTAGTGCAGGACTGATAACGTAAAGAGTAGTACGAATTAGGTTTTCTTTGTGAGTAGTCTCTGCCATTTTGTCAAGGGTGGTGACACAAATTCTTTCGTCTTCCCAACCCAAGCGAAAACAAATTGCTACGGGAGTTTCTGACGGGTAGTGTGCCAATAATTGGCTTTGTGCCGATTCTACATGACGGGCGGCGAGGTAGAGGCAAAGACTAGCTTGATGGGCGGCGAGGGATGACAATTCTTCTCTTTCTGGAACTTGCGTGCGTCCGCTAATGCGACAAAGAATAATTGTTTGTACGAGTCCGGGGACGGTTAATTCAACGTTGAGTTTGGCAGCAGCAGCTTGAAAGGCACTGATCCCAGGAATGACTTCAAACGGAATTTCAGCGGCAGCGAGGGCTTGTATTTGTTCGTGGATGGCGCTGTAGAGACTCGGATCTCCAGATTGCAGGCGGATCACAGATTTATGCGATCGCACCCTTTCCACCATCACGGGTAAAATATCCTCTAAAGTTTTATTTGCCGTATGGATAATTTCTGCTTCTGGACGGCACATTTTTAAGATTTGTCGCGGTACGAGGGAGTCGGCATAAAGAATGACATCTCCCTGCATTAAAAGCTTTTGGGCTTTAACGGTCAAAAGTTCTGGATCGCCTGGTCCTGCCCCTACAATGTATACTCCTGGGGCGAGGGTAGGAATTGATGTGCGATTTAACTCGATAGTAGATTCAGAAGTATTAGACATAGGCGATCGAGAGCTGCTTGTAATCGCAGATTTAAGATTTTCTCCAAATTTTCACATTCTTTTCCGAAGTCGAGTCACTTCACGATGAAGATACCTATTGGTAGATGCTGCATCATAAGTAAGCCCTAAATTCAGCCCTTAGGGCTTTTTTTTCTTAAGATTCAGCGCTTGGAGACTTCTATCCTTGGTTCTGGTGCTGTAACTGGAGGCGCAACATCTGGTAATGAACGACGATAAATATATAACCAAGCAAGCCCTAATAACCCGATGCCAACTCCTACTAGACTCACCATTTGAGCCATCCGCAACGGTCCTAGCATTAAACTATCGGTACGCAATCCTTCAATCCAAAAGCGCCCTAAGCTATAAGCTACCATGTAGGTTAAAAATAGCGTGCCAGTCTTCAAACGCAATCCTTGTAAGCTGCGGAAAAACAAATACATTAAGAGCCCGAATACCATTAAATTCCATAACGATTCGTAGAGAAACGTAGGATGAAAGTATTCAAAATTTCCGTATCCAGGCGGACGGTTGCTAGGAGGAATATAGAGTTTCCAAGGTAAATTTGTAGGGCTACCAAAGGCTTCAGAATTGAAAAAATTTCCCCACCGTCCGATCGCCTGTCCTAAAATCAGCGAAGGAGCAATCAGATCGGCTACTTGCCAAAAAGAAATCTTGCGTAACCGACAAAAGATTAAAGTTGCGATAACTCCACCTATGATTGCACCATGAATGGCAATTCCACCCTCCCAGATCGCAAAGATCTTACCTGGATTGTTAGCATAGTTCGACCACTCAAATAATACATAGTACAAGCGGGCAGCAGGGATCGCTCCCACGACTAACCAAATCGCTACATCGCCAATAATATCGGGGTTAACGTGACGGCGTTTAGCCAAATATTGCGATAGAGTAACTCCAATTAATACAGCCGAGGCAATCAGCAGACCATACCATCGGAGTGTCAAAGGACCAATTTGTACCAGAATTGGTCCAGGAGAAGCAAATTGCCATGCCAAAGGCAAATCGGGAATCGCAGGTAGCATTGGGATTATATGTTTGAGGGTGTTTTGCCTGTGCAACAGCACAGGCTACGGAATTTATCTTACATCTAGTTAGTCAACACCCAATTTACCAGAGTTCGCACGCCAAAACCGGTTGCTCCAGCGTTGTTATAGCCATTTTCCTTGTCCGTCCAGACAGGACCAGCTACATCCAAATGCACCCAAGGAGTTTCTTTAACAAATTGTTTGAGAAATAGGGCAGCGGTAATCGAACCACCAGCACGGGGACCCGTATTCTTCATATCGGCAATCCCAGACTTCAAACCCTCAAAATATTTTTCTTCCATAGGTAGCCGCCAAAACTTTTCGCCTGCAATCTCAGCAGCAGCTTGGATTTCATGAGCTAAAGCATCGTGGGGAGTAAATAATCCCGCGATCTCATCTCCCAAGGCGACAATGCAAGCACCAGTTAAAGTAGCTAAGTCAACGATCGCATCTACGCCTAATTTTTCAGCAAACACCAGCGCATCTGCTAAAGTCAACCGTCCTTCAGCATCGGTGTTATTCACTTCAATCGTCTTGCCATTTGAGGCTTTGAGGATATCGCCAGGGTGCATGGCACGACCGCTGATCATGTTCTCAGTAGCAGCGCTGATAAAATGCACTTCTACATCGGGCTTCAGTTGCGCGATCGCTTTAGCTGCCCCTAGAGTCGCCGCAGCACCACCCATATCCATTTTCATCGTTTCAATCCCGCTGCCAGCGCCCTTAATATTCAAGCCGCCAGAATCGAAGGTTAAGCCCTTACCAATAATCGCCAGCTTGCGCTTAGGCGTACCATCGGGTTTGTAGGTCAAGTGGATGAATTTGGGAGGCAACTCCGAAGCTTGGGCAACACCTAAAAACGCGCCCATACCTAACTTTTCACAATCTTCCCGTTCGAGAATTTCAACCGCCAATCCGTGTTCGGAGGCGATCGCCTGTGCTGTTTCTGCCATTGTGACTGGTGTTACGGCATTAGCTGGAGCAGCCACCAATTCCCGCGCCAAAATTACACCCGAAGCAATCTGGCTGGCACGGGTAACAGCATCATCTTGACTGCCCAACCCTAGTAAGTCAACTCGCTCTACAGTTGGCGGTTTCTCTTCTGGTTCTGACTTAAACCGATTATCTTGAAATAAAGCCAGTTGAATTCCCTCAGCCAAAGCTTGAGCCGTTGCAGTCGGATCGTTATTCCACGCTGGCAAGCTAATTCCTAAAGTTTTACACCGTTCCTTTTTCGCTAACCGCGCCACTGCCGCAGCTGCTTTACGCCAGCTATCTATTTTTAGTCCATCTGGCTTACCCAGTCCTACCAATATGACTTTGCGGACGGCGCTACCACCGCTAACCCGCGTCACCGCCGTACTACCTTCTTTCGCCTTAAACTCCGTATCTGCGATTAGTTCCGCGATCGCCCCAGCAAATTTTCCGTCCAGCTCTGCCAGTTCGCCTGTCAATTCTACAGCATCCTCAAATAAACCAAGGGCAAGAGCATCTCCAGCCCAGTCTAGAAGTGGTGTATCAATCGCTCGAATTTCCATTACTCTGCGTTCCGCTTTTTAGCTTCTTGTTCCAGTATTGCGTAAAAAAGGGAGTAGGGAGCAGGGAAGAAAGACAAGGGGGACAAGGGGGACAAGGGGGACAAGGGGGACAAGGGGGACAAGGGGGAACTCGGGGACCCCACGACCGAAGGGAGTGGGGATTAGGGGGCGAAGGGGGACAAGGGGGACAAGGGGGACAAGGGGGACAAGGGGGACAAGGGGGACAAGGGGGACAAGGGGGACAAGGGGGACAAGGGGGACAAGGGGGAATAACTACCAACTACCAACTACCAACTACCAACTACCCATTACCCATTACCCATTACCCATTACCATTAAAATGATATAAGTCATGAGTTAAATTCAGATCGAGTGGGAGACAGCGACTTACTTAAGGGAATTAACCTGTACCTGGTGGGAATGATGGGTGCGGGTAAGACGACAATAGGAAAAATACTAGCAGCCCAACTCGGTTACGGGTTTGTCGATACGGATGCAGTCATCGAACAACTGACACAAAAATCAATTAACCAAATCTTTGCTGAAAAGGGAGAAACAACGTTTCGGCAGATAGAAACTAAAGTCTTATCAGAAGTTTGTGCCTACACTCGTCTCGCCATTTCTACTGGTGGCGGAATAGTACTGCGGCGAGAAAACTGGAGTTATTTGCATTATGGCTTAATTGTTTGGCTGGATGTGCCGGTCGAACAACTCTACAGCCGCTTAGCAGAAGATAATACTAGACCTTTACTACAAGATCCCGATCCAATTGGAAAACTGCGATCGCTCCTCGATGAGAGGCGATCGCTCTACGCCGAAGCTGACTTGCACATTACCCCTCATCCCCAAGATACGCCAAATGCGATCGCAGCACAGGTATTAGAAGCAATTCCTTCAGTGTTGAAAGCGAAAGTCGGCAGTCGGGAGTAAGGAGTCGGGAAAGGAGGACAAGGGGGACAAGGAGGACAAGGAGGACAAGGAGGACAAGGAGGACAAGGAGGACAAGGGAGCAACTACCAACTACCAACTACCACTCTTCACTGATAACTGATAACTGAATCACTGATAACTGAATCACTGATAACTGTCAGCATACTGCCAAGCTTGCTCGAACTGCTTTTGGACGACTTGAGCTTCCGCTTGCTTGTTCTGTGCTTTAAGGCTTTGCATTAACCCATAGAGAGACCAGCCGTTTTCGGGATAAATATTCAAGTCATCTCGATAGGCTTGTTCTGCTTGGGCGAAGCGACGTGCTTTGAGTAAAATACCTCCTAGCGATTGCCGTGCAGGTTGAGACCAGTCAGCAGGCTCGGTATAAACAAGAGCATCTTCTAGCTTGACCGCTGTTTGCAAGTGTGCGATCGCCTGTTGGTAATTTTTCTGTTGTGCTGCAATTTCACCTGCTAGCACTTGGGAAGCAAGATTTAAAATACTTGCCGTTGAGTTAAAGCCCCAAATTTTGATGTCTTGCAAGGCTGGAATCGCGGCGATCGCTTGTAGTTTTTTTAATTCCCGCATTGCTGGTTTTATCTGACCTTTGGCAGCAAAAGCGCGTCCGCGTGCGTAGTGCCAAACTCCCGAAGGATATTTCAGATCTTTTGCGGGTGCAGAGGTTGAGAGAATCCGATCCCATTGCCCAAACCGAATATAGGTGTACGTGGGAATCGTATAGAAGTGTTGCAAGGCTCCAGCAAAATCGGGCTGTCGCATGAGTTTTGCATCTACTTTAGCTGTGCGAAGTGCTGCCTGGGTTGCGACTTTACTCTGTCCAGTCATTAAGGCGGCGAACCAGAGAAAATGATGGTTGTGGGGCATATAAGCCAACGGATAAATCCCCTCTACCTGGTTCCGAGCCGCGTAAGCGTTGTCAGCAGCAATCCCGCGTTGATTGGACAGTACGGCATCGTGATATCTGCCTACACGAATATAGATGTGCGATGCCATGTGTACTAAGTGACCGGAATTGGGAACCAGTTGCATCAGGCGATCGGCAGACGCAACTCCCAAATCGGGACGTTCTTTCTCTACGGCATGAATGTAGAGATGGTTAGCACCAGGATGGTTGGGATGTTCTTGTAGAATTGACTCTAAGGTGGCGATAATCTCTTTACCTGCTAGTTTAAGCGTGCCATCTTCCTCCCAGTAATCCCAGGGAGTTGTGTCCATTAAAGATTCAGCAAACAAAGTTGCTGCATCTGGATCGTCTGGGTAGCGTTGGGCAACTTCTCGCATGGCGTTAGCATAGGCAAGATCGAATGACTTGCGGTCGTCAACTGGCTGCGATGGGTAACGTTTTGCTAATGCTTGAATGTAAGCCTTTTCTTTGTCACTAGCATTTTTACTCAGCTTAAGTGCTTGCTGGAGCGATCGCCAAGCTTCAGACACTGCTTCTGGTTCCATCGGTGCGTTGATGTTGGGTCCAAGGACGAGGGCAACACCCCAGTAGCAGATCGCACATTCAGGATCGAGTTTAGCAGCTTCTTGGAAGGAACGGGCTGCTTCTGCATGATTGAACCCATATGCTAAGGTTAAACCTTGGTCGAAGTAGCGTTGAGCGAGTTTTGAATTCGTTGAAATAGGGTGGTGGAGATTACCGAGATCGTCAAACAGCGTTGCAGAGGGTTGAGATGATGTTGCTTGAGCAAGGTGCATCGCATGAGGGTTAGACGGAGCGCGATCGCGGTTCGATTCTTTTGCCACTGCTAATTTCAATGGTGCAGACTGAGTGACAGCTAGTCCTAACGTTATTAATAGCGCCCAAATAAATAGCGTGAGGCGTTTAGAGACGAAAGACATATGTTCTCCAAAAATTGAAATTCGTGAAATTCTGTTATGTGTTATACCTACACGTGGTCTTCCAGAAAATTTCAGAATAGGAGAAACAAAAATATACAGAAGCAATACATCTGTATGGGCGCGCCGTACGCCCCTACTGCAAATACGTGTACCTCATTCAATTGAAAATTGCGATAAATGCACCCAGGTTGAACTTAAGGTAATGGCGCTGTGGAGTTGACGCTATAACTGGAGGTAACTTTACCAAGCTGCGATCGCAATTGCGGATATTGTGTCTCAGGAACGATGAAGTGAATGTAAGAAATTTTGTCATCGTCTTGTTTGACAAAACCGTAGCCCAACATTTTGCTTTTTTTACCTTGCAGGTTGGTCACTGCATAACTCCAATGAACTTGCAGCCAACCACCACTCGCTGGTTCGGTGGCAGCTAACTGAAAATCAGGATTGGCACGATACTGTTGTTGGGCTGCTCTGGCTAAAAATCGGCTCAATCTTGCTTGGGGAATTTGACCTTTTTGCTGAAATGCTTCTCTAGTAAAGACATCAACTACAATAGCTGCATTATTTGTCGGATCGTACCAGCTAACAATTGCTTCACCTGTCGTACTGCGATCGCGACGCTGCCAGTTTTCCGGTACGTCTATGGAAAACAGATTGGTATTGTAAGTATAAGTTTTTAGCCGACCGATTTTCACTTGTTCGTTCAAGTTTGATGTTGTCGATGCTGGCTGCGGAGAAACACCATTTGGCTGATTGTGAGTTGTTGATGAGGAATTCAATTCACTCGGTTTGCCGTTTTGCTCTGCGATCGTTGTAGGAGAGTCATTATTGATAGAATTCGTTTTTGGTCTTGTTACATAGCTAATTGCCACAAATAACACGGCTAGAGCTACTAAGCTACCGCAAAGAATTAAAGCAGCTTTTGCCAAAGTGACTAGTTTACTAGTAGCAGAGGTTTTAGCTTTTTCACGATTAGCTTTACCTGAAGTAACGCCTGTCTGAATTTCTTTTCTCTCTACTTGCTTGGGAGGCGTAGAAACTGCCGTTGGTGGCGGAGGAGAGGATTCTGGAATAATTGTCTGTGAAGCAGGAGTCGGTGGAGTTGCACTCGCTGGCGTTTGTGGCGCACTAACTCTCGGTGAAGCAGGAGTCGGTGGAGTTGCACTCGCTGGCGTTTGTGGCGCACTAACTCTCGGTGAAGCAGGAGTCGGTGGAGTTGCACTCGCTGGCGTTTGTGGCGCACTAACTCTTGGTGAAGCAGGAGTCGGTGGAGTTGCACTCGCTGGCGTTTGTGGCGCACTAACTCTTGGTGAAGCAGGAGTCGGTGGAGTAGGATTTGGTGGAGTTGCAGTCGGTGGTGCTTGTGGCGCACTAACTCTCGATGGAGTAGGAGTCGATGGAGTTGCAGTCGGTGGTGCTTGTGGCGCACTAACTCTTGGTGAAGCAGGAGTCGGTGGAGTTGCACTCGCTGGCGTTTGCGGCGCACTAGCTTTCGGTGGAACAGTATGAGTGTCGAGCTGCTGCAAAGCTGCTAACATAGCAGGCGCATTCATGTAGCGATCGCGGGCGGATGGTTGTATTGTTTTATCTAAAATCACCGCAAATTTTGGACTCACATTTAATGTTTGCTGTCGCCAGTGGATCTCACCCGTCAAAGGGTTAGTTTTCAGTTCTTGCGGCATCTTACCTGTCAGTAAATAAATTGCTGTCAAGCCTAAAGCATATAAATCGCTAGCAAATAAAGGTTTTCCCGCTGCTTGTTCGTTGGGAATAAATCCTGGCGTACCTACCACAATCGAACTTGTGGCACGACCGGAAGCCGTTACCGTCGTTCCCATGATTTCCTTAATCGTGCCAAAATCAACTAGTACGGGTTTGCTATCTCGCGATCGCCAAATAATATTGTCTGGTTTTAGATCGCGGTGAATAATACCTTGACTGTGAATGTATTGCAGAACTGGCAGTATATCTAATAGTATTTCTTTAACTTCTCGTTCGCTAAACAGTCCTACTTGCTGGACGCGATCGCTCAGAGTTTGACCTTGAATCCACTCTTGAACTAAATAAAATTCTCCAGCCTCTATAAAATAGGCATACAAACGAGGGATTTGACTATTGATATCGCCTAGCGTTTCTAAAGTTGCGGCTTCACGCTGAAATTTTTCTCTGATTATTCGATCGACCTGGGGACTGTTTTCGATCGGTTTGAGCTGCTTAATGATACATTTCTTACCAGAAGGCATCTGAGTGTCTTCTGCTAAAAAAGTCTTCCCAAACCTCCCATTTGCTAGTTCTCGCAGCACTCGGTAACGATTTTTTAACAAGATTGCTGCCATCGGAAGTTGCTGATTTTCAGTTTTAGTTCTAACATACCACGTTCGGTTGTCAGTTATCAGTTGTCAGTATAGAGACATTACATGTAACGTCTCTACTGCTGGTCGAATCGCTGCATAAACTAACTGAGGGCAACCTAAGTAACATGTAACAAGCATTGCGCAGTAGGAGAAACCCCATGCACGCTAACATCTGGTCTATCTTTGCTATCTTAGCTGTACTAGTTCAAGTAATCCCTGCTGTAGTTGTCTTATACTTAGCATCGGCAACGGATCGGCAAGAATGGTTTTGCTAGAAAACTTTACTAACTAGAAAACTTTACTAAGTCGAACTCTGCAAAATAATGAAATTTTGTTACGACATCTACTGCTACTTTCGGTTAATCTGGAGTTAAGCTTATGTTGAGTTTCAGTAAAGATTTAATAAAGACTACGGCTGGTTTTGACATTTTGGCTGGGAAAATACTTAAATTAGTGATGTAAGAAAATTTCTTCTTTGCTTCTCGATCTTGGCATCATCGAGGCGCAAAACTCGCTATACAAAAACACGAGAAAGATAACTGTGACGCTGTCTACCTTGCAGACAGATAGCAAAGGGTGCTAACTACAGCCTATTTGCAATGCTAAGCAGCATTACAATATCGATTTAAACAAAACAAAGCTAAAAAAAATTAAGCACGGTTCCCGACTTTAACCAAACTCTGAGGAAGTTAGGTTTACCACTTAAGGCAGAGCATTCTGTAGCTTTTGCTTGCATCTCTGCAACATTTGCTATGGGTAATCTTGCTACTTTTATGCAATTTGCTGTTAGTCTTGGGTGCTGGTAACAAATTTACTTAGAAGTATGCACTTTTTCCGTAATCTTTATCACTCAAGTTGAATTTGTAGTTATATATACAATGCATCAGCCTAGAAAAAAATTTTGTTTACTGCGGACAAAAATTGTTGTTTTTTGTAAAGTTTAACTGAGCCAGATATGCTTTCTCTGCTGGAAACCTACAAGCGATCGCCATGCATCAAATCTAAAATTGCAGCGTATCTATATATAACATTTGATATAACATTTGGTTAGTAGGTCAGCGCATATAGCTCAAATCGAGCCTTCACAAGTTATTAGGAAATGTTTGCGTCCTATGTCGTTACTAATTCTCGTGGTTGATGATGAGCAGTCGATTCGTGTTTCTACCAGCTATGCATTGGAGCAAATCGGTTACTCAGTAGTCACGGCAGAACATGGAAAAGAAGCGCTGAGAATTATTGAGGAATATCAACCTCATTTAGTTATCACCGATATTATGATGCCGCAGATGAATGGATACGAACTGATTCGATGGGTGCGTCAGCGTCCGGCATTTCGGTTATTGCCTGTCGTATTTTTAACCGGACGCACGGAAACAGAAGAACGCATTCGCGGCTATCAAATGGGAGGCGATGCATACTTACCTAAACCGTTTGAATTAGATGAGTTACATGCTGTCGTTCGCAATCTGCTGGAGCGATCGCAGCTGATATCTCAACTGATGCAATGGGAATTGCGCCTGCGCGATCGCGCACAAAATACAGGTAGGCTACTTGTCTCTACAGATACTTTCGACTACAATCCTCTCAGTGTCTCAACACCAATTTCATCGCCAACTGAAACCTTACGCCACCAATTGCATTCCCAAATCCAAGCAGCAATTGCAGCTACTAGATCTCACATTAATTTCACAGACAGAGAACAGGCTGTACTCAAATTTCTGGCGCAGGGACTATCTAATTCTCAAATTGCTACCAATCTATTTCTCAGTCCGCGCACGATAGAGAAATACGTGAGCAATTTGTTAGGTAAAACTGGAACTAGCAATCGTGTTGAATTGCTGCGCTTTGCGATGGAGAACCATTTAATTTCTTAAGACACTCGTAAAGATTGCGCTCGCATCAAACAGTATGTTCTTTTTCTATCTATGGTGTCTTAGCAATATTTAATTGTAGTTTTTTATATTCCTCCCCATTTACTTGCTCAACAGAAATTTCTTTTAGTTAAACCGCCTTCTACTAAAGACAACAAAAATAGAATATTTATTATCTGCCATCCAAGTTTGGTGCTAAGGATAATATGTTTCCATAGAAACCTATTATATCCTAGTACTTGACTTGGCTTTTTTAATATCATAACCTCTAAAAATAGATAGCATATCTACTGTTTTAAAACGGGCATATACCTAGTGAACTCACCCATTGCTTTGGGTAACTTTGCCGTACAAATAATCTGAATCTTTTTATAGATTATTAGTAGATGACGAATAATAGCCTGAGCAAGAGAAAACAAAATTTTTTCAAACAGGTTTTCCGAAATCAAATCTGAACTAACTGTAGGATTAAATAACGAGAAACAACAACTAAAGCTGGTAGTTACTCTTACAGCGTTCTCTCAGCACTAAAGGATGTTCTCTAAACCGAATCTGTATAAAAAACGGTCGGTAAATCTGAATATCAATACAATAACTTTTAAAGTTATTGTATTGATTAAAAATACCAAGCTTAAACTATTTTTTTGACAACAAAGCTTTTAGGTATTTTAAAGATTAAAACTCAAACGAACTAAACTTTAAGTGCATAATTCTCGAACCACAAACGTACAACACATTAAGTCACTCAAACAACTTCAGGAGACTACTTACAATGATTAACGAAAATACCGAATTATTTGTCGAACTATCTGACGAGCAACAACAATTAGTCGCAGGTGGTTATTCTTGGGACGGCTATGGTGACAATTCTATCTATGATGCTTTGGGAACCAGCTTGAAAGAAAACAAATCCGTGCAACAACTCAAGGTGGGAATTGCTTCAACTCGCAACGGTAGCTATGTTGACCAAGAGTACTTGAATGCTAACCAAAGCTTTGAAACTGACGCTTTCAAATATTTCACAGCTAAATAATTGAACTTCAGTGCATAATTCTCGAACCACAAACGTACAACACATTAAGTCACTCAAACAACTTCAGGAGATTACTTACAATGATTAACGAAACCAATACTGAATTATTTGTCGAACTATCTGACGAGCAACAACAATTAGTCGCAGGTGGTTATTCTTATCCCGGCGGTGGTGATGGTCAGTCCATCTATGACATTCTCAATACCAGCTTGAAAGAAAACAAATCCGTGCAACATCTCAAGGTGGGAATTGCTTCGACTCGCGACGGTAGCTACGTTGAGCAAGATTACTTGAATGCCAACCATAAGTTTGAAACTGATGCCTTCAAGTATTTCACAGCTAAGTAGTCAGACTAACTGAATTCATAAGGTGTAATTCTCTCAACTCCAACGAGAGAATTACCTCCCAGCAAATCTCAAATTAATTCACCCAAATAACTTCAACTCAAACAACTTCAGGAGATTACTCATCATGATTAACGAAAACACCGAATTATTTGTCGAACTATCTGACGAGCAACAACAATTAGTCGCAGGTGGTTATTCTTGGGACGGCTATGGTGACAATTCTATCTATGATGCTTTGGGAACCAGCTTGAAAGAAAACAAATCCGTGCAACAACTCAAGGTGGGAATTGCTTCAACTCGCAACGGTAGCTATGTTGACCAAGAGTACTTGAATGCTAACCAAAGCTTTGAAACTGACGCTTTCAAATATTTCACAGCTAAATAATTGAACTTCAGTGCATAATTCTCGAACCACAAACGTACAACACATTAAGTCACTCAAACAACTTCAGGAGATTACTTACAATGATTAACGAAACCAATACTGAATTATTTGTCGAACTATCTGACGAGCAACAACAATTAGTTGCAGGTGGTTATTCTTGGGACGGCTATGGTGACAATTCTATTTATGATGCTTTGGGAACCAGCTTGAAAGAAAACAAATCCGTGCAACATCTCAAAGTAGGAATTGCTTCGACTCGCGACGGTAGCTACGTTGAGCAAGATTACTTGAATGCCAACCACAAGTTTGAAACTGATGCGTTCAAATATTTCACAGCTAAGTAGTTAGACTAGCTGAATTCATAAGGTGTAATTCTCTCAACTCCAACGAGAGAATTACCTCTCAGCAAATCTCAAATTAATTCACCCAAATAACTTCAACTCAAACAACTTCAGGAGATTACTCACAATGATTAACGAAACCAATACTGAATTATTTGTCGAACTATCTGACGAGCAACAACAATTAGTCGCAGGTGGTTATTCTTGGGACGGCTATGGTGACAATTCTATTTATGATGCTTTGGGAACCAGCTTGAAAGAAAACAAATCCGTGCAACATCTCAAAGTAGGAATTGCCTCGACTCGCGACGGTAGCTACGTTGAGCAAGATTACTTGAATGCCAACCACAAGTTTGAAACTGACGCTTTCAAGTATTTCACAGCTAAATAGTTCAGACTAACTGAACTCATAAGGTGTAATTCTCTCAACTCCAACGAGAGAATTACCTCCCAGCAAAATCTAAATTAAGTCATTTAAACAACTTCAGGAGATTACTCACAATGATTAACGAAAACACCGAGTTATTTGTCGAACTATCTGACGAGCAACAACAATTAGTCGCAGGTGGTTATTCTTGGGACAGCTATGGTGACAATTCCATCTATGATGCTCTGGGAACCAGCTTGAAAGAAAACAAATCCGTGCAACATCTCAAGGTAGGGATTGCTTCGACTCGCGACGGTAGCTATGTTGAGCAAGATTACTTGAATGCCAACCACAAGTTTGAAACTGATGCCTTCAAGTACTTTACTGCCAAGTAATCGCTGAGAAAGATTACGGTGATGGATAGATAAATCAGTAGTACAGACTATCCGCTAAACAACTCCAGAGCTTCCACTACCGTTTTCATTGCGCTTGGTTTGCCTAGCTCGGTGCATAAATGAGAACAACCCAAGGTATGAAGTCTCTGGAAGTTTTTTATTATGACGAAATGAATGAGATTGTAACAATTGGAGCAAATCAACCATGTCTTTTCCGAAAAATCTATTACCAGAATTGTTTTTAGAATTAACCACAGAGCAACAAGAGTCTGTAGCTGGCGGCGCTAACTATACCGAAATTAATAAGGAAACTCATGAATCTACGGAACATGAAACAAGCCGCCAAACAGAATCAGACAATGGTAAGAAAGATCCATTTCATCATCCCTTCCTGCTTAAACCAATGTCAAGATTTTATATCTTCTAGAAAAGATTTATAACAAAAGCGAGAACTAGAAGTTTTCTTAATAGCGATCGCAGTTACCTAACTTTTGCGCTCAACGTCTCAGACAAATGATGTAGTTTAAAGGTTCACAGTCATGGTTAGCGAAGTCAATCCAGAATCTCTACGAATAGTTGAAAGCGAAGAGTTTCTACCCTCAATTAGTCCTACAGTCACAATTGGCGGCGGAGTTCTGGTAGTTGCCTTCAGTGCAGCGGTATCCTTGGCTGCTACGCTCAACTACAACGTGACAGTTAAAGCACCTGCATCAATTCGCGGCGAAGTCCAAATTGTCCAATCGGCATCCGATGGCGTTGTCAGAAATATTACCGTCAAAGAAAACCAATTGGTGAAAAAAGGTGACGCGATCGCTTACGTTGACAATTCACAAATTTTAACTAGAAGAAACCAATTACTTGACAGCATTCAACAAAGCCGTTCTCAACTGAGACAAATTTCATCTCAGTTGAGTTCCATCGATAGTCAAATTGCGGCAGAATCAAATTTATCAACTCGTTCAGTTGCTTCCGCCCAAGCAGAATTGCAACTACAGCAAAGAGATTACCTTGCCAAACAACAGACAGCGATCGCAGAAGTGCAAGTCGCTCAAGCCTCATTAGATCTGGCGCGAGAGGAGATGCAACGCTACCGTCAACTAGCCAATACAGGCGCAATTCCTATATTACAAGTTAAAGAAAAAGAACAAGCTTATAAAGCGGCGCAGGCAAAAGTCAATCAAGCCAAAGCCAATCTCAACCCCAGTAATGCTACAGTCTCGATCGCCAACGAACGCATCGCCCAAGAAGAAGCACGGGGTATGGCAACCGTAGCCGCATTACAAAAAGAACGTAAAAACTTAGTTAGTAACCAAATCGAATTACAAAACCAAGTTGCCCGCGACACTAAAGAAGTTCAACAAATGGGGGTAGAACTGAGCAAGACCATGATTCTCTCCCCCACTGATGGTACGGTGTTGAAACTAGAGTTGCGCAACCCAGGACAGGTAGTTAGCACCGGACAAGCGATCGCCCAAATTTCCCGCACCAACTCGCGTTTAGACATCAAAACCTACGTCCCAGGCGCAGAGATTAGCAAGATCAAGCCAGGTCAGCAAGTTCAGATGCGCGTTTCCGCCTGTCCTTACCCCGACTACGGCACGCTTAAGGGTGTAGTCAAAACCGTGGCTCCCGATGTCGTACCTACTGCTAGCGGTGCAGCCAGCGAGTCCCCGACTCCAGCAGGCGCATATGAGGTGACAATTCAGCCGAATACGTGGTTTGTCGGTACTGGCGATCGCCTGTGTCGATTGCAACCTGGTATGGAAGGGACAGTAGACATTATTTCCAAATCAGAGACACCATTACAATTCGTTTTACGTAAAGCAAGAATTCTTTCGGGTATCTAAAAGTAGTGGTCAATTGTCATTTGTCATTTGTCCTTGGTAAGTCAAAAGTCAAAAGTCAAAACTAACTGGTCACTGGTCACTGTTAACTGAATTGCCTGCATCTATCATGGTTAGTCTGCTGAAGAAAAAATATCAAGCGATTTTACAAGCGAGTGAGGAAGATTGCGGGGCGGCTTGTTTGGCAACGATTTGCAAGCATTACGGTAAAGTTTTGAGCATCAACCGCAGTCGGGAAGCAGTCGGAACCGGACAACTGGGAACGACGATGTTAGGGTTGAAACGCGGTGCTGAAGCTTTAGGATTAAATGCGCGATCGGTCAAAGCATCGAGTGAGGTTTTAGACAAAATTCATGAAGTCCCTCTCCCAGCCATCATTCACTGGCAAGGCTACCACTGGATTGTCTTGTTTGGACGGCAAGGTAATAAATTTGTTGTCGCCGATCCCGCAGTTGGTATTCGTTACCTCACCCGGCGAGAGTTGTTGGAAGCTTGGAGTGGAATCATGCTGTTGCTGGTTCCCGATCCAGACCGCTTCCATAATATGGGAGAAGAAGAATCTTCTGGCGGTTTTTCACGCTTTTTCCGCAGAATTTGGCCTTATCGCCTGCTATTGCTAGAAGCACTTGGGATCAATATTGTTTTAGGTTTACTTTCTTTAGCCAGCCCAATTTTAATTCAAATTCTTACAGATGATGTTCTAGTGCGGGGAGATATGCAGTTACTCACGGTGGTGGTAGCTGCTGTGATCGTGACCAACATTTTTAGCAGCACGATGGGACTGTTGCAATCAACCATGATCTCTCATTTCGGTCAGCGGTTACAGTTAGGACTGGTGTTAGAATTCGGTCGCAAACTCTTGCACTTGCCCTTAAGTTATTTTGAATCTCGTCGTAGTGGAGAAATTACCAGCCGTCTGCGAGATATTAGTGAAATTAACCAGTTGGTTTCGCAAATTGTCGCTCACCTACCCAGTCAAATTTTTATAGCGATAATTTCTTTCGCATTTATGGTATTTTATAGTTGGAAGCTAACACTTACCGTCTTACTAGTAGGGATGGTAATGGCTTTTTCTACTGTACCATTTTTGCCGACACTACAGCAAAAAACACGTAATCTTTTAATATTATCAGCCGAGAATCAGGGTGTATTAGTAGAAACATTTAAAGGTGCGATGGTGATGAAAACCACAACAGCCGCACCTCAATTCTGGGATGAATTTCAGAGCCGTTTTGGACGAATGGCGAATTTAACATTTAGTACGATTAAACTCGGTATTCTTAACAGTACTTTTACGCAACTTATTAGTAGTATTGGGGGCATTGCTCTATTAGGTTATGGTAGCGTTTTAGTGATTAAAAACGAACTCAGCATCGGTCAAATGCTGGCGTTCAATAGTATGCAGGGAAACGTCATCGGCTTAATTAGTTCTTTAATTGGACTGACTGATGAATATTTTCGGACTCAAACTGCGGTCACTCGCCTGCTAGAAGTGATTGATGCTACGCCAGAATCTGTAGGAGACACTTATAAACCATTTGCCAAAATTTTACCCGATGCTGACATTGAATGTTCGCATATTTGTTTTCATCATGCGGGACGGATAGATTTATTAGAAGATTTTTCAGTCACACTTCCTGGGGGAAAAATTGTTGCTTTGATCGGACAGTCGGGTTGTGGTAAAAGTACTTTATCAAAACTGATTTCGGGGTTGTACGAGCCGCAGTCGGGAAATATTCGGATTGGCTTATATAACTTGCAGGATTTATCGCTCGATTGTTTGCGTCAGCAAGTTGTTTTAATTCCTCAAGAACCCCACTTTTGGAGTCGCTCGATTTTAGATAATTTCCGTTTAGGTAATCCCCATCTTGAGTTTGAACAAATAGTGAAAGCTTGTCAAATTGCTAATGCAGATGGCTTTATTAGCCAACTACCAAATAAATATCAGACAGTGTTAGGAGAATTTGGGGCGAACTTGTCTGGAGGACAGCGGCAGAGGTTGGCGATCGCCCGCGCTATTGTAAACAACCCACCCGTGCTGATCTTGGATGAAGCGACATCTGGACTCGATCCGATCGGCGAATTTGAAGTCTTGGAACGGCTTTTTGCTGCCCGTAAAGGCAAAACCACAATTTTAATTACTCACCGTCCTGCCGTGGTCGATCGCGCAGAGTGGGTGGTGTTAATGAATCAAGGTAAATTGGTCGTCCAAGGACCCCTATCAGAGTTGCGTCATGCACCAGGGGAACATTTGAAATTTTTCTTACCTTAATGAAGAAATGGGGAGGATGCTATGTCTCAGATGACAGAAATTAAAGATACAGCGCTATTTGTTGAATTATCCGATCGGGAACAAGAATCAGTAGCAGGGGGAGCGAGTTTACAAGATCTGTTTGGTCCTATATTTTTCCAACAAACTGATATTGATACTTCCGCCGAAGCAACTACAAACTTCAACGACGGTACGTCTTCGACTCGCCGAACTGGTTATAAAATGTCTCAAACTACGTTTGTGATGCCTCTACTATCTCTATTCGGTGGCGGCGGTGGCGGACGGCGATCGCGTCGTTCTCGCATGAATATGTTTAGTTTATTGATGTCTCTGTTTAGCTAGTTAGCTAGGGAGCAGGGAGTAGGGAGCAGGGAGCAGGGTAAGTGGCTGGTGGCTCGCGGCTGGCGACTAGAATTGTTGTTTCCTTGTCCCCCTTGTCCCCCTTGTCTCCCTTGTCCCCCTTCGCCCCCTAATCCCCACTCCCTTCGGTCGCGGGGAAGAGCGAGTTCCCCCTTGTCTCCCTTGTCTCCCTTGTCCCCCTTGTCCCCCTTGTCCCCCTTGTCCTTCCCTTACCTCTCGCGCCTTGCATTGGCAAATTTCCCACTAGCCCCTTACTATATAGAGTGCTTAGTCCAGGGATTTTGCTAAATAGCGTATGTCCAATGCTTGTGTAATCGGACTCGGAAAATCTGGTGTTGCTGCTGCCCGACTGTTGAAACGAGAGGGTTGGCAAGTGATACTGAGCGATCGCTCTGATTCTGCATCTTTGCGCCAACAACAGCAACAACTCGCAGCAGAGGGGATTCCAGTTCGTTTGGGTCATACTCCAAGTTTAGACAGCACGGATTCACCCCAGTTAATTGTTGTCAGTCCCGGCGTACCTTGGGATGCAGACATCTTAAATCGTGCCAGAGCATTAGGGATCGAGACGATTGGTGAAATGGAACTGGCTTGGCGCTATCTCAACGCTGTTCCCTGGGTAGGAATCACTGGTACTAACGGCAAAACCACAACGACAGCTTTAGTTGCTGCAATCTTTCAAACCGCCGGACTCAACGCCCCCGCCTGTGGGAATATCGGTCATGCCGTCTGCGATGTAGCTTTGGAGTTCCAAAATAATAGTAGGGGCGCACAGCCGTACGCCCCTACCAAATATCCCGATTGGATAATTGCCGAAATCAGCAGCTATCAAATTGAATCTGCTCCCTCGGTTGCGCCGCGTATCGGTGTTTGGACGACATTTACACCCGATCACCTCAGCCGCCACAAAACTTTAGAGCGGTATTACGACATTAAAGCGCACCTAGTGCATCAATCCCAATTGCAAGTGATTAATGGCGATGATGCTTTCCTGAGCCAGGAGAAGCTAAATGATTGGCAGGATGCTTACTGGACAAGTGTAAAAGGTAAAGCTTTCCTCAATTGCAGTCCTGATTTAGGGACTTATATTGAAGATGATTGGGTTATCTTTGGGCAGGAGCAGATCGTGCAGGTGTCGGCGTTACGGATGGTAGGCGCGCACAACTTGCAAAATCTGCTGATGGCGGTAGCGGTGGCGCGATTAGCAGGCATTGACAAAGAGGCGATCGCCACTGCAATAGCTACATTTCCAGGCGTTCCCCACCGCTTAGAACACATTTGCACTTGGCAAGGAATTGATTTTATCAACGATAGCAAGGCAACTAACTACGATGCGGCTCAAGTTGGGTTATCTTCTGTCACTAGCCCTGCAATTCTGATTGCTGGCGGCGAAGCAAAAATTGGTGATGACTTAGCATGGTTGCAAACAATTCAAGCTCAAGCCGCCGCCGTCTTACTCATTGGCGATGCTGCGCCAGCTTTTGCCTCACGTCTATCTCAAGTGGGTTACAACAATTACGAGATTGTGGAAACGATGGCGCGTGCCGTGTCTAGAGCCGCAGAATTAGCCCCACAATATCAGGCACGGGTTGTCTTGCTTTCTCCTGCCTGTGCCAGTTTCGATCGCTACCAAAATTTCGAGCAACGCGGCGACGATTTTCGGCAGTTATGTATGCAGTTAGTGCAATAGAATTCGACCGAGCTAACTCAACTCCGAATACCAGCAGATTACGTTTCTATCTTATACTACGGTTCATTGATAGAAATTTAGTATTTTTGGACTTGCGCTCATACTTTAGATGTGACATACTGCTGAAGTTAGAGTAAATTACGCTATCCCGACCGAGTTTAAGATAATTGTATTGCGTAAGAGCATTGCTCTGATACTTGTTGCTACCCAAATAAACTGCTATGACCGTCTCCTTGCTGGTATCAAATCAGTCTACCGAGCTGAAATCTTCTCGGTTTGCGCGTCGTTCGCTTCTACCTTTAAGGCATGATGCTCTGTGGCAGATTAAGTCTGGTATGGTTCGCACCTTGACAGTATTAGCTGATGGGAACTACAGCACTTTGGGAATTTGGGGTGTAGGGGATGTAGTCGGCAGAGTATTTTGTAGCGCTCAGACCTATCAAATGGAATGTTTAACGCCAGTTGAAGTAAATCTGATTCCGAGGTCGAGATGGCACGAACTCAATGAGGCAATGATTTCGCATATTCAGCGATCGGGTGAGTTAATGGAAATCTTGCACTGTCGCAATGCTGAAGCCGCAGTTTTACAACTGTTTGCTTGGCTAGCTAATCGCTTCGGTCAACATGTATTGCAAGGTAAATTAATCGATCTGCGTTTGACTCATCAAGAAATTGCCGAATTAGTAGGATTAACTCGCGTCACGGTAACGCGAATACTGAGCGATTTAGAAAAACAAGGCTCGATTCAACGGCAAGAACGTCAATTTATTGTTATGAGCGATCGCTTACCTTTCTGGCACTACGAAATTTGAAATAGTCTAGTCATTTGTCATTCGTCATTTGCGAGCGATCGATTGTTGCCCACTGAGAACTGACAACTGACTGCTGCTTGATTAACTCCGCTACGGCTGTAATGAGAGCAGTAGATTCTACTGGTTTAGTAATGTGCTGTTGAAATCCTGCTGCTAGCGATCGCGAACGGTCTTCTGGCTTCGCGTGAGCAGTCAGGGCGATCGCGGGGATTTGTCTATCTCCTTGTTGCTCGGTGGCTCGAATCCGTTGAATTAATTGATAGCCATCGGTTTCTGGCATGGCAATATCGCTAATTATGACATCGGGGCAATCGCGTTTTAAATAAGCGACTGCATCTGCTGCTGAAGAAACTGTCGTGACGGTTGCACCTGCTTGTTCGAGCGCAAATTTAATGAAGTCGCGGCTATCGTTGTTATCCTCGACAACTAACACGTTTACCCCATCCAGTAATGAATTTAACTTTGATGCATCATTTGCAGTCAAGTTAATGAGATTGGGAGTCGCTGTAGTGGGGGAAGTCGCGGTAGAAGGACTATTTGCTAGTGGTAGTCGTACTGTAAACGTTGTTCCCTTGCCTTCTCCCTCGCTGTGAGCTTCAATCGTGCCACCATGTAAAATCACCAGTTGTCGTACGATCGCCAGTCCTAACCCCAGTCCGCCAAAAGCGCGAGTAATAGAACTGTCTGCTTGACGAAAGCGATCGAAAATTTGCGGCAGAAATTCGGGACGAATGCCAATTCCTGTATCGATAATTTGGATTTGAGCGTAATTGGAATTCGGAATTCGGAATTCGGAATTCGGAATTAAATTCGTCCTCTGCTCCTCTGCTCCTAGTCTCCCTTCTCCTCTGCTCCTAGTCTCCCCCAGCTCTCTTCTCTCCCTCAGCTCCCTCAGCTCCCTCAGCTCTCTTTCCTCTGCTCCCCGCTCCCTACTCCCTTGAATTAGCCGTATCTCGATCTGCCCTTTTTCGGGAGTGAATTTAACTGCATTGGAGAGTAAATTCCAAATAATTTGTCGTAGGCGGGTTGGATCGGCGGCGATTGTTTGTGCTGCCGGATCGAGGTGCGTGCGTAGTTGTAGCGATTTCTCTTCCAACTGGGGACGAATTGATTCTAATAGCAATTCAATCGTGGCGATCGCATTTACAGGTTGAATGGATAGCTGCACTTTCCCACGGATCAATCTAGACATATCGAGAATGTCATCGATCAGCTGCGCTTGAGATTTGGCATTCCGTTCGATGATCTTAAGTGCTTGACACAATTTGGCTTCATCAAACTTCCGCATCTGCATCAGTTGCGCCCAACCCAAAATTGAGTTCAAGGGCGATCGCAATTCGTGAGAAACAACCGCCAAAAATTCATCTTTCATTAAGTTAGCTGCTTCTGCTTGCTGCCGGGCGGCTTGAGCTTGAAATATTTCTAAATTCTTGGCAACCAATTGAGCTGCTTGACGTTGCACCTCTAAATTCTTTTTAAATAACTCGACAAATACTGCAACTTTAGATGTTAATATAATTGGATCGATAGGTTTAAGTAAATAATCTACTGCACCTAGAGCATATCCTTTTGACTTCAGGTCATCGCTATCGCTAATTGCCGTGAGAAAAATAATTGGTGTATGGCGCGATCGCTCTCTTTGTCGAATCAGACTTGCTGTTTCAAATCCATCCATTTCTGGCATCTGTACGTCTAGTAGGATGACAGCAAAGTCTTGCTCTAATAAACATTTCAGGGCTTGTTTACCAGAATAAGCTTTGACTAAATTCTGCCCTAAACTGTTAAGCGTTGCCTCCAGTGCTACAAGATTTTCGGGATAATCGTCTACTAATAAGACGTTAATTTTAGGTTCGGACTTCATGGCATGAGCGACAGCTAAGAGAGTGGCGAACAATAGATTTTTGCTTCAAATTGTATAGTTTAATGCATATATTCTCTCTATCTAACGATAGACTAAGAGGTTAAGAATACATCTATCGTTAGGTCAAATTTTTATCTCTCTACGATTAGATTTAAGGCTGCGAGCTTAACGCTGTAGCCACACTCTTAGTAGCGAGAATAGTTGCTCTGTATCGATGGGTTTGGAAATGTAATCGGAAGCTCCAACTTCAAGGCACTTTTCGCGATCGCCTTGCATTGCTTTAGCTGTCAGCGCCACAATTGGCAGTGCTGCTAACCGATCGATCTGCCGTATAGCTCGGATCGTGTCGTACCCATCCATTTCTGGCATCATAATGTCCATTAATACAATGTCAATATCTGGATTGTTTTGAATCTGAAGAATACCTTCTCGACCGTTTTCTGCATATATCACTTGCATCTGCTGACGTTCTAGGATGCTGGTGAGTGCAAAAATGTTTCGCATATCATCATCGACAACCAAGACTTTCTTACCTGCTAGGACGGAATCGTTTTGCTGTAACTGCTCTAACATCAATCGCTTAGGTGCAGGCAGATCGGCTTGCGTTTGATGTAAAAATAACGTAGTTTCCTCCAGCAAGCGTTCAGGCGATCGCGCCTCTTTGAGAATCGAGCTACCTGACAGGCGTTGTAGTTCGATTTCTTCTTCAGCAGTGAGCTGCCTGGGAGTATAAACGATGATGGGTAGATTTCTAAATAATGGTTCTTGCTTGAGTCGATCGATCAATTCAAATCCGTTGGTGTCCGGCAAGGCTAGATTTAAAACTAAACAGTCAAAATGACCAGTTTGGAGAGCTTCGAGTGCGGCTGCACCTGTTTCTACTACCTGAATCGCAATATCGCTTTCCTCAATCAAGTCGAGCATAGTGCGACGCTGCAATTCGTCGCGCTCGACGATTAAAAGGTTTTTCACCGAGCGATTGGCAAACTCTTGAATTTGAGACAGCGTATCTAATAATGCAGTGTTACTAATTGGCTTTTGCAAGTAGGCGATCGCACCTTGTTTTAATCCCCGTTGCGTTGTTTCTTCAACCGAAATGATATGTACGGGAATGTGACGGGTATCGGGATTGTGTTTGAGGCGATCGAGTACCGTCCAGCCATCGACGATTGGCAAGCGAATATCGAGCGTGATCGCCGTGGGTTGAAATTGCTGTGCTAGTGCTAAACCAACATTACCCCGCGTGGCAACTAACACCTTAAAGCCTTGTTGACGGGCTGCATCCATTAATATTTTGACGAATTTGAGATCGTCTTCGATAATTAGCAGCGTGCGATCGCCTGGTTGAATAACCTCGCGATCGTCCTCAACCGCTCTTTCATCTAATAAATTCGAGATTTGGGATTCGACAAGGGACACGACTTCAGGCGGGGAAGCTGGGAGCGTCGGTAGAGGGGGAGTTGGAGCTAACGATGGGGTTGCATGTTGCTCTACCGTCCGACTTACCATTTGCGGTAAGTATAGCGTGAATGTACTACCCCGACCGAGTTCGCTCCTTAGTTGAATTTCACCACCCAACAAGCGCGTGATTTCGCGGCTAATTGACAAACCCAATCCCGTACCACCATAACGGCGAGAGGTCGTGCCATCTGCCTGCTGAAATGCTTCAAAAATAATTTGCTGTTTGTCGGGTGCAATGCCGATGCCTGTATCGGTGACTGAGAAAGCAATAACACCTACTTCTCCTGGTGGTGCTTCTCTAGCAGCACGGTTGAGAACTTCTTGTTCCGCACTCCAACCTGCAAGTGCTGGAGTGACATTTAAGCGTACGGAGCCAGCGTCAGTGAATTTGAAGGCATTGGAGAGCAAATTTTTTAAGACTTGCTGCAAGCGTTTGGCATCGGTATAAAGCGTACGGGGTAATTGCTCGTCAAACTGAATTTCAAATTTGAGTTGGCGATCGCCTGCAACTTGACGAAATGTCCGCTCTATGTTTTCCCGCAAATGAGTAAATCTAACTGGTTCGATATCCACAGACATTTTGCCCGACTCGATTTTGGCAAGGTCGAGAATATCGTTAATTAATGCCAATAAATCGTTGCCAGATGAGTGAATTGTGCGAGCGTATTCTACTTGTTTGTCGGTGAGATTTCGGTCTTGATTATCAGCTAATAATCTCGCCAAAATCAGCAAACTGTTGAGAGGAGTACGCAGTTCGTGCGACATATTCGCCAGGAACTCAGACTTATATTTAGAACTCAAGGCAAGTTGTGTGGCTTTTTCTTCTAGCGATCGCCTTGCTTGTTCGATCTCTTGATTTTTGCGTTCGACTTCGCGATTTTGTAATGCTAATAGCTCAGCTTTTTCTTGTAATTCGGCATTGGTTTGTTGCAATTGCTCTTGTTGTTTTTTGAGCAATTCTTCTGAAGCTGTCAGCGATTTCGCTTGTTGTTCCAATCGCTGGTTAGTACCTGTCAGTTCTTTTTGTTGAGATTGTAATTCTTCTGCTAAAGATTGAGATTGTTTCAATAGCTCTTCAGTCCGCATACTAGCGGCGATCGTGTTGAGGACGATCGCAATACTTTCAGTTAATTGATCGAAGAACGTGAGGTGAATTTCATTGAAATAATTGAAGGAAGCTAACTCGATAACAGCGGTAACTTGCCCTTCAAATAATACGGGCAAAACTACCGCATTCATGGGTGCTGCTTCTCCTAAACCGGAACTAATTTTAATATAGTTCGACGGTACTTCAGTAATTAAAATGCGTTCTTTTTCCAACGCACATTGTCCTACCAATCCCTCACCCAAATAGAAGCGGTTAGCTAAGTGTTTGCGTTCCCGATAGGCATAGCTGCTAATTAATTTTAGGTAAGGCAGGTGGTTCTCGCCGCTTTCCATTAAGTAAAAAACACCGTGTTGGGCTGAAACCAGAGGCGCTAACTCTGACAAAATCAGCTTGGATACAGTTTCTAAATCGCGTTGTCCTTGCAACATCCGCGTGAATTTGGCAAGGTTGGTCTTCAGCCAGTCTTGCTCGGTATTTTTCTGTGTTGTTTCGCGCAAATTGGCGATCATTTGGTTGATATTATCTTTAAGGGCAGCAACTTCTCCTAAAGCTTCAACGGCGATCGATCGCGTTAAATCGCCTTTGGTTACAGCCGTTGCCACTTCGGCGATCGCTCTTACCTGCGTGGTTAAATTGGCTGCTAGCTCGTTCACGTTGTCGGTTAAATCGCGCCAAGTCCCTGAAGCACCTGGGACTTTTGCTTGTCCGCCGAGTTTTCCTTCGATTCCGACTTCTCGCGCCACTGTCGTTACCTGTGCGGCAAATGTTGCCAGGGTATCGATCATTTCGTTAATTGTCTCGGCAAGCGTTTCAATTTCGCCCTTGGCATCTAGCATCAGCTTGCGCTTGAGATCGCCATTGGCTACCGAGGTAACAACCCTTGCAATACCTCGCACCTGTGCCGTGAGGTTGCTTGCCATTGAATTCACGTTATCGGTTAAATCTTTCCAAGTTCCCGCTACCCCCGTGACTTGTGCCTGTCCGCCTAATTTCCCTTCCGTGCCGACTTCCCGCGCTACCCGCGTCACTTCTGAGGCAAAAGAACTAAGTTGATCCACCATTGTATTGATGGTGTTTTTCAAATCTAAAATTTCGCCCTTTACATCTACCGTAATTTTTTTAGATAAATTTCCATTGGCGATCGCTGTGGCAACTTCTGCTATATTTCGTACCTGTGCTGTGAGGTTGCCTGCCATTAAATTGACATTATCGGTGAGATCTTTCCAAGTACCACCGACACCCCGCACGTATGCTTGTACTCCTAATTTTCCTTCCGTACCGACTTCCCGCGCTACCCGCGTTACTTCTGAGGCAAACGAGTTGAGCTGATCCACCATTGTATTGATGGTGTTTTTCAACTCTAGAATTTCACCCTTTACATCTACCGTAATTTTTTTGGATAAGTCGCCATTCGCTACGGCTGTAGTGACTTCCGCAATGTTGCGTACCTGTGCTGTCAGGTTGCCTGCCATTGAGTTAACGCTATCGGTTAAATCTTTCCAAGTGCCTGCCACACCGCGCACGTCTGCTTGCACGCCCAATTTTCCCTCGGTTCCCACATCCCGCGCCACCCGCGTCACTTCTGAGGCAAACGAGTTCAGTTGACCGACCATCTTATTTACAATTTGCGCTGTTTGCAAAAACTCACCCTGTAAAGGGTTTCCAGCAATGTCTGTAGCGATCGCTTGTGACAAATCGCCATTAGCCACTGCCCGAATCACGCGAGTTGTTTCTGCCATCGGCTGCACCAAGTCAGTAATCAAGGTATTGACTGAATTGACACATGCTTGCCAAGATCCTTTTGCCCCGTTATTCGATACTCGCTCGTAAATTTTGCCCTCTTTGCCAACCACCGTGCTAATTCGCGCTAGCTCGGTTGTCATCTGCTCGTTTGTCTCAATAATGTCGTTGAGGGTATCCGCAATCTTGCCAGCAATGCCTGTTTGTTCGCTAGAGATCCGAACGGAAAAATTACCCTTCTTAACTTCTAGTAATGTTTGCAGAAGTTGCTTGAGGTCGAGAGCATCGCTATCAGGGTTAGCTGTGGCAGTCGTCATAGTGACTCAATACTGAAATGGAGACGTGTGAGGAATCTGTTGTAGCGTGAGAGAAAAAATTTCCTTCAAGCAACACCTAAGTATTGACTGGGTGTTGACAGATTTTCGTCTTCCATCGTAAGGATAAAACTAATACAACCGCGATCCGCCTTAAGGTAGAAAGTGAGGCGCGATAAGCAAAAGCGCTATATTGAATTACGAATTACAAATTACGAATTACGAATTGATAACTGTCAAGGATGTATTTGGCTCAAAATGTAGCGCAAGCGATCGTAGTCGTCTTTGAGGAGGGTGCTGAGGGTGCGTCCGGCTTGGACTAACCATTGTCTATCAGCTTTCCGCAACTGATATACCTCTCGAATCGCGGCAGCGGTTAAAGCTTCTACAGGCGCACCTTGAACTTGTAATAGAGTGCGTAGAAAATCCAGGCGATCGCTAAATAAAATGACATCTTCTGGCTGACAGCAATAGACCGCTTGGTGAATTTGCGGCGGACGAGGCGGAAGGTATTGATAAACTTGGCGTTGAGCGCGTTTTGAGGCTTTAGCTGGCTCAAAACCGATAATGGCAGCGCGAAATTCAGTTTTGAGCATGGCGAAAATTTGCGGCTGCTGTTCGCGCAACTCCATGAGAGATAATCCTAAAGCCCTTGCCCGATGGATTGAGTCGATCGGCATGGTAGTAGCGTAATAAACTACCCCATAAACTTGATTTCCCGATTCATCATCCGCAGACTTTACCCAACTACCAAAAGGTGGCATCACTGGAAAGCTCAAATCTTCTGGTTCCAAGCATTGAGCTAAAAATTCCGTTGTCGAAGTTTCGATCACTTCGGCTATGTAGCTGGGGTGGCGATCGCCTGTTGTAAATTGTGGTAGGGGAAGGCGCATATTTCAAGGCAGAAGGGTAAAGGTTGAAACGTTAATTAAACTTTATCCTTCATACTCTATCCTGCGGTAATTGGTAATTAGTAATTGGTAATTGGTAGTTGGTAGGTATTCTCCCCCTCAGCTTCCTCAACTTCCTCAGCTCTCTTCTCCCCCCTGCTCCCTGCTCCCTGCTAACTTTTAGCTAGGCAACATCGCTGCCGAGCAAACGCTCAAATTCACTCTTGATAATCATGTAACACTCGCAGGAAGAAGCTTCTAGCCCTTCACGGTCGAGAATAGTCATTTTACCCCGAACGTAGCGGATCAGCCCTGCTTTCTGAAGAACGCTGGCTGACAAACTGACAGTAGGGCGGCGCACGCCCAGCATTTGCGAGAGAAACTCTTGGGTGAGCGGAAACTCATCTGAACCCACTCGGTCTTGAGTCATGAGTAACCAGCGGCAAAATCGCTCCTCGACTGAGTGTATGCGATTGCAGGCAGCTATTTGGGAAATCAGGTTAAACAGCGCCTGCGTGTAGCGTTGCAGCAGATCGTGAAGCGTGCTACCTGGGATAACTTTATCTTTAAATACATCTACTCTCATCCTCCAAGCTTCGCCAGGAATTTGTGCCAAAGCCTGACCAGGAATCTTATTAGATCCCAGGAATACGGGAAGACCTACCATTCCCTCATTGCCAACCGTTCCCACTTCAACTGCTGTACCGTCTTCCATCAGCGTCAGCAAAGAGACTACACCACTCTTAGGGAAGTAGACATACTGAATAGATTCGTTAGGTGCGTAGAGAACTTGCTTAAAAGTCAGGGGGACTAACTCCATGTTAGCTACGAGGCGTTCGTATTCCTCTCTAGGCAAGCTCGCTAAGAGCTGATTTTCAACAGCATGATGGGGGTTATTGGATACCAAAATCAAAAACCTCTTTGAGCTAGTCTTATCTAAATCGATAACTGACAGCATCAATCGAGGACTTCTCACCCAAGATTTATTTAATTATAAATATTGTAAATAACGTATGTATCTTAGCTAACATATAGAATAGGAAGTGTGTTAGTTAGCTGACATAAACGTTTAACTCCCTTGTTTGCAGTAGGCAACGATCGCCCTGGCAAGCCAGGGCGATCGTAGAAGCATCATAGAAAAAGCGTGAATAGCAAACACGAACATAAAATCTTTTCCCACTTTCCCAATGTTGCGTTTAACGTTGTGGCGATCGCCGCTTCTAAAGGTGGGTTAAATGCAATTAGTCAAATTTTATCCACCTTACCGTCAGATTTTCCCGCAGCAATTGCGATCGTACAGCACTTGTCTCCTAACTGCCCCAGCTACCTGGCTAAGATTCTCAAATACCGCACTAGACTGCGGGTGAAAAACGCAGAGACAGGAGAATTGCTGCGCCCAGGAACGGTTTATGTTGCCGTGCCTGATAAGCATTTGGTCGTTAATCCTAGCGGTAAGTTGTCGCTATCGGATGCAGCGAGAGTTAACTTTGTTCGTCCCTCAGCTAACGTGCTGTTTCGATCGGTTGCTACAAGTTATCAGAGACGGGCAATCGCTGTAATTCTGAGTGGTAAAGATACTGATGGCTTACTGGGAGTGCTAGCAATTAAGAAACACGGTGGCATAGCGATCGCCCAAAATGAAGCGACTTGCGAGTGTTTCGAGATGCCCAAGGCTGCCATTAATACTGGGAAAGTAGATTTCGTGCTTCCCCCAAATGCGATCGCCTCTACCCTATACAACCTGGTAATGTCACCAAAAGCAGCATAATGGTCGATCGTTATTAGTTGTTGACCGATAGTCGATCGCAACTAACAACCAACAACTAACAACTTACTTGCCTTTTTTCCGAGTCACTTCGACTGCTTCTAGTTCGGATTGATTGAAAGTAATCAGTTTATCCCAGTTACCACCTTCAAACAACACAGCAACTTTACCATCAGTAATTCTCTGCACTAGCCCTTGATAACCGTAGTAAGTATCGTTAGGATTCTTAACGCGCACAGTTGCTCCTGGTAGAATCATAGCTTTTCCTCTTTGTTAACACTGATAATTTAAATTTTCGCTTATAAGTGTAGTGATGTCAGTTATCAGTTATCAGTTATCAGCGAACAGGGTGTGGGGTGTGAGATGTATGGAATTGGTAGTTGGTAGTTGGTAGTTGCTCCCAAGTCCCCCAAGTCTTCCCGATTTCCCCTGTACACCTACTTCCTTGTCCCCCTTGTCCCCCTTGTCCCCCTTGTCTCCCTTGTCCCCCTTCGCCCCCTAATCCCCACTCCCTTCGGTCGTGGGATCCCCGAGTTCCCCCTTGTCCCCCTTGTCCTTTCTTACCCTAGCCCCTAACTCCTCGCTCCTCGCCCCTTTCTCTTTGGGCGATGGTTGGCGACGGATTGCACGATACCGATCGCGATCCAATTAGTCAGCAGTGCCGAGCGCCCGTAACTCATCCAAGGTAAGGGAATTCCCGTGACTGGTGCAAGCCCAATCGTCATGCTGATATTGACGATGACTTGGAACACTATCATCGAAAATACGCCGATGACAAGGAGGGAACCAAAATCATCTTTGGCACTTTGGGCAATCAATACCAATCGCAAGCAAATCAACCAAAAGATAAATAATAAAACAAGGCAACCAATAAAGCCCCATTCTTCGCCTACTGCCGAAAAGATAAAGTCCGTGTGCTGTTCGGGAATGAAATTGAGTTGGGTTTGCGTGCCTTGGTAAAGTCCTTGTCCCCATAATTGCCCGGAACCAATGGCAATTCGCGATTGTATTAAATGATAACCGCCGCCAAGAGGATCTTTCTCTGGGTCGAGAAATAAAATGATGCGGTCTTTTTGATAGTCTTTGAGCAATCCCCAGAGAATGTGTCCTAATTCTCCTGCCAGAAAGTTAATTCCAATCGCTCCAACTGCCGACAACCACCGCCAAGGCATAGTCGCCAGGGCGATCGCTCCCATTGCTACCGCCCAGATGCACCAAGCTGGTAAAGAGACGTTAAATAGGATAACTGCCACGATCGGAGAAATTAACAGGATCAACCAGCCAGGATTGACATTACCCCAGTAGAGCATTCCGAGAGTTATTGCCCCAAAAACTAAAGATGTTCCCAAATCTGGCTGTGCGAATACTAAAACCCAAGGCACGGCGCTAACTAACAAAGCGCGCAGCACGCCAGGAATTTTTCCCGCACTACGGGATTGTAATAATGCTGCTAGGGTGATAATCATCCCAACTTTGGCAAATTCTGAGGGTTGGAGATTAAACCCAGCAACACTAATCCAGCGTTGAGCGCCTTTGGCACTGATTCCAGCTAGCATGACCGCAATCAGAGATACATTCGTGACGGCATAAGTCAACCAGTGCCAGCGCAAGAGAAAATCGTAGCGGCAAAGCGATAGAAAGAAAGCCAATGCCAATCCTATACCACCAAACAGCCAATGCTGCCACCAATCGGTAATTCCTTGATTTAACTCTGCACTGCGAATGGAAATACCACCAAATATTGTGATGCCTACAGTCAGCGCCAACAGCCACCAGTCCACCTGCTGCCAAGGGGCAAGCAGTAATTTCCAAGGAACAGAAAATATGAATCTTTTTAACAGCATGGACGAGGATTGGAGATAGGGACAAATTACGACTAATTCATGGTTCCCTTTTCATAGTCTAAATTTAGCTTTTTTTCCTCACTCCTCACTCCTCGTCCCTCACTCCTAAGTTAATGCTGCTACCGAGACTTTACCCGCGATCGCCATTGCTACTGCCATTAAAGCTTTAGCAGAGGCAGACTCAGGTTCAGCAACAACAATGGGAATACCGCGATCGCCTCCTTGACGCAGGGAAATTTCTAACGGAATGCAGCCTAACAAGGGTACGCCTAGTTCTTTAGCTGTTTTTTCCCCGCCACCAGAACCAAAAATATCGTAGTGTTTATCTGGCGCGTCGGGGGGAATAAAGTAGCTCATATTTTCCACGATTCCTAATACTGGAACTTGCATCTGTTGGAACATCCGCAAGCCTTTGCGAGAATCTAACAATGCTACATTTTGGGGTGTCGTGACAATCACTGCACCCGCCATCGGTACGGCTTGCGTTAATGTGAGTTGAGCATCTCCGGTTCCCGGTGGCATGTCTACGATGAGATAATCTAATTCTCCCCACTGGACTTGATAGAGAAATTGGCGAATAATCCCATTGAGCATAGGTCCCCGCCAAATTACAGGCTGATCTTTGTCAATGAGAAAACCCATCGAGACTAACTTCACACCATGATTGAAAACCGGATCGAGAACGTCCCCTTTCTCGCCTTGGCGGACTGCAACCTGTGCTTGTTCTAGTCCCAGCATAGTAGGCGCGTTAGGACCGTAAATGTCTGCATCCAACAATCCTACTTTTGCTCCCGATTGTGCTAAAGCAACGGCAACATTGACTGCGACGGTGCTTTTACCCACGCCGCCTTTACCGCTAGAAATTGCCAAAATATTTTTTACTCCAGCAATTCCCGTGCGATCGGGTAAACCTTTCTGTTGCGGCGTTTCTGCTGTTACGTCTACCGCAACTTCGGTGACTCCTGGTAGCTGCTTGACAGCTTTCTGGCAGTCTTCAACAATAAATTCTCGTAACGGGCAAGCTGGAGTTGTCAAAACCAAAGTGAAGCTGACTTTGCCATTGTCAATTTTGACATTGCGGATCATGTTCAGTTCTACTAGGCTTTTGCGGAGTTCTGGATCTTGCACGGGGCGCAAAACTTCTAATACGGAGCTGGTACTAAGGGTATCGAGCATGACATTCTTCACTCTCTAAGGCTGCTTTGCTATCTATTTGCATCTTAGCGGTCAGCGTAGAGTGAAAGTCGATCCATCCCAAAGGCTTTGTCAATGGTGTGAATGGTGAAATGGTTATGAGTCAGTCGGACTTATCGCCGATTACAACCAGCCGCGCAACCAATAAATGACAATTCCGATGTATTCTTTGAGAGTTTGAGTGAATAAAAATAAACTGCTGGCATCTGGTAACAAACTCAGTAATTTAGCTTCGGGCGAACTCGCTAGCTCTTGAAACTCTTGAGTAGACACTTGAAAATCAGTGGGAGCGGGAATAGCAGCTATTCCTAAACGTTTGAATATTGACAGCGATCGCGGCATATGCATTGCTGAAGTGACCAATAAAATCTGGCGAATACCTCGCTGTGTCAGAATTTGACGCACGTTAACTGCATTTTCGTAAGTATTGCGAGAGTTGGGTTCCTGAACTATTGCCGATTCTGGCACGCCCATGTTCTTCAGTAACGCTGACATATCAGTTGCTTCAGCAGAATCATTTCCATACCACTCAATTCGTCCTCCACTGAGAATTATTACAGGTGCTTTACTCTGCTGATAGAGATAAGCAGCATAGAGGAGGCGATCGCCGCCTTCAGTCACTTCTACAGTCGGGCGTGGTGGTGTTGACGTTCTGGTGACACCACCCAAAACCACGATCGCATCGGCAGTTGGTACAGTATTGAGTGGCAAATGCTGCCACTCTAGCGATTGCGCGAAAGAACGAGCAGCCCAGCTATTACCCCCTACCAATAAAATTATCAGAGCAAGAGCAATTGCGATCGCCGCCCCGCGCGTTTTTTTACCCCACAACAACAGCACTAACCCCACCACCAAAAGCACGCAGGCTATTCCCAACGGGTAGAGAAATAGTGGTAGCAATTTCGACAGGAAGAGGAACATTTGGGTGGTAATTGGTAATTGGTAATCGGTAGTTGGTCATTCTTAACTTACGACTTGGGACTTACGACTTCAATTGAGTTTCTACAGGCTGTGTCGTGTCAATTGTGGTGACGTAGGGCTTTTCGGTGTCGGCAAAAGGCTCGGCGGTGGCTTGTTGAGACTCTAGTAAGTCAACGGTAGCATCGGCAATGTCTCCGGTGCGCTGTTGCAGCCGTTGGCGCAAGACTTCTACTGGTGCGGTACAGTGGAGGATTTGTAGGGGAATTTGACGGGATTCTGCTTGGGCGATCGCCTCTTGACGTAAAGCGGTGCGATCGTATTTGGCATCTAAAATGACTGTAAAACCCTCACTTGCTAGCAGCAGTCCTAAATCTAACAGCCTTTGATAGGTTTTTTGATGCCATTCAGTAGTATAAATTTCATCTCCCCCGCGTTGTTCCAGGGGAATTCCGGCTAAATGCTTGCGAACTGCATCGGAACGGACGTGAATTGCTCCCATTTGTCGCGCTAGTTGCTTCGCTACCGTACTCTTACCCGCACCCGATAGCCCAGACATGAGAATTAACTTGCCTTGACGAGGTTTGGTATATTCCCAGGCTTGGCGATAGTAGTTTGCTGCTGTTTTTGCGGACTCTTCCTTTACAGCTGCGGGTACACCTGGATCGTCCAGCAAAAATGAATTGACTTTTGCCCGCACGTATGCCTGACGGCTGAGATATAAAGGATAAACTTGCAATCCTTCCCAGTCGCCTGTTTGCTCTAAATATGTATTTAAAAAGATATTGCCTAAGTCCTTGCGCCCCCGTGCCTCAAAATCCATCACGGCAAACGCCACGTCATACATTACGTCTACAAATCGAAATGGTTCGTTAAATTCAATGCAATCAAATAATAAAATTTTGTCATGCCATAGACAAATATTTTGCATGTATAAATCGCCATGACACTCGCGAATAAAGTCACCTGCCATGCGGCTTTTAAATAATGACTCTTTCTCCGCAAAAAACTTATCTGTATACGCTTTTGTTTCGTCAAACTGGTTTTGTGTCTGTGCTTTGCCAATATATTTTTCTGATTGCTCGTAGTTCTCATCAAAAGCTTGGCGAACTTGAGCTACTTCCCCAAAGTTACGAATATAGTCGTTGATTGCAGCTTTTTTATGGTATTCTGCTACAACTCGTCCTAAGTTAGTCATTAGTTTTTCGTCAACTTTTCCCTGAGAAAACATGTTAATTAACAACATATCTTGGGGAAATTGACGCATTTTTAATACGTATTCTACAGGCTCTCCCGTACCTCCTAGTTGGTACTGCTGTTCAGTTTTAGTAATTGGTAATACTTCCAAATAAAGTTCGGCTGCACCTCTTTGATTTAAGCGTAATTCTTCTTGACAAAAGTGCTTTCTTGCTTCCAGCGTTGAATAGTTTAAAAAACCAAAGTTCATCGGCTTTTTCACTTTATAAGCATACTCTCCAGTTAATAACACGTAAGAAATATGCGTCTGAATCAGTTGAATTGGTTCTTGCACTGGATGAGGGTAAAACCCAGGCTGCATCATTTGTTGAATCGAAGCGGGAATTGAAGCTGCTGTCATTTCTTTCCTCTGTGTTTTCTAATATTCCCCCCGATCTTGCGGGGGGTTAGGGGGATCTCTTCTGCAAATAAAAAACCAGGAGTTTCCCCCTGGTATTATCGGCAATTCTACTCAAGTTGTCAGCTATTATTCTGCTTCTGCATCAGATTCTGATGCTGATTCCGTTCCTGCCTCTGCTTCCAACTCTTCTACCGCAGCTGCGGTTGTCTTCTGCGGTGATAAAACAGTCACAACTGCTTGTTCTGTGTCACCTAAAACTGTTACCCCTGACGGTAAAACTAGTTCGCGAACGTACAAGCTATCACCTACGTGTAGGTTAGAGATATTAATCTCAATCGCCTCTGGAATACTATCGGGATTGCAACGAATCTGCAAGCTTGTTGCCAGTGTATCGACAATTCCGCTTTCTTGCTTTACGCCTACTGCATCGCCAACAAAATGTAGAGGTACTTCTACATCCACAGAATCTTGCGCTGCAACGGCAAAGAAGCTGATGTGGTAGATATTTCCCTTATAGGGATGAGATTGTACTTCCCGTACCAGAGTTTTACCACGCCAAGGAAGATCGGTGATGTTTAGATCGATGATGGTGTTGTTGACAGAAGCCTTTTTCAGCATTGTTTCTGCTGTTTTAGCATTCATGACTAGAGAAATTGCTTCTGTACCTTTATGTCCGTAAAGGTTTGCTGGAATCATGCCACCGCGACGTAAAGCATTAGGTTGACTTCCCTCTGGGCGTTTTTGACACTCAACTGTAAGTTCCATCTTTGTTGTTAATTGTTAGTTGTTGGTTGCTAATGTAGGGGCGTACATCTGTACGTCCCTACAACTGACGATTCGTTACTTAGCTAGCTGAGACGGGCGTGCCGTCAGCGTGCAATAAAGCACGTTTAGGTCCGTGGATTGGGTCTTCCACGATGATAGTTTGGTCGCGGCTAGCGCCGAGAGAGACGATCGCGATCGGTACTTCCATTAACTCTGCCAGAAATTTCAGGTAATCGAGCGCTTGTCTGGGTAGATCGTCTAACGTGCGACAATCAGCTGTCGATCGCTGCCATCCTGGTAAAGTTTTATAAATCGGGCGGACTTTGGCAAATTGGCGGGCGTTGCGAGGGAAGTGTTCGTAGCGATCGCCATCTATTTCGTAGGCGACACAAACTTTGATTTCTTCGAGCGTGTCGAGGACATCTAACTTCGTAATTGCCAAGCAGTCTATGCCGTTCACTCGCACGGCATAGCGACCGATGGTGGCATCAAACCAACCGCAGCGCCGTTGCCTTCCGGTAGTCGTACCAAATTCTGCCCCGCGATCGCACAATAGTTCCCCTAGTTGTCCGTCTAATTCTGTGGGGAATGGACCTTCTCCTACCCGCGTCGTGTAAGCCTTTGCTACGCCAATCACGCGGTCGATTGCCGTGGGACCTACCCCTGTCCCAACGCAAGCCCCTCCCGCGACGGGGTTAGAGGAGGTGACGTAGGGATAAGTGCCGTGGTCGAGATCCAGCAGCGTACCTTGAGCGCCTTCAAATAATATATTTCGCCGCCGTTGAATCGCGTCGTAAATTTTCAGCGAGGTATCGACTACGTGGGAACGCAAGCGTTCTGCGTAACCCAAATATTCGTCAATGACGGCTTCTGGATCTAAAGGTGGTAGATTGTAAAGTTTTTCGAGAATGACATTTTTATATTCGATCGCCCACTGTAACTGTTCTCGCAGTCCTACCGAATCCATTAAATCGAGAACTCGAATCCCCGTCCGTTCTGATTTATCGGCATAGGTGGGTCCAATTCCTCGCCCTGTCGTGCCAATTTTATAATTACCCCGTCTCTCTTCTGCCGCGCGATCGATCAGCCGATGATAAGGCATGGTGACATGAGCGGTTTCAGAGATAAACAAGTTATCTGTAGAAATATCTAAACTTTCTAGCCGATCGAGTTCCTCAATCAAAACTTTTGGGTCGATGACCGTACCGCAGCCAATAATGCATTCTGTTTTAGGATACAGAATTCCAGAGGGAATCAGATGCAGCTTGAAAGTCTGATCTTGGACGACAATCGTGTGTCCGGCGTTGACTCCCCCTTGGTAACGAACCACAATGTCAGCGGAGCGACTGAGTAAATCCGTGACCTTTCCTTTTCCTTCATCGCCCCACTGGGCTCCTATAACAATGACGTTAGCCAAGGGTATTTCTGAATGTTAGAGTTGACACAATCCACAACTATAGTCGCAGATTGTATCTGATGTCAAGATCTAAAGAAGTGACTAGTAACTGGTGGCTGGTGACTAGATTTTTCAAGCCACTAGTCACTGCTCACTGATAACTGTTCGCTGTAGGATTATTAACTCCTAGTTGACGCTCGGGAGAAACGATCGCACCTGTTACTCTTTGTAACCTCGCTCCCAAGGAGAGCAGTTTGACTTCTAGTTTCTCGTAACCGCGATCGAGATGGTGCAGTCCTTGAATTGTTGTCTTACCTTTTGCTGCTAGTCCTGCTAGTACCAAAGCGGCTGAAGCGCGTAGATCGCTAGCGACGACTGGCGCACCAGATAGTAGGGGTACTCCCCGCACGACAGCAATATTGCCCTCAACGCGAATATCTGCCCCCATGCGATTGAGTTCGGCGACGTGGCGCAGGCGGTTTTCAAATACAGTTTCGGTAATGACGCTATCGCCCTCGCTCAAACTCAGCAAAGCCATGAACTGCGCTTGCATGTCTGTGGGAAAACCAGGGTAAGGCAGAGTTTTAATATCCGTTCCCCGTAATCCTTCACCAGGGACAATACGAAGGCAGTCAGGTGCATCGGCAACAATCTGCACTCCAATTTCTTGCAATTTGGCGATCGCCGGGGTGAGATGGTCGGGAATGACTGGCGCTAATGAGATCTCGGAGTTGGTGATGGCTCCCGCTACTAAAAAAGTTGCGGCTTCCACGCGATCGGGAATAATTGCATAATCTGTTGAGTGCAAGCGGGGAACGCCCGAGATCGTAATTGCTGTAGTTCCAGCTCCCCGAATGCGCGCTCCCATAGAGTTACAGAAATTAGCTAGATCGACAACTTCTGGTTCTTGAGCAGCGTTTTCAATGACTGTTTCTCCTTCAGCTAATGTCGCCGCCATCATCAAGGTTTCTGTTGCACCGACGCTGGGATAGTCTAAATAGATTTTGGCTCCTTTCAATCTCCGGCTACTGCCAGCGACGTAGGCATTGACCATACCATGCTCGATCTGGACATCTGCCCCCATTGCCTGTAAGCCCCGGACGTGCAAATCAACTGGTCTAGCTCCAATCGTACATCCACCAGGTAAGGGGACTTGAGCATATCCCTGGCGAGCTAGTAACGGACCAATGGTAAAGAAACTTGCCCGTAGTTGACTGACAATTTCGTATGGAGCTTGAGATGTGCTGAGATCGCTAGCATCAATATCTAATACATCACCGTGTTGAGAGATTTTTACTCCCAGCGATGATAATAACTGACCCATGCGCGCCACATCCACGAGTGATGGTACGTTACGGATACGACAGTCTTGAGGACAGAGCAAAGCGCCAGCGATGATAACAAGGGCAGAATTCTTTGCTCCGCTGATTTTGACCTGACCTGCCAAAGGATGCCCGCCCCAAATTTCCAGTACGGCTGGATCGACTTCTGGTGAAGGCTGCGGTCTAATTGAGTTATGGGTAGTAGTAATGGCTCTGTCCTCCGAATCTAGTTAATCCGTACCCGAGTTGGCAAAAATTTGGTTTAGATTTTACATTGAGATGGTAAAAGTTTAAACTGTGAATTTTCTTATCTCTGCTACAAATATCTGGATCTATCTCGGTATTTCTACAGTTGCTGCCCTCTAATGTTTTTGCTTTAGTTAAAAAATTTTAGATTTGGTCATTAGTTACTTATGAGTGGCTGGTGGCTAGTGGCTAGTGGTTTGACTCTTTTCTAGCCACTAGCCGCTGATAACTGACAATTGAAAAACCTTGACAAACACAGATATTTAAGTGATGATGAGAAATTGCGCCCACCGAGGGCGAAAGCAAGCGGAACTGGCGGAATTGGCAGACGCGCATGATTCAGGTTCATGTGCCGAAAGGCTTCCGGGTTCAAGTCCCGGGTTCCGCATCAATTTGGAGTTTTGGTTACTAGCAACGAGCTATTAGCTTTATATGTTTAGCCTTATATGTCCTGTGAATCTAGTTGGCAGTTAATTACTACCACGATAGTTCCGAATCGTCAATAGTAGATTTTATATATGATCGCGAGTTTGCAAAATCCTCTGGTCAAGCAGATGCGAAAGCTGCACTCTGCCAAACAGCGATCGCAACAGGGTGTTTTTCTCTTGGAAGGAACGCATTTGTTAGAGGAGGCTTATGCAGCGAAGTATCCCTTGGAATGCGTCTGTTGTACTTCCCAATGGCAGGAAAACCATCAACAGCTTTGGCAGCAGATTAGTCAATCGGGAGCGCGGATAGAAATTGTCACTCCAGAGGTTTTGCAGGCGATCGCAACTACGATCAATCCCGATGGAGTTGTAGCGACAGCAACTAGACAGCAAGGGCGAGAAGTACCCCATACAGGCATTAGTTTAGCTTTAGAGACGCTGCAAGATCCTGGGAATTTGGGAACGATAATTCGCACGGCGGCGGCGGCTGGTGCATCGGGGCTGTGGTTGAGTAGGGATAGTGTAGATTTAGACAATCCCAAGGTGTTACGAGCTTCCGCTGGGCAGTGGTTTCGATTGCCGATGGTCGTGAGTCAAGATCTGCGGCAAACTGTACTCCAGTGTCAGGCGGCGGGAATGCAAGCGATCGCGACTTTACCTACTGCGAAGATGACATATTGGGAAGTAGACTGGCAGCGTCCGAGTGTCATTCTTTTGGGAAATGAGGGAGCGGGATTATCAGCAGATCTAACGGCAATGACAGATCTACAGGTGCAAATTCCCCTCAGTGCAGGGGTAGAGTCGTTGAATGTGGGAATCGCAGCAGCGTTGCTGTTATATGAAGCACAACGACAGCGATCGCAGCAACAGGTAGAGTCTATTTAACAAAACAATTGCAGCCAGCACCAAGCGGATCGGCACGGACGATGACTTCTGTACCGTTAGCTAGTCTGGCAATAAAAGTTACCTGACCGAAATCGTTGATTCCATCTGTAGATAGAGCAACACTTTGTACCGTATAACCAAATAAAGAATCACCAGTAGCAATAACTTTATGTTTGACAGGATCGGAACCAATAAAAATTCCTTCGCCACCTGTATCTAGTTGCGCAAAAAATGCAACCGTACCGCGATCGTTAATTGTAGGGGGTACAGCGGCAGAATTATAATTGTTCCCACTGCTAAAGCTGCTGTAGGCTCCGTTAGTATCGGCAACAGTAGTTATTTTAGTGCCGTTACTCTTCAAGATTGCTGCCTTAGCAGGATTAAACTCAGCCGTGTATTCGCTTGTCGGTTTGATTTCCAAAGCAACATATGCAACCGTTCCTCGGTTATTGAGCGAGGGAGAGAAAGCGCCATTCTTAGGAGCCATGACATACAAAGGATAAGTAGTACTGGATAAAGTTGTAGTTTTCGTCCCTTTGTTGGCAAAAATTTCAAAGGCTCTACCACTTTGAGATCTGTAGACGATCGTGCCGCGATCGTTAATATTGGCTGAATCTACAGTGGACAATCTAGCGTCACTTGCTTCAGCAATCAGCCTACCATCACTACTCAATACACCAATACCACGCATATTCTGAGCGACATAAGCAATAGTGCCTCGATTATTAAGTGCCAAAGATACAATGCGATCGTAGGCAGGATAGCCACTCTCAGGTGATGGCTTGTAAGCAGGAACTTGAGTTACCTTACCATTTGTACTAGTAAAAATCGTTTCCGTTGGATACTCTGTGGTGGTAGTTCCCCTTGCTGGTGTGGCAACAAAAGCAACGGTTCCAGTATCGTTAATAGCGATGGGACTACCGATACTTTCATATAAACCAACGTTTTCGGCAATCGTTGTTATTGTCTTGCCCGTACTGGTGTATGCTCCTAATGCTCCGTCCGTATTGGCACTAAAGGCAACGGTTCCAGCATTGTTGATAACAGGCAATCCAAAGCTGCTAAAAGAACTACTCGTATCAGCCATCTTTTGGTAAGCGTACTTGGAAGACTTGACCGCAATCGCTCCACTATCGATTAAGCTCAAACTCAGACCAATGGCTGCTACTGCAATACAACTTTTTGACTTCATAACTATCTAACGCTGCAAAGAATACAAAACGCATGAAATTTCATAAATGTCAGCGCTCAACCATTAACCGTCAACCGTCAACAATCTGAAAATTCAGCTATTTTGTTAAAACTTAGCTAGAGCGCGATCGTCAATACATCCTAAACGAACCCCCACAACTCCATATAAAAATTTACAGTAGAAGAAATATGAAAGATGCTATATTAATGGATTGTGTCGAATCAGAGCTAGTTCATGCCTAAACTGAAAACTCGCAAAGCAGCGGCAAAGCGGTTCCGTGCCACAGGCACTGGTAAGATCGTGCGTCGTAAAGCTTTCAAAAATCACATTTTGGAAAAGAAAACGACTGCTAGAAAGAATCGTCTCTCAAAAGCAGCACTCGTACACGAACGCGACGAGCAAAACGTTCGGATGATGCTCCCTTATTTGTAAGTTACTAAGGAATTCTATTCATGACTAGGGTAAAACGCGGTAACGTTGCCCGCAAACGCCGCAAAAAAATTCTCAAACTCGCGAAAGGATTTCGCGGTTCTCACTCGACTTTGTTCCGCACGGCAAATCAGCAAGTGATGAAAGCATTGCGGAGTGCCTACCGCGATCGCCGCAAGCGCAAGCGCGATTTTCGTCGCCTGTGGATCGTGCGGATTAATGCAGCGGCAAGGCAGCACGGGATGAGCTACAGTCAATTGATGGGGAATCTCAAGAAAGCTGAGATTCAAATTAACCGCAAAATGTTGGCACAATTGGCAGTTCTCGATCCGGCTAGCTTTGCTAAAGTTGCAGAACTCGCAAATCAAGCAAAATAAAGGATAAAGGATGAAGGATGAAGGCAGAATGAAGGTAAGTAGAAGCATGACGAACTGTTTGCACTTCTTTCTTTTACTCTTCCCTTTAACCTTTACCCTTTACCCTTTCACATTTAAAAGCAACGCCGCCGAATTTAAAGAGATTCAACAGCGGGGTTATCTTTTAGTAGCTGTAAAAGACAATTTACCTCCTCTAGGCTTTCGCGATCGCCAAGGAAAGCTGCGGGGATTAGAAATTGAACTCGCCCAAAAATTAGCAGCAGATTTACTGGGAAACCCAGCAGCAGTAAAATTTATTCCAGTTGCAAACCGCGATCGCCTCAATGCGGTAATACAAGATAAAGTCGATTTAGCGATCGCCCAAGTCACAGCTACAGATTCGCGATCGCGTTTGGTTAGTTTCAGTCCGCCTTACTACATGGATGGTGCGGCAATAATTGCTAAAAAAGCAACAGCAGAAAGTCTCAACGATGTTGCCAAGAAAACAGTTGCCGTCCTCAAAGGTTCTTCCACAATTCCAACAATAAAATATTTGTTACCGCAAGTACAGTTATTAGGCGTTGATTCCTATCAACAGGCGCACGCATTGCTAGAGTCTGGCATAGCAGCCGCCTTTACAGCCGATGCCAGCGTGTTGAGCGGTTGGGTGCGAGAATATCCCCAGTATGAGATTCTACCGACATTATTGTCAGCCGAACCGTTAGCTGTAGTCATGCCAAAAGGATTGCAATACGACAGCTTGCGACAACAAGTCAACGCTGCGATCGCCCGTTATACTACTGCGGGCTGGCTGCGACAACGGGCAGAATTTTGGGGCTTACCTGTAGATAAATTACGCAAATAAGAAGGATTGGAAGACTTCTTTCAGCCCCCTTAAAAAGGGGATTAGGGGGATATTCTTTGCCGTAAACAAAAAGCAAAACACTATAAATCAAACAGAAGGAAATGTAAAACTCGTAAAACTTAACTCATTGATCTCATTCCACCTATAAACTTGGGCGCGGAACGCATTCCATTGCTGGTAAATCTGTTTAAAAGTCGCATCTTTAGCAGCATTTTCAGATAACAAATCGGTAGTTGCCTTTTGTGCTGCTTGCATAATTTCTTTAGTATAAGGAGTTAGCCTTGTTCCGCCCTTCACGAGCCGTTCTAATGCTGCCCCATTTAAAGCATTGTATTGAGCCAAATTATCCATATTGGCATCTGTAGCAGCACTCTTGAGAATTTCTTGATATTCCTTTGGCAGCTTATCCCAAGCAGCTCGATTGACCAATACTTCCCAAGTTGGTCCTGGTTCCCACCAACCCGGGTAGTAATAAAACTTTGCTGCTTTATTGAGACCTAATTTTTCATCATCGTAAGGACCAACCCATTCTGCTGCATCGATCGCACCTCGGTCTAGTGCTAGATAAATCTCTCCGCCAGGTAGCACCTGCACGTTCACGCCCAAGCGCGACATCACCTGACCTCCCAAGCCAGGAATTCTCATCTTTAAACCGTTCAAGTCGGCAACTGATTTAATTTCTCGCTTGAACCAGCCACCCATTTGCGCCCCAGAGTTACCAGCCGGAAAATTAATCACGTTGAAATCAGCATAAAGCTTTTGCATTGCTTCCAAACCACCACCGTGATACAGCCAAGCATTTTGCTGCTGGGCAGTTAATCCAAATGGTACGGATGTGGCAAAGGCAAGGGCAGCATTTTTACCAATATAGTAGTAACTAGCGGTGTGACCGCATTCAACCGTTCCTGCTTGGACTGCATCTAGAACTTGCAATCCCGGGACTAATTCCCCCGCGACAAATGGCGTGATGATAAACCGCCCATTTGACATTTCCTGCACCCGCTTGCTGAAGGTTTCCGCACCACCGAAAATCCCCAAAGCTTTAGGCCAACTTGTAGCCATGCGCCATCGTACTTTCGGTAAAGCACCTGCTTGCTGGGCGTTATTGGTTTGCACGCGGACGCAAGCACCTAAAGCTGTGGTGGTAGCAGCAGCCGTAGTCGTTTTGGCAATAAATCGTCGCCGTTTCATTGTTGCTCTAAAAATTGAGAATCGGTCATCATACTACTGGTTATGTCACCAACAGCACATTTGACTTAAAAGCATGACGATCGTACCACGGCAGCTCGTTATCTCTGTTGCGCGATCGCGTTTATTAATTTAGAAACGGAGAGGAGAGGATTCGAACCTCCGTTGGGTTTGACCCCAAAACTGATTTCGAGTCAGCCGCATTCAACCACTCTGCCACCTCTCCACAGGAGATAGTCTTGCTTTATTTTAGACAAGAATACTATTTTACAGTGCAGATGCCTTGTCTTCAACTGTTTCTACTGCAATTTCAAACTTATCTTTGGGTGTCCATTGCACTGCACCGTCTCTACCCGTCAAGAACACCTTAGTTTTGCCTTGTTGCAATTCAGCGATCGTTTTCGGATCGAGTTTAGCACTAGAGGCGATCGCCACTTCCGGCTTCACTGCTGCAATCAAGCTAGAATCTAGTTTCTCTCCCGACCATACCAATACCTGAGCATGTGGTAATTTTGTATCAGTCTTCTCTATCTCTCTTTCCCCTAAAATTAACCAGATCCGATCTTGGATCTGTATCTGTAGAATCTGTTGTTGGGCATCGAGTAGCTTTATAAATGTCGAACCTGTAGATATTTCTCGCTCTGGAAGCAACTGCTGGCAGTTTGGATCTGTTAGTTTGGCAGTAATCTTTATGCTGCGATCGCGATTAGGGCAATTATAAAAATTTTTGACTGATAAATTTTGCAAAAGTAACGACCAACCATTTATGTTGTTCATCGAATTAGGCTCTGCTGCTACTGCCCAATCGAGCTGATTAATCCCTTGTTGTTGTAAAAAAGGTAAAACTGTAAACCTAGAAGTGGTTTCATCTCCACTATTTAATAATAAGACTTTACTCCGGTCTTGTATAACTAGAACAGGTTCTTTTCCTGCTGCTAAAACAGTAACTCGGAATAAGCTAGCTTGAGTTTGCCAAGCTGGAATAAATATTAAGCTAATCGTGACTAGACCTACAATCCACCATTTTTTCTGCCACCATTTTAGACTGCAAGTTAAGATAAATAACCCATATATTATTACGAGCTGTAATGAGGATATTATTCCTACAGCGGTTGCTGCTCCTGGCAGTCTAGTAAAAAAATCGACGAGTTCCATGAGGTAATAAGTTGGATAATATAATAACCAAGCTAAAGCACTCCCCATAGCTGGATGTATTAACGCTGCGAGCGCACTGATAAAAGCCCCTAAGCTAATAATGGAAATTGGTATTGTTGTTATTATGTTAACTAAAATACTATAAGGTGAGATTAAGCCAAAATTGTATATTTGCAGCGGAATTGTCCAGATATAAGCTGAAATTGGCACTGCGATTAAAGTGGCGATCGTAGGCGGCAACCAATCTAGCTTGTTCGTCAAAGCGGGTACTGTTACTATTAATCCTAAAGTTGCTAGAAAACTAAATTCAAAACCTAAATCCCAAATCCAAATAGGATTGATGAATAATAACAGAGTAGCAGCTAATAAAATTAATCCTAAAGGTTGAACTTTTCGTTCTAATGCTAGAGCAGTTAAAGCACCAATTCCCATAATAACTGCTCTTAAAACTGATGGTTGTAAACCTGTAAGACCGAGAAAAATTAGGAGTGCCAATACTCCAATAATAAATTGAATTCGATTAGAAAAACGCTGAGCGATCGCTAATACTACTCCAAGAATTAGAGATACTTGAAAACCGGATGCAGCTAAAGCATGAGCTAAACCAACTCGAATAAACGAGTCGCTGACAGAAGATGGTAAGTCAACTACGCGGTTTCCTAAAACCATCGCACTTACCAAAACACCCTCCGGTACGCCTAACCATTGCACTTGAGAGCGAAGAATTTTTTGTCTGACTGTCCACCATCCCCAATTCTTAGTTTTATTATTGATTTCAGAATCAATTAAACTAACCTCTTTTCCCTTTAAACCAGCAAAACTTCCCTCTCTAGCTAAATAAGCCTGAAAATTAAATCCTCCTGGGTTATTTGGCGATTTAGGTTTATATAAAATTCCTGTTGTAGTAATTCTTGTTCCTTCATGCAATCCAGTTGCTTGTAATAAAGGTACAGTTGTATATAATTTTCCCGATATATCTTTACTAATATCGTTGCCAATATTTAAATGAAACGCTTCTAGCCAAAATTGCGATCGTTGATTTCTTGTTAAGCGTGGCGTACTAGTAATTGTTCCTTGAACAGTTACAACTTGTACTGAATCTTTAAGAGTAGCAGTTATAAATTTACTAACATCATTCTCACTAGGATGCGGTGTTCTAATTTGAAAATATATAGTTGCACCAAACCCTACTAATCCAGCTAACAACCATATTTGCGGCTCGATCTGCCAAAAACTTCTATGTAACTTAGTTCTCAATATACTTTTTCTACCAAAGTGTGATAAGCTTACAGTTAGAATTCCTATAACTATTAAGCTATATTCTCCCCAATTGAATGCAGTAGCTAGTAAGCCTAAAATATATGCAAAGCAAAAGATAGTCAGAGTAATGTGATTCATTAATAGTAACAATTATTTATTCTTGAATTTGATATATATATCTTTATGATTTGGGTTTTTAGTGCGGGGAATTTGTTTAATTTCAAATATCTTCATAGATTGAATTAGTTTACTGAGATTTGTACAACCATAATCTTTCGATTTAAAAGATGGATACATCTTATGTAACTGATGTCCTAATATACCTACACTAGTCCATCCATCTTTTCCTACAGTCATATCGTACACTTGTTTAACAAGTTCTATTAATTCTCGATCGTGTTTCAATTTTGAATGAACTTGCTCGAATATTTTTTGTAAAACTTCAGTAGATGCTTGTTCATTTTTACTTACAATTACGGTTGAAGTTTGCTTTTCCTTCGTCGAACTATTGTCTAAACTTCCTGTATAAATAAAGCGATCGCACGCTTTAACAAAAGCTTCTGGTGTTTTTTTCGCCAAAACCATAAACGATCAAACCAGCTTCTCTAATTCTGCAAGCTAACTTAGTGAAGTCACTATCGCTGGAAACAATACAAAAACCATCAAATTTGTTGGTATATAGTAAATCCATTGCATCAATAATCAAGGCACTATCTGTAGAGTTCTTGCCTGATGTATAGCTAAATTGCTGTATCGGTTGAATGGCAAACTTATGTAGCTTTTCTTTCCAGCTACTTAGTTGGGATTGCGTCCAGTCTCCATAAATTCGTTTGACGCAAGCAATACCGCAGCTAGTAATTTCTTTTAGTAAAGGTTCAACTAGACTTGCTTCTACATTATCTGCATCAATAAGTACTGCAAGTCGCGCAGTTTTAAGCAAAACATCATGTGGCATCATCAGCTTGGTGGGATTTTAGCTTTTTATGAGCTTATAATTCCCACCTCCAACAGCAATCTCAATACAAAGCAATTAAATCGCCAAACCCAACCTCAATCCCAAGACAGCATGGAGAAACATTAAACAAAGCGCTGTACTCCCCAAGTAAGCGTGAACTGTGCGTAAAGTACCTTTATCTTTACCAAAACCAAAAAACGCGAGCGCTCCATTTACTAGCAATAACAGTAGTACAATCGATCCAGTCCAAAAATGAGGACTCTTCAATATTGGTTGTTGTTGCATTACCAACGATAGCAAGCCACCAGTATAACCAGCTGCCATAAAGCCAAACATCCAAGGCGCTAGAGTACGGTGAGATATCAAATTTTCAACTGCAACGTCCTTATCTGCAACTATTCTTCCTCGCCACCCCGCAAATCCAACAAAACTACCCATCACAAACACGACAATTCCCATCATTAAGGGATGTCCCCAATGCACGATTGGTTCTGGAATGCCCAAACTACGAAACCAAGCTGCGATCGGTTCCAATAGCTCTCTCAGATTATCCATTAGTTTTCTACCCTTTTGCTTTGTGCAGCAGTGGAAACCCTAACGCTTCCCGCTGCTGAATGTACAGTTGAGCCACTTTTCTTGCCAAATGCCGAATTCTGCCAATATAACGAGTCCGCTCCGTAACAGAAATCACTCCCCTAGCATCTAGTAGGTTAAAAGTGTGAGAACACTTCAAAATATAATCCAAGCTAGGTAAAACTAATGCTCTTTGAGTCAGTTGTTCTGCTTCCTGCTCGTACATGTTAAACAACGTCAGCAACATTTCGGGGTTTGAGGCTTCAAAGTTATACGTACACTGCTCGATTTCCCCTTGGAGATGAACGTCTCCGTATGTGATGTTGTCAGTCCATTTCAGTTTTGTAAATGCCTCTACTCCCTGGAGGTACATTGCTAGTCGTTCCAAGCCGTAGGTAATTTCAATTGAAACAGGACGACAATCAATCCCACCGCACTGTTGAAAGTAGGTAAATTGAGTAATTTCCATCCCATCCAGCCAAACTTCCCAACCAGTACCCCAAGCACCGACAGTCGCGTCTTCCCAGTTATCTTCTACAAAGCGAATATCATGATCTTCTGGGTGAATACCCAAAGCTCTTAAGGAATCGAGATATATGCCTTGAATATTCTCAGGAGAAGGTTTAATCAATACTTGATATTGATAATAGTGTTGAAAGCGATTAGGATTCTCTCCGTATCGTCCGTCTGTAGGACGGCGACAAGGTTCCACATAAGCGACTGACCAATGTTCAGGTCCCAACGCTCTTAGAAAAGTATGGGGATTTTTCGTACCTGCACCTTTCTCCGTGTCATAGGGTTGGGCAATCAAGCAACCGCGATCGCCCCAAAACTTATTTAGTACAGCAATCACTGATTGAAAGTTCACAAGTCTCGTTCCTCAGCAGCACAATGCATATGTCATTGTCGCTTAAACTATGTGAAATCAGCAGTCTGGGGCGAGCGAAAATATTTTTCTGCCAAGTAGTTGACAAAGATGGAAGAGGGTTGCTAGATTAGTAAAGCGCCACAAGAGAGGCAAGCCAATAGGCGAGCGCTGGAGAGGGCGACCGAACCTAGAAAAGAGTATAGTTTGAAAGCGCCAACAAGCACAAGAGGTTGGTGTCGAATTAAGAGAAGATAATTGAGTTAAGGAAAAAAACGGAGAGTTTGATCCTGGCTCAGGATGAACGCTGGCGGTATGCTTAACACATGCAAGTCGAACGGAGCTTTTCGGAGCTTAGTGGCGGACGGGTGAGTAACGCGTGAGAATCTGCCTTTTGGACCGGGACAACTGCTGGAAACGGCAGCTAAGACCGGATGTGCCCTTGGGTGAAATATTCATAGCCAAAAGAGGAGCTCGCGACCGATTAGCTAGTTGGTGGGGTAAGAGCCTACCAAGGCTGCGATCGGTAGCCGGTTTGAGAGGACGACCGGCCACACTGGGACTGAGACACGGCCCAGACTCCTACGGGAGGCAGCAGTGGGGAATTTTCCGCAATGGGCGAAAGCCTGACGGAGCAATACCGCGTGAGGGAGGAAGGCTCTTGGGTCGTAAACCTCTTTTCTCAGGGAAGAAGCAATGACGGTACCTGAGGAATCAGCATCGGCTAACTCCGTGCCAGCAGCCGCGGTAATACGGAGGATGCAAGCGTTATCCGGAATGATTGGGCGTAAAGCGTCCGCAGGTGGCACATCAAGTCTGCTGTCAAAGCCCCCAGCTTAACTGGGAAGAGGCGGTGGAAACTGGTGAGCTAGAGAGCAATAGGGGTAGAGGGAATTCCCGGTGTAGCGGTGAAATGCGTAGAGATCGGGAAGAACACCAGTGGCGAAAGCGCTCTACTAGGTTGCAACTGACACTGAGGGACGAAAGCTAGGGGAGCGAATGGGATTAGATACCCCAGTAGTCCTAGCCGTAAACGATGGATACTAGGCGTTTCTCGTATCGACCCGAGGAGTGCCGGAGCCAACGCGTTAAGTATCCCGCCTGGGGAGTACGCACGCAAGTGTGAAACTCAAAGGAATTGACGGGGGCCCGCACAAGCGGTGGAGTATGTGGTTTAATTCGATGCAACGCGAAGAACCTTACCAGGGCTTGACATGTCTGGAACCCGTGGGAAACTATGGGGTGCCGAAAGGAGCCAGAACACAGGTGGTGCATGGCTGTCGTCAGCTCGTGTCGTGAGATGTTGGGTTAAGTCCCGCAACGAGCGCAACCCTCGTGTTTAGTTGCCATCATTCAGTTGGGCACTCTAGACAGACTGCCGGTGACAAACCGGAGGAAGGTGGGGATGACGTCAAGTCAGCATGCCCCTTACGTCCTGGGCGACACACGTACTACAATGCTACGGACAACGGGAAGCCAACCAGCGATGGGGAGCAAAGCCCAGCAAACCGTAGCTCAGTTCAGATCGCAGGCTGCAACTCGCCTGCGTGAAGGCGGAATCGCTAGTAATCGCCGGTCAGCCATACGGCGGTGAATACGTTCCCGGGCCTTGTACACACCGCCCGTCACACCATGGAAGTTGGCCACGCCCGAAGTCATTACTCTAACCATTCGTGGAGGAGGATGCCGAAGGCAGGGCTGATGACTGGGGTGAAGTCGTAACAAGGTAGCCGTACCGGAAGGTGTGGCTGGATCACCTCCTTTACAGGGAGACCAACTTCAGTAACCAGTAGAGAGTGACCGGTGCCGATTGTATCGGCAAAGGCACTAACACCAAGCTGGAAACTGAGGACATCCCGAGGTCGGACGACACTGACAAAACAGCTCGAGTGCAGCAACGCTTTCAAACTAGAACTGGTTCGGTAGGAGCGGTACCACCAGTAGGGGCTATTAGCTCAGGTGGTTAGAGCGCACCCCTGATAAGGGTGAGGTCCCTGGTTCGAGTCCAGGATGGCCCACCTCAAAGAACTGAGAATTTCCAGTTCGAGATTCAAAAAAATTGAAACAAGCAATTGGTCAAGTCAAATCCAGTGGGATGTGATAGACTAGTCAAGTTGAGTAAAATTCAGCACTGTCTGCGAGTGGAGACAACTGCTGGAAATTCTCCAGCGAGCACCTTGAAAACTGCATAGAGATAAGAGAAATAGTCAGGTAGAAAACCAAGTATTTGCGAAATAACTGGTCAAGCGAAATACAGCTGACGGTGGATACCTAGACACGCAGAGGCGAAGAAGGACGTGGCGACCGACGAAAAGCTTCGGGGAGCTGGCAGCAAGCACTGAGCCGAAGATATCCGAATGGGGCAACCCCCTTGTACAGCCTGTTGAATCCATAGACAGGTATGAGCCAACCCAGCCAACTGAAACATCTTAGTAGCTGGAGGAAAAGAAATCAAACGAGATTCTCCCAGTAGTGGTGAGCGAAAGGAGAACAGCCTAAACCAGAGTACAAGTATTCTGGGGTAGTGGGACAGCGAGATGGAAGCACTAGACTAGACGAAACGATTGACAAATCGTACCAAAGAGGGTGATAGTCCCGTAGTCGAAAGTTGAAGTGCTACTAGCTGAATCCCGAGTAGCTAGGGACACGGGAAATCCCTAGTGAATCAGCCGAGACCACTCGGTAAGGCTAAATACTACTGCGTGAGCGATAGAGCAACAGTACCGCGAGGGAAAGGTGAAAAGAACCCCGATAAGGGGAGTGAAATAGAACATGAAACCGTCAGTTGACAAGCAGTGGAAGGATGATTCAACGTCCGACCGCGTGCCTGTTGAAGAATGAGCCGGCGAGTTATAGTCACTGGTATGGCGAATAGCCACAGCGAAAGCGAGTCTGAAGTGGGCGAATTATCAGTGTATATAGACCCGAACCTGGGTGATCTAACCATGGCCAGGATGAAGCTTGGGTAACACCAAGTGGAGGTCCGCACCGACCGATGTTGAAAAATCGGCGGATGAGCTGTGGTTAGGGGTGAAATGCCAATCGAACCCAGAGCTAGCTGGTTCTCCCCGAAATGTGTTGAGGCGCAGCGGTAAGTGATAATTGCTGGGGGTAAAGCACTGTTTCGGTGCGGGCGGCCTCAAGCTGTACCAAATCGAGACAAACTCAGAATACCAGCAACAATCTTACTAGTGAGACGGTGGGGGATAAGCTTCATCGTCAAGAGGGAAACAGCCCAGACCGCCAGCTAAGGTCCCCAAATCAAAGTTAAGTGGCAAAGGAGGTGGGAGTGCACAGACAACCAGGAGGTTTGCCTAGAAGCAGCCATCCTTGAAAGAGTGCGTAATAGCTCACTGGTCAAGCGCTCCTGCGCCGAAAATGAACGGGACTAAACTTTGTACCGAAGCTGCGGACTTGTAGCGATACAAGTGGTAGGGGAGCGTTCTGCGATAGGGTGAAGCACTAGCGGCAAGCAGGTGTGGACGAAGCAGAAGTGAGAATGTCGGCTTGAGTAGCGCAAATATTGGTGAGAATCCAATACCCCGAAACCCTAAGGGTTCCTCCACAAGGCTCGTCCGTGGAGGGTTAGTCAGGACCTAAGGCGAGGCCGAACGGCGTAGTCGATGGACAACGGGCGAACAATCCCGTACTGAAGATTAGTTGTGCAGAGGGACGGAGAAGGCACGCACCAGCCAGATGTTGGTTACTGGCGCAATTAACCGAGGCATCGAGAAGCGGCGAAAACGCTTCGAGCTGGGGTTAAGAGACCGAGGGTCTACGGACCCGAAGTGGTAGCGGTCAAGCTTCCAAGAAAAGCTCTAAACACGTTAACTAATCGTCACCTGTACCCAAAACCGACACAGGTAGGGAGGTAGAGAATACTAAGGGGCGCGAGATAACTCTCTCTAAGGAACTCGGCAACATGGCCCCGTAACTTCGGAAGAAGGGGTGCCTACGCAAGTAGGTCGCAGTGAAGAGATCCAGGCGACTGTTTACCAAAAACACAGGTCTCCGCAAAGTCAATAGACGAGGTATGGGGGCTGACGCCTGCCCAGTGCCGGAAGGTTAAGGAAGTCGGTCAGGGCCTTGAGCCTAAAGCTGGCGACCGAAGCCCCGGTGAACGGCGGCCGTAACTATAACGGTCCTAAGGTAGCGAAATTCCTTGTCGGGTAAGTTCCGACCCGCACGAAAGGCGTAACGATCTGGATGGTGTCTCAGAGAGAGACTCGGCGAAATAGGAATGTCTGTGAAGATACGGACTACCTGCACCTGGACAGAAAGACCCTATGAAGCTTTACTGTAGCCTGGAATGGTGTTCGGGCTTTGCTTGCGCAGAATAGGTGGGAGGCAATGATTCACTCCTTGTGGGGAGTGAGGAGCCGCAATGTGAGATACCACTCTGGCGAGGCTAGAATTCTAACCCGCGACCGTTATCCGGTCGGGGAACAGTTTCAGGTGGGCAGTTTGACTGGGGCGGTCGCCTCCTAAAGTGTAACGGAGGCGCGCAAAGGTTCCCTCAGGCTGGTTGGAAATCAGCCGCAGAGTGTAAAGGCAAAAGGGAGCTTGACTGCAAGAGTGACAACTCGCGCAGGGTGGAAACACGGCCTTAGTGATCCGACGGTAGTGAGTGGAAGCGCCGTCGCTCAACGGATAAAAGTTACTCTAGGGATAACAGGCTGATCTCCCCCAAGAGTCCACATCGACGGGGAGGTTTGGCACCTCGATGTCGGCTCATCGCAACCTGGGGCGGAAGTACGTCCCAAGGGTTGGGCTGTTCGCCCATTAAAGCGGTACGTGAGCTGGGTTCAGAACGTCGTGAGACAGTTCGGTCCATATCCGGTGCAGGCGTTAGAGTATTGCGAGGAGCCTTCCTTAGTACGAGAGGACCGGGAAGGACGAACCGCTGGTGTACCAGTTATCGTGCCAACGGTAAACGCTGGGTAGCCAAGTTCGGAGCGGATAACCGCTGAAAGCATCTAAGTGGGAAGCCCACCTCCAGATGAGTACTCTCATGAATTAAATTCAGTAAGGTCACCCACAGAACATGGGTTGATAGGTCAGTGGTGGAAGCGTGGTAACACGTGCAGCCGACTGATACTAACAGACCGAGGGCTTGACCACAACCAAATCATTGGCGGACTTGACAATTTTCTCTTTCTATGCAGTCTTCAGGGTGAACTCCACCCGACAGCTTTCCTGGTGCGCATGGCGTTGTGGACCCACTCTGATTCCATCCCGAACTCAGGTGTGAAACGCGACTGCGGCGACGATACTCTGGGGGTCGCCCCACGGGACAATAGCTCCGCGCCAGGTCGATTTTTCAATCGAAGCCTCTCTAGGAATAGAGGGGCTTTTGCTATTTATCTAGAGATATTTTTATAACTACTTATATTTTAGAGAGCGCATCAAAATTATACCAATAATCAATCCAATCCCATGCATCCAATAGCTAAGATTAGAAGGATTTATACTGCTATGAATGCTTAAATTACCAAAACCATAAAATAGCTGTTGAATAAACCACCAATACAAATAAAAGGATGCTGGTATTTTCAGGGGAATAAATATAATTAGTAAGGGTAATATAGTATCAATTTTAGTTTTAGGAAACTTGTAGAGATAAGCTCCTAAAACTCCCACAGTCGCACCATTCGAGCCAATTAAAGGTAAGTTGAGTGTAGGCTCAACTAAAATCTGCAATCCAAAGGTTAAAACGCCACACAGTAAATAAAAATATAAAAACTTGAGATGTCCTAATAAGTTCTCTAAAGTTTTGCCAAATACTAATAAAAATAGTGAATTACCGATTAAATGGCTGAAACTACTATGCAAGAATAGTCCTTGAACTAGGGACAACTGAAGTAAAAGCCAAGCTATCCAAGCAGCAGGATTCAAGGTAGTAAAAGCTGCTGTCGTGACATAAAATATTTTTGTTGGAGTCACTCCCCAACTATTAATGATATGGCTTAGTTCTCCTTTAACATCGAGTTTCCATTCCCAGATAAATAAAACAATATTTATACCTATTATTAAATAGACAACAACTGGTTGCCTACCGCTAGGAATGCGATTGCTAATTGGAATCATAGTAGTTGGGGTAAAAACTCATTCTTTTGTCAGACATCGATTGGGCAGACAGAGGGCAGAATAGACGTAAATACTAGAATAGGAAAAAGGTATCGTCAGCATACATTGCCGAAGTAGAGAAACACGCACTGCGCTCACAGTGACATGGAGAAATGACAGAAAAGTTAGGTAAATTTGTTCGATTTGAAGAGAATGAGAGCGATCGCGCAGGTCGATCGAAGAATATGATTTAATAGAATTTTTTTCTTTCTCATTTTTAACTTATAATCCCATCACCGCACGATAGCGAACCTCAATATCTGTCACAGTTTTAGATTGGCGCTGGCTACTCCATTGGCTGCGATGAAATAGTTTTTGTCGTAGTTCGTCAATATCAATAGTTGTTAACTTCCCACCACTCACAATTTGTTTGCCATTTACCCAGACACTATCAACAACCTGAGTTGGACGACCTAATATTAGTAAACCAATTGGATCGGTACGAGGTAGGAGCGATAAATTAGTCAAATTATAAACTACTAGATCGGCTTTTTTTCCTACTGTTAAGGTTCCTATTGTATCTGAAACATTTAGTCCTTTTGCCCCGCCGCAAGATGCCATTTCTACTGCTTGACGGGGTGTAATCCAGTGACGATAATCTGGATCGGTAACAGTGTGTAGAATTGAACCAATTTTGATTGCTTCTAGCAAATCTTGCGAATCGTTACTCGCAGAACCATCGCAACCAAAACTCACGTTTATTCCTGCTTGACGGTATTTTAAAATAGGGGCGATGCCGCTACCTAAACGTAGGTTACTTAAGGGATTGTGAACTACAGTTGATTTCGTTTTGGCAAGGATAGCAATGTCGTCGTCATCCAACCATACACAATGGGCTAAAGAAGTGCGATCGTTCAAATAGCCAATTTGTTTTAAGTGTTCTACAGCACTGCAATCGTACTTTTCTCGTGCTAATTTTTGCTGGGCTTTGGTTTCGAGTAAGTGAGAATGACGACAGAGATTGTAGCGATCGCTCAATTCAATACACCCTGTAAATAAAGCATCAGAACATAGTTGAATTCCTGTAGGGGCGACGAGTAGATTAATTCCTTCCTCTGGGCGGTGGAATTGAGTCACAACGTCCTTCATCATTGCCAATATCTCATTTGTAGAACGAAAGAAAGCTTCTTTTTCTACTTCCTTCCCTCCAGTTGGTATTCCCGCAGTCAAAGCTTCATCTTGAATTAGGGGCGCAACGAAAGCCCGAATGCCAATTTCACGATAAGCCCTCACTGCCGCTGCTACAGTTTCAATTTCCTTTCCTGGGATCAAAACTAAGTGATCGACAACGCTAGTCCCTCCTGAAAGTAGGGTTTCCACTGCCGTACCCAAAGCACTGAGATAGACTTGTTCGGGATCGAGGGGGGCAAAATCGTACAGTTCGGCAAGCCACAACTCTAAAGGTACGGGAGGAATCATCCCCCGTTGCCACATTTCAGAAGAATGCGTGTGAGCGTTAAAAAAACCAGGTAGGAGTAACTTATTTTTACCATCGATCGCCGTGCCGTTTATAGGTAATTGGGGAGCAATAGCAGCAATGCGATCGTTTTCTATCTGCACGTCTACTGTTGTGTAACCGTCTTCAACCGGAATTAAGGCTTGTTGAATCGTATAACTCACAAACTTATCCTTAAATATCAACAAATATAAAATCTTGTTATTTAGTGTGACACCAATTCTGTAAAAAAGATTTCTACTCAGAGTACAAAGTCACTGAATAATAATCTTGCATATAGAGGCGTGCGATGCATCGATCGAACCGCATCTGGACAAACATTTATGCACGCCGACTCCCGACTCCCAACTCCCCTCTAATATGAACCACCTAACAACTCTAGGAATACCACCCAACGCCTGGGCAGTCAATGAAGCGATCGCAGATATCACTCGTCCGCCTCTAGACACAAAAATTATTACCCTACTAACTCAAACCAAAACTCTACGCCTCGACTTGGCAAAGTCTGCCATTCTAGTTATAGATATGCAAAATGATTTCTGTCATCCCGATGGCTGGCTGGCACATATTGGCGTAGATGTGACTCCCGCCCGCAGCCCGATTTCACCGCTAAAATCTTTACTGCCAGTTTTGCGGCAAATTGATGTCCCTGTCCTCTGGATCAACTGGGGCAATCGTGCCGATTTAGTTAATATTAGTGCTGGTTCGCGCCACGTTTACAACCCCACAGGTACGGGAGTCGGGTTAGGCGACCCTCTCCCTACCAACGGTGCTAAGGTACTAACGGCTGGAAGTTGGGCGGCGGCGGTAGTAGATGAGTTAGAACAACTTCCCCAAGATATCCGCGTCGATAAGTACCGCATGAGTGGTTTTTGGGATACTCCCTTAGATAGTATTTTGCGTAATTTGGGCAGAACGACGCTATTTTTTGCAGGCGTAAATGTCGATCAATGCGTCATGGCAACATTACAAGATGCTAATTTTTTAGGCTACGACTGCGTGTTAGTCGAAGACTGTACCGCTACCACATCCCCAGAATATTGCTGGCTGGCAACTTTATACAACGTTAAGCAATGCTTTGGTTTTGTCACCGATTCCCAAGCTATCGTGGAAGCAATTAAAGATACAGTGACTAGTGACCAGTGACCAGTTATCAGTTACGTCTCGCCTCTTGCCTATTACCAACTACTAATTACCACGTATGAATACAAATCGTTGTGTAATTCCCGTTATTAAGTCTCCCCAAGACTACCAAGCCTTTCGGATTAGCCCTCAAGATACCAACAGATTGGCGCTTGTCTTTGACACGGCAACTGCTAACAAGTCACTGACGATGTGTGTAGAAATTTTTGATGTGGATGGCAAGACTCCTCCTAATCGACACCGACGGGCAGTAGAAATGTTTTTTATCCTCAAAGGCGAAGGACGAGCAATGTGTGATGGGAAAACGGTTTCTATCCAAGCCGGAGATAGCATTTTAGTCCCTGCTACGGGAACTCATATCATAGAAAATACTGGTTCGACTCGGTTGTATGCCCTGTGTATCATGGTTCCAAACGAAGACTTTGCCGAACTAATCCGTAGCGGTACGCCTGTAGAGCTGGATGAGGAGGATATTTCCGTGTTGCGTCGCTTACCTGCACCAGTTTTATGTTAGCAGTGCGCCCGAAAAAAACTGTTTCGATGCTGACGCGCGATCGCGTGCGGTTGGATGCAGATGTCTACTATCCTGATGCTGAAGGTGAATTTCCCGTATTATTAATGCGTCAACCCTATGGTAGAGCGATCGCGTCTACTGTAGTCTATGCCCATCCAACTTGGTATGCTGCCCGTGGATATATTGTCGTAATCCAAGACGTGCGAGGGCGAGGCACATCAGAGGGAGAATTTAAGTTATTTGTCCATGAAATTGAAGATGGTGAAGATACGGTAAATTGGGCAGCAAATTTACCTGGTAGTAATGGCAAAGTTGGGATGTATGGCTTTTCTTATCAGGGAATGACGCAGTTGTATGCTGCTGCTGCCAAGCCTCCTGCTTTAAAAACAATTTGCCCGGCGATGGTTGCCTATAACCTTTACAGCGACTGGGTATACGAGGGTGGGGCTTTTTGCTTGCAAACGAATTTGGGCTGGGCAATTCAACTCGCTGCCGAATCCGCCAGGATACAGGGTGATGTTGCGGCACATTACACTCTCTACGCTGCGGCTCAAGATATATCTGTCTACGATCGCGTTCCTAGCTTAAACGAGTGCCTGCGTAAATTCGCGCCTAATGCCTTTTATCACGAGTGGTTGGAACATTCTCAAGATGATGACTACTGGCAGGAAATTTCGCCTCAGTGCTACTTGCAACATGTCGATCTACCGATGTTTCATATTGGCGGCTGGTTTGATACTTACCTGCGCGGGACGCTGCGTTTGTACAAAGATATGGCAGAACGGAGTCAATATCGTCAGCAATTGCTCGTGGGACCTTGGGCGCATTTACCTTGGTCGCGCAAAGTCGGTGCAGTTGATTACGGGCTGGAAGCTGTCAGTCCCGTAGATGAGATGCAAGTTCGTTGGTTCGATCTGTTTTTAAAGGGTTTGGATACAGGCTTAGAAGCAGAGTCACCAATTCGTTGGTTTGAGATGGGAGCTAATATGTGGCACACTTTACCCATAATAAGCAAATCAAACCAGAAATCGTATTTTTTGTCAAGCACTGGATTGGCAAGTATTCGGGAAGACTCAGGGATGCTAAGCGAATCTTGTCCCGAATCCTATGCTTCAGATGTCTTCGTTCACGACCCTTGGCGACCCGTGCCAGCGTTGGGAGGTCATGCAGTCGTACCCGCAGGATCGTTTGAGCGATCGCAAATTGACTGTCGTACCGACGTTTTGACTTATACTACTGCACCCTTAGTGACAGATTTGCATTTGGCGGGGGAAGTGATGGCAGAGATTTGGTGCAGTGCCGATACACCCAGTCATGACTTGTGTGCGGTGGTTTCTGAGGTACACCCGAATGGGAGTGTCTATAACCTGACTCAGGGTTACATTCACGTTCCGTCAGGGCAAGATCGACCTTTAAAAATGTCTCTGCAAGCGACATGTGTGTGTATTAGAAAGGGGAATGCTTTGCGGTTGAGTTTGAGTGCGGCTTGTTTTCCGGCTTATCCGATGAATCCTGGTACGGGTTCGCCTTTGGGTAGCACGCGGTTGATGGATGCTCAAGTTGTGACTTTGAGGGTTGAGTGTGGTGGCGATCGCGCTTCTAGGTTGTTGTTGCCAGTTGTGGATCTTGGTTGAAATGTCACGCAAAGACGCAAAGACGCAAAGTAAGGGCGCAAAAGGTATTTTGGTTGTGATGCAAGGTTGTTAAAACCAAAGTCGTGTTTTTTGCATTTCTATTGTTACTTCTGGTTCAATATCCGTACTCCCAAGGTAGCGGGTTGGGGGAGAGATGGGGCGATTTTTTGCATTGGTTGATAGCCATGATGCTGCTACTAAACAGATGTGGACAATTGAGTAAGTAATGATGAGTTCCATGTTTCGTTTAGTCAGAGTGGTAGTAGCGTTGCTCGATCCAAATTCGCATTTCTGCCTCGGAACTGAGACTAGTAGATTTACGGGTTTTTGGATCGAATGCTTGCCAGTAAGCGTTACCATTACGGTCTTTTTTGCGCCAAACTTGTAATTCATGACTGCGAGTTAAAGCCTGAATTAATTTTTCAATAATTGCCTTGAAACTCTCAATAAGCAATAAAGATATTTTTGTTTTTTGCGTAGGTAAAACTGAAGTTTTCATCATAATAAACCTGGCGATCGTATTTATTTGCAGCAAAATTCACGGGCAATTTTCTATATTTTTGCCTTTTGACTTTTGCCTTTCGACTTGCTTACATATAGTTTTATCCACACCCGTTAAATCTGATAAGGTACGGATTCAGATATTTTTAATAGAACAGTTGACTCGATCTAAAACTGTTCTAGGTAAATAAAGTCAAAGTGTACCATCACAGATTCAGATGAATCATTTATCATATTCAAACAGGCTGAATTCTCATCTTTAAAAAGGATTGCATTGTGAGAATTCCTATTGAAAGACACTCATCTACGGCTGTTTATCTCCAGATCTGCGATCGCATCCGTCATTTGATTGAAACTGGTGCATTGCGATCGGGGGATAAACTTCCTTCCATTCGCACCTTGTCTGCTAGTACGCGGGTAAATAAGCTTACCGTCATCGAGGCTTACAATGTCTTGGCAGCAGAAGGACTGGTAGAAGCCCGTCAAGGATCTGGCTACTTTGTCTGTCCGGCAAAAATCGATCGCGTCGAGTCAAAGCACCAATTTGCGCCACCCCAAGACACGATTGTTCTAGAACAACCCCCCCTACCACCACGAATTGAAGAATTCCAGGGCGGTTCGTCTTTCAATCTCTACATGAAATCGGTGCAAGCCCGTCAGCAACCAGGGACGATCGATCTTAGTAGCGGTTTTTCTTTAGCTTCTGGATTGGACGATTTACCGCGTGTTGCCCGACGCGCTGTGAAGCAAATATCGGGTAGTTTATTTAACTACGACTTACCTCAAGGACAGTTCGTACTACGGCAACAAATTGCGCGGCTATTGGTACAGCAGCACGGTTTAAATGTTACGGCAGACAATTTAATTATTACTAACGGTTCCAAACAAGGAATATTGTTAGCCGTACATCACTATGTCAAACCTGGTGATTGGGTGTTGGTTGAAAGCCCCACCTGGTACGGTATGCTATCCCTGCTGTACAACATGGGTGCAAGGGTCATTGGTATACCAATGACACCCGAAGGTATAAATTTGGAGTTGTTGGAAAAAAATCTTTATACTTACCGTCCCAAGCTGATATTTACCGTTAGCACTTTACACAATCCTACAGGTCTTACCACTTCCTTAGATCATCGCCGTCAATTGTTGGCATTAGCCGAAAAATATGATTGTGTCGTACTAGAAGATAATGCTTATGAAGGACTGAATTTTGAACCCGTGCCAGTGCCAATTAAAGCATTAGATACAAGCGATCGCGTCATCTACGCTGGTACGTTTTCTAAAACCATCATGCCAGGTATCCGCGTCGGCTATCTCGTTGTCACTGGAGAAGATTATCAGCCTTTGGTAGAGCGTAAATTGCACTACGATATCCACGTATCTACAGTTTCCCAAGCTATTGTCAGCGAGTATTTAGCATCTGGACATTATCGCCACCATTTAGCACATTTGCAAGCCGTCCATCTGCAAAGTCGCAATGCCATGCTAAATGCCATGCAGCGTCACTATCCTCCTGCTACTTATTGGACGATTCCCAAAGGTGGAACCTTCTTGTGGGTGCAAATGCCTGCCCACTTACCACTAGCAGAAATTTGTCAAAAAGCGTTAGCTAGAGGTGTATTCGTTGCCGAAGGAACGCCATTTTTCCCAGGCGGACAGCAAAGCTATCCTGCTTTGCGGTTGAATTTCACCCTTTTACCAGAACAAATCGAGCAAGGCATCGCCATTCTAGGAGAAATCTTGCAGAAGTACGTTTAGTCAAAATCAAATGTAGAATGGGCAATCCCCACCTTACTAAAAATCGTTAGCAAGACAAATAAAACGTACTATCAAGCTGTTGTAGAATTAGAATGAGATTATTAGCTCAATGTTAGAATCTACTTCACCTAATTTCTCAGACGAATTATCAAATATTCAGAATATTCAAATTATTACTTACCAGTCTCAGTATCAAGCAGCAATTATCAAGCTCATTTTAAACATTCAACAACAAGAGTTTGGCTTGCCAATTACTCTTAAAGATCAACGCGACTTACTAGACATTCCAAACTTCTACCAACAAGGTAACGGTAACTTTTGGATTGCCTTATACCGAGAAAAAGTTATTGGTACGATCGCAGCTATTGATATGGGCGATCGTCAATTAGCTTTAAGAAAAATGTTTGTCGATCCTAACTATCGCGGCAAGCACATCGGGGTTGGTCAAAATTTATTGCATACGTTGCTAAATTGGGCGCGAAATAAAAATATCTGCGATATTTATTTAGGAACAGTTGATGTTTTTCAAGCTGCTCATCGTTTCTATGAGAAAAATGGTTTTACAGCAATTAGTAGAAAGCAATTACCCGTAACTTTCCCTACAATGGCAGGCGATACAACCTTTTATCAATTGAAGCTAAAGTAATAATTTTTTTTCAGAATCTTCTTTGTGCTTTTCTTCGCGTCTTTGCGCCTCCGCGTAACATTATTTTGCTATAAGTTTATTGAAGCGATCGCGAGTAGAATTAGATGACAAATCTCAGCGTTAATTTGAATAAGGTTGCTTTGTTGAGAAATACTCGAAATCTTGGCATACCAAGTGTTGTAAACGCAGCACAAATTTGCATTGATGCAGGCGCAAGTGGAATTACCGTTCATCCTCGTCCCGACGAACGACATATCAAACCTTCAGATGTTTATGAGTTAGCAGAGATGTTATCAGTTGAGTTCAACATTGAAGGGAATCCTTTTCAACCTCCATTTATGGAGATAGTTCGTCAAGTAAACCCAACTCAATGCACTCTGGTTCCAGATGCACCAAATACATTCACTTCAGATTGCGGTTGGGATTTGGTGCGAGATAGGGAAAAGCTGATACCAATTATCAACGAATTAAAATCTTTAGGAATTCGCGTCAGTTTGTTTATGGATACCGATCCAAATCAAATTCAAATTGCTAAAAAGATTGGTAGCGATCGCATTGAATTATATACAGAACCTTATGCTACAGCTTTTCGTCATGGTAATGTAGAATCAGTTTTTCAACAATATGCTGCTGCCGCTAGACAAGCTCAGGCGATCGGTTTAGGTGTCAATGCCGGACACGATTTGAACCTACAAAACTTGGCAAAATTCTGCTCAATTCCCAATATACTTGAAGTCTCAATCGGTCATGCTCTGATAGCAGATGCATTGGACATGGGACTATCAACAGCAGTAAAAGAATATCTGAAAGTGCTGCCAGAGTCAAAAATTTGAAAAAGTCAGACATCGGTTTTACCGATGTCTGACTTTTTGTCGTTGAACAAATCTATCTTTCGAGCTATTAAACTTGGTCACGCTTTCTGCAAAAATAGCTTGATTTTCCAAAAATCTAGCTCGATTTGCCTCTTTCATAGCTAACAAGTGGCATTTTTCTTCCGCCAGTTCTAATACAGTTATTCTCCTGCTGGGGAAGTTACTAACAGTTTCCTTGGCAAATACTTCTGATTCAATTTCTAATTCACTCAAATCACTATCATTTATTGCCTCAATTCCCAACGCTTGCTGTACGATCGCTAAATTCTTCTGAATGACTTCTCCAATTGCCTTAATTTTTGTTAAGTCTATATCTTCTGGCATAGCGCACCCCATAACTTGACCAGATTTTGTCCGTTCAACTTGTTAATACTCTTTGCTAAAACTACTAAACCATAAACCTAATACTATTGTTTGTTCGCTGACAGACAAGTTAATCTATCTAGCCACAGAGATTTACATACAGCTTTAGAGCGAATTCTAATCGTTACCAAAGCTTTTTTTCACTGTGTTAAATAATACTTCGTTTAAATTCTTACAGGCGCACCAGGAGCGAGGAGCCAGGCTAATCAGATCTAGATTGCGAATAAAATTGACCAACAAATGCTAAGTATGCTGCCAAAGCATAGATTGCCCAGCGTAAGCCCTGGCTCTCGTTCGAGGCAGGTTGGTTGATATTAGTACCAATTACCATCTAATTTTTCACAATTGCGGCACAGAATCAGTCTCTTGCGATACCGCTATTTGTTAAACGCACAAGATATCGTGCTAGTCTATACAGAAGCTCGTTGTGGGTTTTAATGTTACTTCAACTGTAGACAAGTGGCTAAGGATTCAAAGCAGTGGATCACCTTCAAAGTTTCGGAGCTAGAAATGCAAGCGCTCGAAACATATTGTCATCAAACTCAGAGAACAAAAACTGACTTGCTGCGGGCAATGATCCGCAAGCTACCTACATATTCTGAGGACAGTCAAACCGAGTGATTTACGGCGACGCGCCTATTTCACTCCCTAAGCGGCGTGCCAATGAGTTTTGGCTAGCCTGTCATACTTCACCATTAATTCCGCTAGCTGAGTAATTTCCGCACAATCAGCATCCTCGGTGACATCGTTATACAAACAGTAGTAACATTCATCGCCATAGGCTATTTGCATCGTCCAGTCACCCCTGCTGACACTATAGATAACCGCACCAGTTTCTTCATCGTAATCGTCATATAGAAAACCATTGTTAGCCAAAAACTGCTCTAACGCGGCTATTTGAATTGGTGTCATGTTGCTGCTGCGCTCCAATTCCGAGTTTATACTCAAGAACTTATAACTATTAACCTACAGGCGAATTCCAAAGACGGCAATTCTCGATCTAGTTAGAGACACACACCCCATCATCAGTCCCTCACATCACTAGCCATGTTCAGAAGAATTATTCTGCTAGCTGTCTAGCGACATAGTTTTATTCTTTTAGATAAATTTGAACTATAGGTTAAACCACTACTAAGAACAAGATACATTAAGATACGCTATAAGTGTTCCCGATTTCGAGCAGTAACGAACATTGTTTACAAGTTCTTTAAATAACAGCGATTAATTGACCATGTTTATGAATTTTAGATTAAATCTTGCGCTCGGTTGTTCGTTTTTGCTAAGAGGCGAGAGGCAAGGGACAGTAGAAAAATAGCCAGTCTTAGGGGCGATCGCTAGCAACTTGCAAATCACAGCCCACCCTCTAGCGATCGCGATCGAGATTGCTATCAATAGTTAATAAAATATCGTACGGAGTTAATAAAATATCGTACGGGTTCGGTGGCGCGGACGTGATTTGTATTCAGGTTGCTGTCCGCGATTCCAAAGGAAATAGTCTAATTTCAAGGCAGAAACTTTATGCTCTAAGCGGCGCAACTGTGCGACTATCAACTCCGCAGCGTGAATAGTACAGGCACGGATCTCAATTTCTTCCTCAGTTCCCGCACCAATTAATTCTTCGGCATCGATTTTTGCAGCCAAACTTTGCTCGTATTGTAAAACATTATCGACACGCAAAACATGAGGAATGAGATTGTCAGCAAAAATTGTCAATCGTGGTAAGTCGTTGAAAAAACCAAAACTTTGATTTCCTAGTGCAATTGATAAATCGGCAGCAGTTAGTTGAGCGCGTTTGTAAAATGGAACTTCTACATTGTTATATGTTTGTATATCTTGAAAATGAGGCATTTTTGCCAACAATTCTACTAAACGCTCGGCTGATGAGTCAGCCGCATTGACTAATCCGACAAAATCTCCTTCATAGCGATCGAGTAGATGTCGTCCTAATTCATTCCAGGCTGAGGCAAATAACCCCATCAACTCTCGAATTGGTGGTTTAGTGAGATTTTGCTCGAAAATATTCGCACAATCTTCCGGCGTTAGGCGACAAAGTTCTCGCGCTCTAAAAGCTCCACGAGTTTCAAACCGCTCTTTCAAACAGGTGGCAATGGTAAAGTATCCCGAAAGACGAGGACGTTTTTGTAGGTGGGGAAAGTAGCCAGAACCAAAGTTGATCGCATTGAGCGTGAGAATATAAGCGACTATTTCTCGCGGATCGCCAAGATAATGATAGCGGGGATCGAGTTTGGGCGAACTAGCCTGTTCTATGGGCAAAGAAGCAACATAGGCTGGAATACTTGACTCGTCAATGCGGACGTAATTTGCCCTAACAGCAACTTCTTGCGCGGCTGCACGGACTCGATCTAGTATACCTAAACTCATCTCCACTCCCCTAACTTCATAGCATCGGCATCTTACACCAATTAATTACAAGATGCACGGACGGCATTCCTCAAGTAAATCCCACAAGTTGTGGCGGAAATTCAAATTTGCCATTTGCGCCTCGTGCAAACTCGATTACCTTAATTACAGCATCTATGTTGAGCGAACCGTAAATATGAGGATATTGCTCCTCGGGTTCCGATTCTTCATATTTAATCTCAACTAGCACGCGCCGAGAATCGATCCAAAGCACGATTAATTCTTGATGCTGAAAGAAAAACTTATTGGCTACTTTCACAATTTGTGCTGGCGTAGAGCAGTGAATAAACCCTTCAGTATCGAGCGTGTCACCTCGATAGATTCCTTCTCTACGTGCTTGTTCCCATTGCGATCGCTGCGTGATGTGCAAGATAAGTTGTGGAGCAGTCGTATCTGCCTGAACTGACATGAACCTGAGCTGACTTTAAATTTACTATCGGCAATATTAATCCCTACTATTTATGATAGTGTTACGTTGAGTCATATTTGGCATTTTTTTATTTTTTAGTAATGTTTTATGGCGATTTTTAATAGAAGATGAGATTTGTTTAAACTGAGCGGGGCGCGGTGTGTGAAAAGAAGTCACTGATTATTGATAAACTGATAACTGATAACTAATTTTTAGTACAAAACAAGAGTTAGTTGCTTGCGATAGCTCTTAGTTAAGGGATGGTCGTCTCCTAGTAAGCCAAAAATCGTTATCATCGCTTTGCGAGCGGCATCATTTTGATACTTGCGATCGCGCTCTACCATTGCTAATAAAATAGATAGTGCTGATTCGTAATCCCCCTTAAGAGTCAATTGAGCTGCTTGCAAATATTGTTGGTCTAAATCTGTTTCTGGTCCCAACTGTGCTGCTTGATGCTGCCATTGCATCAACTCTCGCAGCGTTCGTACTTTAGCATCGTATTCTCGACTACCAGAAGGGACTGCTGCCAGCAATTTTTCTGCCGATTCCAAACTACCAATTCCAATTAAAAACTCTGCGGCAGCGATCGCTAATTTGGGATTTTGAGGATAGAGTTCGATCAGTTCGCGGAAGCGTTGCTTAGCTGTTTCAATATTACCAGCAGCGCGATCGAGTTGGATTGCTTCTATTTCGGTATCTAAAGTAGATTTTAAGCCGTATTGAGCTAGTAATTCCCGAATTTGTGCCTCTGGTAGCACGCCGACAAATCCTGGCTGCATTTGTCCTTGGCTAAAAATTTTGACATCGGGAACCCCTTCCACGCGATACGCCTGCGCTAGTTCCGGGTTTTTGTCGATATCGACTTTAGCCAGGGTAAAGTTATATTCTTCTACAAGTTTTTCGAGAATTGGTTTGAGAACCTGACAAGGACCGCACCATTGAGCAAAAAAATCGACTAAAACGAGTTGTTGTTGCGATCGCTCGATAACCTCAGTGGCAAAATTATTTTGATTTGCTTCAATCGATCGTCCCATACGGTTGTCAGTTATCAGTTATCAGTTATCAGTGTACAGACGTTATATGTAACGTCTGTACAAAGTTGTCAGAGAGTAGTTAACTGTCAACCGTTAACCGTTAACCAACAACTATCCATTACCAATTTAATCGCGACTAACTAACTTTTCTGTACCAGAGACAAAACTTTTCGCCCCTGGTTGCGCTTCTGGTTTACGAGTATACCACCATGCCCAAGCAATTAAAACTGCTTGTAACGGCAGCCTCACCCAATACATAATCGGGCTATGTGGAATGCCTTCAATGACAATATCGCTGTGAGTTGCTAAATAAATGTTGGCGGGAAAGACAGCAATAAATAAAATAATCAGCCCCCAAGCCGCAGCAACGCTAATAAAGGGAATTAACAAACCAATGCCACCCAAAATTTCAAAAAAACCGCTGATATAAACTAGTTCGACGGGATTGGGCAGTTGAGGCGGAACAATCTTAGCGTATTCTAATGGTTTGAGAAAATGAGTCATTCCTACAATAATAATTGCTACAGCCAGAATGCCTCGAAAAATTTCTTTGCGTCGATTGGGCTGACTGGTACTTGAGTTCATAGAAAAGTCAAAAGTCAAAATTGTGACGAGCGGTTCTCTTCTGCCAGTTCTAATGATGATATGAGTGGAAACGCTTCTATCTAAAGACGTAATTTCTAAGTCTTCCTACACCTTACACCCCACACCTCACACCCTTATTGCCAATAGGAAGTAACACGCTGTTGCCATTGTTGCCAATAAGATGCGATTGCTTCTGGTTCAAACCAAAAGATTTCTGCTGGCGCTTGAGGAATTGCGATCGCAATTAAGGCGCGATTCAACTGAATTCCATAGTCGCGATAATAGTGATTGACTGCACCTAAATAAGCTACTAATTGCAAAGGATAATCAAATAGCCGTTCGAGGGTTCTTTTTGGTCGATCTGCTGTTTTCCATTCACAGACACAAGGTACACCTCGATAACTGGCAACGCAGTCTACAATTCCAGCATATTTCAAATCTGAGTGAAAAACTGCCCCTTCAATTAATCTGACGACATCAATTTCTTCCAAGACTGGTGCGATACTCTCCCAGTAAGGACGGCTGGCTTCAGAACAAGATATATCTTCACCCTGCAAGTAACGCTGAATGTATTTGTGCGTTTGCGTACCGCGACGGCTGGCGGTGGAGGAGATTTGATTTGCAGTTTCTACACCAACACGCTGTTTCCAGTTGAATAGTCTATCTCGATCTGCTTGAGGTTTTGTAGCGTTGAGGATGGTAGAGACGCTAGGAAGGCGATCGCCATTTGTACTTAAGTAATATTGCTTGCCATTCTCGCGCACGGATTTGGCATGAATGCTAGGTAACAGCTGAATCTCAGATGGCATGAGTTAGATTATTTGCAGATCGATGCTGTTTCATTTTAATCGCCTTAATCGCTTTTCAATTATCTCTGTGCTTGCTTTGCACCTGTAGGCAGAAATACGGCTGAATCGTAGTAGGTGCGGAAGGCTTGTACTAATCCATTGTCAATTTCAATAATGCTGACACCTCGATAATGTACGTCTTCACCATTGGATAAAGTCCCTTGCGATCGCCACTCCATAACCGCAGTGTTGCTATCTGCGGTGACATGGGTGAAATCAGAGTGGATGCGATCGAACACTGAGAGATACTTTTGCCAAAATCGCCGCACGCCATCCTTTCCCTTGAGTGGTTCTACCATTGCTATGTTAGTCGCTTCTGCATCCTCGGCAAACATTTCAACTAATGGTTCTACATCGCCACTAGCTTCGATTTGCTGTAGCGTCTGCATAAAGCGATCGGCAATTTCACTCGTCATTTCGCTGAACTCCTATAACTTCCGTTCTAAAATTATTAATTTTTGTCAAGGTAGCTACCTCTATCTGTAGAGACATCAGGAAGTCAAAAGTCAAAAGTCAAAAGTCAAAAGTCAAAACGACAAATTCTTCCCTTTTTGGGGATGATTAGGGGGAATCGAGATCTCGATGCTTCAATTGCGTAACTCTCGAGCGCAAAAAAACCTAGCTACTGCGTGAAGCTAGGCAAGTTAATTCTGTGATTTTATAGACAGAAAAAAGTACAATAAGGGAGTAAGAAGAAATTTTCTTACTCCCTTATTGCTTATCCCTCTAAATTAACTTTGACCACTTTATTTTTTTCTGCCGTAGTCTTAGGGAGAGTCAGATTCAAAATTCCATCTTTATATTCTGCGGTAACGTTGGTGTTTTGAATCCGTGCTGGCAAAGGAAGGACACGCTGAAACTTACCGTAGTAAAATTCGCTGCGAGTCTTGCCGTTTTCTTCCTGCTTAGTTTCAGACTTGCGATCGCCACTAACGTAAACAGCAGCTTCTGTAACTTGCACGTCTAAGTCTTTAGCTTCCATCCCAGGTACTTCCAGTTTGAGGTAGACGGCATCTTCAGTTTCAGAAATTTCTGCGGCTGGCATTTTAGCAATGTTACCATTCACGACAGAATTAGATGCAAATGAATCTTCAAATAAGCGATCGATATGACGTTGCAGAGTATTCATTTCTTGCCAAGGATTCCAGCGAACAAATACCATAACTACACCTTAATTGATTGCTTTAAGTTTGTTTTCCGTGTTCTTGCTTCTTATCTTACTGGTGTAGAAAGTTCGAGGAAATTCGGTTTTTATGAATGCTGAAATGATGATTACCGAACTGAAAATATCAGTTGAAAGTTAGGTAAAAGTTTGTACGGATATCTGCAATATTAGGAGTGCGGGAAACCTAACCTAGTTCGACGCTTCGACTATCCCAGTTTCTGTTTTTCAATTATTTTTGGATTTCAAAACAACAACACCCAAGCATCTACTTGCTTAGCGATTTCCTCATGTTTGTAATCCTATCTGGGGTTGCACCGATCGCAATTCCTGTTCCGAGAAAGGTTAGATTGTCGGTTACATTGCCCTCTGTTTTCAACTAGGAGGAAATATCAGCGTTCGAGTTGGGTGTTGCTGTCGGTCGGTCGGACAGATAGTAAAACAGCTTCTTTTACCTCTTAACTCAGTTGATCTATCGGACTTTTGGCTGTTTATCTGCCACAGAAGCTATGGAAAGCTTCTATTTGTAAGATACTACTAACAACTGGAAAAACACATTTCCTGCAACTAATCTTTACTAATTTCAGTTATCAGTTATCATTTATCATTTATCAGCAAGTGAGGGTGAAACGATGCTCGCCAACTTTCATCTCAGTTCCCAGTACGGGTAGGACGAGATAAAAACCGCAACCATGCGCTCGGTACAATACGGCGCGATCGAGATCGATTCTACTCGCGTTTGTGCGTGCAGCGTGGCTCCACGGCTCATGCAATAATAACCAACTACCACACACTAGGCTGTTCAAACTGTTATTTCTGAGATTGTGGCAAAACGCAAACTCTTTTAAACTGCACTCTTATCGAGTATTTATTTGCGTTCTGGAAGCAATTCATGAGCAACGAGAGCGAGTACATTAGAGAACCTGAAGCCACGCGGGTAAGAATTCTCAGCGAAGCACTACCCTACATCCAAAAATTTGCCGGACGAATCGTCGTCGTCAAGTATGGCGGCGCAGCGATGAAAGAAAGCTCCCTGAAAGATAAAGTGATTCGCGATATCGTGTTTTTAACTTCTGTGGGAGTGCGCCTTGTCGTAGTTCACGGCGGGGGTCCAGAAATTAATAGTTGGTTAGATAAACTCGGCATTGAACCGCAATTCAAGCACGGACTGCGGGTAACGGATGCGCCGACAATGGACGTGGTAGAAATGGTGTTAGTTGGCAGGGTGAACAAGGAATTAGTTTCTCTGATCAACCGTGCTGGTGGTTCTGCAATTGGGCTATGCGGTAAAGATGCTAATTTAATCAAAGCCCGTCCTGAAGGTCGCGAGGGGATTGGCTTTGTCGGAGAAGTAACGAGTATGGACGTGCGGCTGTTGAATTCCCTACTCAAAGAAGGTTATATCCCGGTCGTATCCAGCGTAGCAGCAGACGAAAACGGACAGGCATACAACATTAATGCCGATACTGTAGCAGGAGAACTCGCCGCAGCCCTGGGAGCAGAAAAATTGATTTTACTGACAGATACAGCCGGAATTCTCAAGGACTACAAAGATCCTTCAACACTACTACCTAGATTGGATATTCAAGAGGCGCGAGATTTAATCGCTGCTGGTGTTGTCGGCGGCGGGATGATTCCCAAAGTTAAATGCTGCGTGCGATCGCTCGCCCAAGGAGTGCGTGCTGCTCACATTATCGACGGTCGCATTCCTCACGCCCTTTTACTAGAAGTCTTCACCGACGTAGGGATCGGTTCGATGATCGTTGCTTCTGAGTATACTTACTAGCCCCACATGTAACTTTCTCTTCTTCCCCCCTTATGCAAGGGGGGTGAGGGGAGATCTTTAAGTTTTCACACAGCGAGATCGCCAATAGCCTATCTGTAAGGATCGAGTCCATTTGGGATTGGGGGAGCAGGTATAACTTCTATAGTACGTATTCTTGGATACCCCACTTCATTTGGATAGCGATCGTGCGGATATCGGTCATACGAGCGATCGACATTGATAATCGTGATATTTTGGTCTCTGCTAGGAGCGGAATCGGGGTAGCGATCGAAGTAGCGATCGGCGGGTTTAGGAGTCATCCCCGTTGCTGGATTAACTGGAATAGGTGAGGGAATAGGACTACCGTAGATGTAGGGGGCAGACTGTGGCTGGTTCCTGCGATAATAGTTGCCATCAGGATAGTTCCCACCACCATTGATAATAATTGTAGATTGTGCAGATGCGGGTGTTGCATTGACTAATAGTATTCCCAATGGTAAGAGCGCAGCAGTTAAGCAAGCCACTCTACCCCATCTAACCCAGCTTGTATATATATGTAAAATCTGTTTGCGTGGTATGTGTGGAACCTCGGTGATCTTTCTCATATCCAGAACCTAAAATTTTGAGTAACGCTTAATACCCAAGCGCGATCGGCAGTCTAAACACTCTGATGCTGCGTTGTTGTCTCTATGTTCCCGATATTTCAGCCCACTATCTAAAATTTTAGATAATTATGGCGGTTGATGTTGCGTAAAATTGTTACTTAAGTCAGATGTCGTTAAGCTGCCCATGAGTGACACAATCGAGAAAGAGAGATTCATGCAATCAAACGTGAGTTCCCAATCCCAAGAAATTGTCAAGACTGAGTACAAAGCAGGGTTAGCAACTTTTGAGCGAGGACAATACCGCCAAGCCGTACAACACTTAGAAAAGGCTAGCGCCTTAGCTAACCGTAACAGTCGCCAGGGTGGTGAAGTGCAGCTATGGCTAGTCAACGCTTACGAAGCTGCTGGACAAAGACAAGAAGCGATCGCGCTATGCGAACAGCTCAAACGTCATCCTCACTATGAAATTAACAAGCAAGGACGGCGGTTGCTGTATATTCTGCAAGCACCGCAATTGCAACGCCCCGCCGAATGGATGACTCAAATCCCCGATCTGGGGGCAATATCAGATAATGAGTCGCAAATAAAACTGAGCATCAAGAGCGATAATCGCAAGCGATCGCCACAGTCAGAACCACCCCGCGAAATCGAAGACCTGAGCAAAATCAACACGAAAGACAATCGCTTTATCGTCGTTGCTCTATTCGCGATCGCTCTAACCCTTGGTGCATTGATTTGGTGGGGACTATAGAATGCTGGGTTAAAATGCTAATTATTTGGGGTAGGAAAGCTCTTTTTCGGAATGTCTTGAAGTTCTTCGTCTGCCAAGCCCGAAAAAGCCCATTCAATATTGGCGCACAGTCCATCAAGATCGGGAAATAGCGTTGCTGAATTAACCTCCAAACGATCCAATTGAAAGCGAATGTGGGCAAACGCATTAGAGGGAATGATTATTTTTACTAGACGAGACGCATAGGATGAATCATTTTCTAAAGCAACAAACTTCTCTTGTTCTAAATTGAAATAATGAACGGTAAACCAACCAAACTGTGCCTGAATGCGAGACGCAACCAATTTGCCTCTTAACAAATAAACTCTACTGATGCTGGTTGGATCTGCTTGCTTTGAGGGTACAGCATAATCATTAGCATCAGGATAAAATAGCCACACTACGCCGGACTCGTTCTCAGCAGGTGGTTTACAGACGCAAAACCAAAGAGCCGCTAGGGGGTTAAGACTCCAATCTAGCAATCTCGTTGCTAGCCCGTGGTGCTGCATGATTGTCAGCCAGTCCCAATCATTATCGGGGTGCTGCTCAAGCAGAGGAAGACTTCTGAGCTTAAAAACTTCGAGCATTTCCCGTTCTGCTTGAAGAATAGGTAAGTAAGTTGTGAGGCGAGCAATTTTAGGTAATAGGCTCCGATCGCGTCGCTGACCACGGTAAACAGCGCGTCTTCCACGGTTAATATCCGAAAGACGCTCTACATATTCGGAGACAGTATGGATGGTGATTTCTTGCATAGATCCTTCCCTACGACTTCTAACTTCTGATGAGTGTCTTATGGATCGAGTAAAAATACTATGTCATCACGCGACAAGCAATGATGATATCAATAGTAAATAAGAGCGATAACTTTATTAAGTTGCGCCCTTCACGCCAGAGTATTCAGAGGGGGATCTGTGAAACTATCTATCTTGATGGCATCAGCTAGGAAAATTATCGGACAGCTGCGCTTATTAGGAATTGTGTTGTTGTCTTCCTTGATTCTTTCCGGCTGCGTCCAGTATCAAGTCGGGGTAAATTTTGACAGTCCCAACTATGGCGAAATCGTGCAGCACATCCAGCTAGACGAACGGCTGATGAGTTTGAGTGGTGATTCGGTAAAGACTTGGCTAGACAGCATCGAACGTCGCGTCAAGCAACTGCACGGAAAAGCCAAGCGGCGATCGGATCGAGAAGTCACGGTCACAATTCCGTTTAAAAATGGGGCGGACTTAGCAGAAAAATTTAATGCATTTTTCCACTACATTGACAAGGAAAATCCAAATAATTTAACAGAAACGGACTTGCCACCAATAGACTCTCAATTGAGTTTGAAGCAAAATAATTTTTTATTGTTAGTGAGAAATCGGTTGAGTTTCGACTTAGACTTGCGATCGCTCTCCCTAATTTCTACAAACACAAATCTCGCCATTAACCCCAGTTCGATCTTAGATTTTGAATTCAGCCTCAACGCCCCTTGGGGAGGACGCAGCATCGAGAAGGCAGAAAACGCCATTCCCGCTAACAAACAGGGTAATCGGTTGATATGGCGGCTGCAACCAGGACAGATTAATCATATAGAAACTATTTTCTGGCTCCCCAGTCCCCTGGGAATTGGCACAATTTTCATTATTTTATTCATTGCGTTAGGGGTTTATTTACGCGATCGCACTGTGCCAACTTCAGGAGGGAGTAGGGAGCAGGGAGCAGTATAGAGACGTTACGTTTAACGTCTCTATACCCTAAGGAGACAACCGCTCGATTGTCCAACTACCGTTTTCTAATAAACGATAGCGGAGGCGATCGTGCAATCTACTCGGTCTACCTTGCCAAAACTCAATTGCGTTAGGAATGACGCGAAAACCTCCCCAGTACGGCGGACGGGGAATGTCTCGATTTTCATACTTGGTTTGCAATTCTTGCAAGCGCTGTTCTAAAGCTGCGCGACTTTCCACCACTTGACTTTGCTCGGAAGCCCAAGCTCCCAAGCGGCTATTTAACGGACGGCTGCGATAATATTCATCTGACTCTTGGGCTGAAACTTGTTCTACCCGCCCTTCAATCCGCACTTGGCGTTCGAGTTCCGCCCACCAAAAAACTAGCGCTGCATGGGGATTGGTTGTTAGTTCTTGCCCTTTATGACTTTGATAATTGGTATAAAAAACGAAACCGCGTTCGTCAAAACCCTTGAGCAAGACAATTCGAGCCGAAGGTATAGCATCAGTCGTAGCAGTGGCTAAGGTCATAGCATTTGGTTCGGGAATTTGAGCTGATAGAGCGCGATCGAACCAAATTTGAAATTGACGCAAAGGATTCGGATCGACATCAGTTTCCTGCAAACCTTCAAGTTGATAATCTATGCGAAGATCGGCAACATTAGGATTCATAGTTTTAGCGACTGTAATGGGTAATGGGTAATGGGTAGATCGCAAATGACCAATGACTAATGACTAATCCTGCCATACCTTAGTTTTAATAGGGGGTAGCTTACAAATAACCAATGACCGATCTGCCTTCTCAAGCGTGTAACGACAAATTACAATTAGAGTTGAAGTACTAGACCATTGTGGTTAAAAATCTATGACACCTTCTTTAATGAACTTCTTTTTCAGTTTGCTGGCAGGTTTGGCAATTGTGGTGATCCCAGTCACAGTTGGTTTGATTTTTATTAGCCAACAAGATAAGATTCAACGTTCGTAAGAGGGAACAGGGAGCAGGGAGTAGGGAAAATTCGGAATTCAGAATTCGGAATTCGGAATTAATGGAGAATTCCCTTACCCCTCACTCCTAACTCCCAATCCCTCATCTACCCAGCAACCTTTGACGATCTTCTAGTTGACTCGCTAGGCTAGACATACTTGAGAGAACGAAAATGGTCAACTTCAACTTTAACTTTGCGAGTATTTCGGGCATTGTCTTAGCTGTAGCTGGGGCAGCGCTATATTTCCTCCGCAACTTTCGCCCTGGATTGGCGCGAGATCACGACATTTTTTTTGCTGCGATCGGTTTAGTCTGTGGTTTCGTCCTGATTTTTCAAGGTTGGCGGTATGACCCAATTATGCAATTCGGTCAACTGCTGCTGACAGGAGGAACAATATTTTTTGCTGTAGAAAGCGTGAGGCTACGGAGCGTAGCTACAGAACAAGCTCGACGCAATACTCGAATTGTAGACGAAGAAAGACCCGTCAGCTCTGCATATCAATACGAAGCAGAGTTAGACGAATACGATCCTTTAGAGGAAGAACGCACGATCCCACGGCGGATTCGAGGGAGCAGAGATGGACGTTCCACGCGCACGGACGATTACGATCGCGAGTACGATCGCGAGGATGAAATCCCCCGACGCTATCGCCGCGATGAGGAAGAACCACCCCGCCGCTCGTCAAGCCGTAGCGGAACTGAAAGAATTGCACCTGCCGACCGAACTCGTACCAGCACCAGCAAGCGTCGTTCTCGTCCAGAATCTCGTCCCCTCCCGCCAGACACACAAGATGAAGATTGGAACGATTCAACTCAGGCAACTAGAGAAGATGACTGGGAAGAAAAAGTGACTCGTACCAGCAAGCCGCCTCGCTCCGGTAGTAACGGCTCCAGACGTGTGGAACCAGCGGATACAGAAGTGTCATCTAGACCCAGAAAACGTCGTCCGCCTCAAAATTCAGTTTACGGTCAAGATGATGTCCAAGTTCCAGCTTCCGATTATGTCGATTACAAGCCAATCGAGCGGTTTGACGACGATCGCGACAATTCGACTAATTTTGACGAGCCATAGTTTCGCACGGATGGCGACAGCATAGATGAAAAAATCTACGCTGAGACGGTGGCTGAAGTGGCTGTGTTGGACGCTCACTATAAGTATCTTGAGTTTGGCGATCGCAGCCTGTAGTCCTAGCGATCGCCAAGTTTGTTTGTCAGGCTTCCTGAATAGCCCTTATAGTGACGAACAACCAGCCTTGAGCGGTGATGGGCGTTGGTTGGCGTATGTCTCAAATCGCGATGGCAAGCACCGTTTACTGTTATACGATTTACAAGACCGCTGCCTCATTTCTCTACCGCGCATTCCCGCCGCAGCGATCGCAGAACATCCGAGCTTGAGTTATACGGGGCGCTATTTAACTTATTTAACTGGCGATCGCGGTAAACTTGTTTTGACACTATACGATCGCGCTACGCAACAAACGCAGATTGTCAGCCAGTGGTATCAGGCATGGGTGCGCAACCCCAGCATCAGTCCTGACGGGCGTTACATTGCCTTTGAAAGCAGTAAAAACGGGCAATGGGATATCGAAATTCTAGACCGAGGCGATCGCGTTGAGTTGGATATTCCAGATGGTACGATGACAGTTGTTAGGGAGTAGGGAGCAGTTATCAGTGACCAGTGACCAGTGACCAGTGACCAGTGACCAGTTAGTTATTTTATCTCCTCAGCTCCCTTGTCCCCCTTGTCTCCCTTGTCTCCCTTGTCCCCCTTGTCTCCCTTGTCCCCCTTGTCTCCCTTGTCCCCCTTGTCTCCCTTGTCTCCCTTGTCTCCCTCGTCTCCCTCGTCCCCCTTGTCTCCCTTGTCTTCCTCGCTCCTTGTCTCCCTTGTCTATCTGTTTCTCTCTATTGATATTGCTCCTAGTTAGTTTCCTGAGTGGCTGTAGCGGCTCTCCCCATCTTTTAAGCTATCCCTTCGATCTAGGGGGACGCAGCCTCAACAGTCCTGCCGCAGAATTGTCTCCGCGCGTTGCAGGTGAATACGTAGTGTTTACATCCGATCGCTTCGGGCGACAAGATGTTTATTTATTTAATTTGAAAACGAGTAGTCTCGTAAATCTGCCAGGGTTAAACTCTGTTGATGCGATCGCCTCCGATCCCGACTTATCAGCCGATGGTCGCTACATTGTGTTTACTAGTAGTAGGCGAGGTCAAGTTGGTATTTTTCTCTACGATCGCGAAACTCGCCAATTAAGGAATTTGACGGCAAATTTAGCAGCAGAAGTGCGCCACCCTACCATTAGCAACGATGGCAACAGGATTGCCTTTGAATCGAGCGCTAACGGTCAATGGGATATTTTAGTTTGCGATCGCGCTGGTAACTTGATTAACGTGCCGATGAACCCGCAGTGAACGGTTGTCAGGGGAGAGTGAGGAGTGAGGAGTGAGGAGCGAGGAGTGAGGGGTAAGAGAGTGGTGCATGTTTTAATTGCGACTTGCGACTTGTCTTGCTCCCTCAGCAACCTTGCGCTCCCGCAACTCTTTTATCCCCTTATACCCCTTGTCTTCGAGAGTCCCCTCACTCCTCACTCCTCGCTCCTTCTTTCACAGCTTCAATCAGCGATCGCACTTCTGCCACGCCTTCGGAAGGCTCGAATTTGAGCGGGAATTTGCCGCGTCCGAGCATTCGCAATCCTAAAGGTCCTAAACTGAGTAAGCCCCTAAGATCTCGCAGGTAATTTGATACAACGTGCAACCCAAACTTACGCTCGTCGATCCAGCCACCTTCTTTGACTAACTCGACTAAAACTTTACGGTGGCGGATGGAACGGCTATCGGCAGCATCTTTTAATGGTAAGATTTCCTGCTTGATCTGACTGATGCGATCCATCGGTGCAACATCCATTGGACAAACAGTGTTGCAGTAATAACAACGAGTGCAGCCCCAAACGCCTTGGGTTCCTTGGTTATACTTTTCTAACCGAGTTGCGGTTTCAGCATCGCGAGTATCTGCTACCATGCGGTATGCTTTGGCTAAAGCATGAGGACCGACAAAATCGGGATTGATTTCGCGAGCATTGCATTCAGAATAACAAGCACCACACATAATACAGTTACCCGTTCGATCTAATTGCGATCGCTCTGCTGGTGATTGCAAAAACTCCCGTTCTGGGATTTTTCTTGCCCCCGTGCTGACATAGGGATCGACTGCCTCTAGATGATTCCAAAAACTCTTCATATCTACTACCAGATCTTTGATGACTGGCATATTCCCCAAAGGAGAGATAATGATTTCTGGTGTCTTAACATCTCTATTCCTGCTCTCACCCGTGCTTAATTGCAGTCGGCTGACTTCGCTACCAATATTTTCTTTACAGGCTAGAGCCGAGCGACCATTAATTCGCATTCCACAACTACCACAAATAGTATTGCGACAATTTTTACGAAATGCTAAGCTACCATCTTGCTCCCACTTAATCTGATTTAAGCAGTCCAAGATTGTATTTCCTGGTTCTACCTCTAGCTGATAAGACTGAACGCGAGGCGCGGAATTTTCTGATTGTCGGATGATTTTAAATAGAACTTGCATTGCCATCAACTAAATTTTGTACATAGGAGCGATCGCGCTGATAAATCGTTGTTAACGCTACTTGACATTTAATCCATCCTTTCAAAGGAGATTTTGCTGTCTGGTTAGTTAAATTACTGCTCTGTAGTCGATCGCGCTGGAACTGCTTCTAGTCTAGAACGATCGACCTAAATCTGGTGGAATTTATCTAGCCCCAGGGTCAAGTTTCAGGTTTGTCAACCCCTTTTTTAAAAAAATATATTTTCCCTCTTTGTGGGCGCATGAGTCGCTGGTGCTAAAGAAATGAAGCTAGAGCAATTTCGTACTCGTAAAGGTCAGGGATTTTAGATTGATACCAATTTTATCTGCTCTGACAACAGATCCGATTCCCTGACCTCTTTAATGATTTGGGGGCTAGGCAGATCTCTTTTCTCGCCATAAATCAGTAGAAAGGGATGACCTCTTTCCTCCGATTTTACCTGTCTCGATCGAAATTTTTTTGGTTCTTTGCTGTGAAAGCTAAGCGCTTGCAACCATTTTTGGGAGTTAGATTCTGCTATGCCTAACCAAATTGTCCCCTTATGGCTAGCGTTTAGTTCAGTCTGCTACAGAAATGGGAAAAATTATTGATGTTTGTTGCATTTCCCAGTTAGAGTCCGAGGAGTGTCTGCTTGACTAAAAAACTTCGATGTTAGCGATCGAAGATTGTATATTTGGTAAGGTTGGTTAAAAAATTAAGATTAAATTTGCAAAGTTGAATTTAAAATGGGTAGTATCTAATTATGGAAAAAATTTTTGGAGAACAGGAGAGATTTGGACATACTTCTTCTATAAAATAAGAGATTAGCTACTTGGCAATTAGCCAGAGCAGTCGGCGATCGAAGATCGCATGTCAGTGGCAAATAAACAGCCTACAACTGACAAAGTGTAACTGATGGCTGAAAAAATCGCACAAACAATGTGCGACTAGCAAAGAGCAACTTGACGATAGACAAAAAGCAAACAGCTCAGTCAATATCTGTCAAGCAAACTTTACCCACTTTGGAGAACGTAAGGATATTTGGAGCGTGAGTACTGAAACTGCAACCCATCCATTAACTGGAAAAGCATTGCTGCAAAAGGTAAAAGAACTTTCTAACTTACCTAGACGAGAAAGAGCAAAAGCCTGTGGCTATTATACGGTCACAAAAAACAGCCAAACTCGCGTCAATTTAACCGATTTTTATGATGCCTTACTCGCAGCAAGGGGCATTCCTCTGAGTCCTGAAGGACCAAAAGATGGTCGCGGACGGGAACCAACCTATCGCGTCAGCGTACACAAAAACGGTCAAATTGTAATTGGTGCTACTTACACCGAAGCAATGGGCTTAAAGCCAGGTGATGAATTTGAGATTAAATTAGGTTACAAACACATTCACCTAATTCAACTCGATAGCGATAAAAGTAGAGACGATAACTTAGACGATGAAGACGACGAATAAAAATGGTCGTTGGTCAATTATCATTGGTTAGCCACCAGCAATCAATGGCAAGTGACCGATGACAAATTTTATCTGAGGCGTGCTAATCGCGGATCGTAGTAACTGCCAAATCTTAATGTCATTCCAGACAATTGCACCTGTATCGATGATACAGGTGACAGAATTTTTTCTAGTATGGACTGCTTGCTGGCTACCATTAGCAATTGGCTGCGCGATCGCAATTAAATGGCGACCGTCTCAACCAATTACAAGTGGACAAAAATTACCACTGCTTGCCTCACTTTACGCGATCGCGCCCTTGATTTTATGGCAAGCCAGCCAGATTTTGGCAGTACCTTTTACCGATTGGGGCTTCACCTGGAATTGGCATCTGTTAATTTCTAGTGGTGGGGGTTTTGTAATTGGCGCGATCGGTATTACTAGTTTATTTGCCGGACAAATAGCTCTTGGTTGGGTGAAATGGCAGCAATCCGAACCAAAAAAATCTAGACAAATTGCATCAGTTGTGCTGCTAACTTTACTATTAGCAGTGTGGATTAGCGGCACGGAAGAATTAATTTTTCGCGGCTTCGTTTTCACTCAACTAAAACACGACTTTTATTTAGGCTGGGCAGCTGCGATTTCCAGTCTAATTTTTGCTTTGTTACATCTAGTTTGGGAGCAAAAAGAAACATTGCCACAATTACCCGGACTGTGGTTAATGGGTATGGTGTTGGTGCTTGCCCGTTGGGTAGACAATGGAAGTTTGGGCTTAGCTTGGGGACTCCATGCGGGTTGGGTATGGGCGATCGCGTGTTTGGATACCTTACAAGTCGTAGATTATACGGGTAATGCAGCAGAATGGGTCACGGGGAAATATGGCAAGCCTTTGGCTGGTGTTGTAGGGTTACTATTTTTACTTGCAACAGGCACGCTTATTTGGTTATACAGAGTTTTTTACGCTTAAATAAAAGCGCGATCGCGCCAGGATGTTAAAACATGCAGAAGCTCGGGAAATGCTGCAAAGCGATCGTTAATACTATCATGTAGTATCCAACGTTCAAATTTTTATGTCACGCAAAGGCGCAAAGGCGCAAAGTGGCTTCTCGTAGAGTAGGCGTGAAGAAGATCGCTAAAGGTGTTTAGCTGTGATAATTGTAACTGGATTCAGAGGAGCAAAGCGGGTGAGTTGCGCTATGGGTACGGAACGGGAGAGTTGGACTTGCAATAATTGATATTCCCAGCTATTTTGATGCTTGAACCAGTCTAGAGCTGTACTGAGGTGTTCTAGGGTAGCAAGAGCAATGACTAAAACTCCGCCAGAAGATAAGCAGGAACAGGTTTCTAGAATAGAGGTTAAGTTACCACTGCTACCACCGATAAAAACGCGATCGCATCTAGGAAGATCCTGTAAGATTTCTGGAGCAGTACCGTAGATTGACATAACGTTTTTGACTCCGAATCGTTGGCAGTTTTGAGCAATTAACGTGCTACCAGCTGCCGTTTTTTCAATTGCGTAAATTTTACTAGTAGGAAATAAGCGAGCAATTTCAATCGAAACCGAACCAGTTCCCGCCCCAATATCCCATACAATTTGTTCGGGTTGCAGCGCCAGTTCGCCTAAAATCAACAGGCGTACTTCTCGTTTTGTCATCAATCCTGGGCGATCGCTAAAACTGAGAAATAAACGATCTGGTATCCCTAGTTGCGGTAAGTTGGCTAAGTTCAGTTGCAGTTCTGACTCGGATTGGCGGAGTAAGACAACAATATTTAAAGGTGCAAAAGACAGATTGTCTGTAGAAACGTTACAGTTAATCTCTCGACATACTTCGTCCTCGCTACCCAAATTTTCGCATACCCAAAGTTTGTATCGAGCGAGTAAATCTAGCGATACTAATAGACGAGCGATCGCATGAGGGTTATTTGTGTTATCCGTCAATACGGCAATCTTCTCTACCCCTTGCTGCAACGCCTGAATTAATTCATCTAGCGATCGCCCGTGAGCGCTGATCGCTCTAGCATCTTGCCAGGGAACTTTGAGCCGATTAAATGCTAACTGGATTGAGCTGAGGTGGGGATGAAAAGTTAGGTGTTCTGGTGGGAGTTCCGCGAGTAGCAATCGCCCTAAACCAAAAAATAACGGATCGCCCGATACTAAAATTACAATACCATCTTTCCCATCTGCTAAATAACGGCGAATTTGAGCGATCGCTTCGATGAAATCTCCTAGTATCAGGCGTGGTGCTGGGTGGTGTGGGAAGTAATTTAAATGGCGATCGCTCCCTACAAGTAATTTTGCCTTCACAACCAATTGACGTAGTGAATCAACTAGTCCCTCAGTTCCATCTAATCCAATGCCAATTACGTGTATTGGTGTCATTTAATAATTATCAGTTGACAGCGATCGGCGATCGGTAGAAAGTGGTGCGTGGCGTGGGAAATACTGACGACTTACGACTGACGATTTACGACTTACGACTCCCGTTCTAATGCCAACATAATTAAAGCATTTAAGATCGCAGCAGCGATGGAGGAACCTCCTTTGCGTCCTTCTACACGAATTTGATTGACTGGGGAGCGAGCTAATGCAGCCTTAGATTCAACTACTGAGATAAAACCTACTGGCGCACCAATTACCAAAGCTGGTAGCGTACTGGCGCTTTCTAATTCTTGACATAAAGCTAAAAGCGCTGTGGGAGCATTACCGATCGCAAAAATTGCTGTAGGAAACTTTTCATAAGACTTGATTAATCCTGTTTCCGTGCGGGTTTTGCCTGGAAGAGCTACTTCAACTCCTTCTACAGCACTAATGAGTGGATTATCAAAAGTTTTTCTGAGCAAATTCACTACACCCTGTTTCACCATTCCTACATCAGTAATAATCGGCACGCGATCGCGAACTGCCTGAATTCCTGCTTCAATGGCGTTGGGACTAAAACAAATCAAATGCTGAAACTCAAAATCAGCCGTACTATGAATTACCCGTCTGACGATCGCATACTCAGCCGGACTAAATTTATCTTTATACGTGCCAATTTCGCGATCGATAACCGCAAAACTCTGCGTCATGATGGGATGGATAGGGAAGTTCACACTTGTCAGCTATCAGTTATCAGTTATCGTAGGGGCGGGTTTAGCCAATAGATTAACAGTTAAAACAGTAGATCGGGAGTCAAAACCCGCCCGTACAGACGTTACTTTGTAGAGACGTTACATGTAACGTCTCTACAAAGTAACGTCTGTACAAAACTAGTTCCACCATAAAACAAGTTTACTCCACTGAAACCATACTTCTAATTTGATTTGGTCAATGTGCGACGATCGAGATGCTAGAGTATGCCAATTATCGTGCATCGATTTGTAGTGACCAATGACTAATGACTAATGACGAATTATGCCAATCTACTTCTACTGGGGTGAAGATGAGTTTTCGTTACAACAAGCAGTTAATGGCTTGCGCGATCGCTGCCTCGATCCAAATTGGATGAGTTTTAACTACACGCAAATTCCGCCTACACAATCAGATGCTCTAATTCAGGGATTCAATCAAGCGATGACACCACCATTTGGGATGGGTAGTCGTCTTGTTTGGCTGGTGGATACCACTGTTTGTCAAAATTGTTCGGATGACTTATTGGCTGAACTAAAACGCACCCTACCAGCTATTCCCGAGACTTCAATTTTGTTACTGACAAGTCGCAATAAACCGGATGGCAGGCTGAAATCGACTAAACTTTTCCAAGAACATGCCGAAGTGCAGGAATTTGCGCTGATTCCACCGTGGAAAACAGATTTACTGCTTCAGCAGGTACGACAAGCCGCTCAAAGTTTGGGGGTGAAGCTCACTCCCAGTGCAGTAGAAGCGATCGTTGAATCTGTAGGAAATGATACGCGACTGCTTTATAACGAACTGGAAAAGCTCAAACTCTATGCAGGTGAGAATTCTCCACCCATAGGCGAGAGTATTGTAGCAGACTTGGTTAAATTCAATACTCAAAATAGCTTAAAGCTAGCAGAAGCAATTCGTCAGGGAGATACAAACAAAACTTTGATTCTCATCGGGCAGTTGATCGGTCGCAACGAACCCGTACTCAAAATCGTGGCAACGTTGATCGGACAGTTTCGGACTTGGCTATGGGTAAAGCTAATGTTAGAACGAGGCGAAAACTCGGAACAACAGATCGCTCAAGCAGCAGAAATTAGCAATCCTAAACGAGTATTTATTCTCAAGCGAGAAGTGATGCAGATTTCTACACAGCAACTGATCGCTGCTTTACCCGTCTTGCTGGAATTAGAAGTGAGCTTGAAACAAGGTGCAGAACAAATAACGACGTTGCAAACAAAAGCGATCGCCCTTTGCCAGATTTTTTCATCATCTAACAGCTAGCTGTAAGCTGGAATAAAGCGCAGTGAGAAATGGCTGGAACTTCTAACTCTGAAAATGATTCAAAAGAACTGATGCCTCCGGTATGACATTTTCTGCCAACATAAAATATGACTAAATTTTGCTATCTCTATTTACTGACCAACTTCAACCGGATGTTATCGCGATCGCTGCTGATTGGGGCAATTAGCGCGTTGAGTGTAGTTGCTGGACTACCCGATCTGCACAATTTCAGCAATCTCAACTTCAGCACTGCTGCATCTGCTCAAGACTTCAGCGAAGCAGAAGTTAACAATTATGCTAGGGCTGTTTTGGAGGCAGAACCAGTCCGCCAAACGGCTTTAACCGATCTCAAACAAAGTATGGGTTCTGAAGAGTTACCCCGCATTGCGTGCGATCGCGAAGATAGCATCTCTAACCTACCAGATAACGCTCGCAGTATTGCCAAAGGCTATTGCTCGCAGTATGAATCAATTGTGAAAAAATACTTTAGTTCTTTTGAAGAATTTAATCAAATTACCAAAACAGTCCAAAATAATCCCGATTTAAGACAGCGAATTCAAGATGAAATGCTGCGATTACAAGGTAGCCCTTAACGAATTCGGAATTCGGAATTCGGAATTTGGAATTCGGAATTCGTAAGTAGAGAATTAACTGCTCCCTGCTCCCTGCTCCCTACTCCCTGATAACTGATAACTGATGTTAACTATAACCGATCGCTTACCAGCTATTAACAGTGCTGTCAATGCTTTTACCTTGGTGCTGACGGCGGAGGAACGTACGAAAAGCCGCCATCGCTTTGAAACTGAGGAAGGAGAAACGGTATTTCTACGTTTACCCAGAGGAACGGTATTGCGGGATGGAGATATGTTGCGATCGGATAATGGCGAATATTTGATTTTAGTCAAGGCAAAATCAGAACTAGTCTTGACGGTCACAGCAGCTACATCTTTAGATTTACTGAGGGCTGCATATCATTTGGGTAATCGTCACGTACCCTTAGAAATTGGTACTAACTATCTTCGCTTATCTCCCGATCCAGTATTGCAAGCAATGTTAGAACATCTGGGAGTCATCGTAATAGAAGAAAACGCTCCATTTCAGCCTGAAGTTGGCGCGTATGGACACCATTAGGAATTCGGAATGCGGAATTTGGAATTCGGAATTAGCACTATTAAGTTTGCTGCAATTGGCGAGTCCGGCTTTACCAGTAGGGGCTTATAGTTATTCTGAGGGTATAGAAACGCTGGTAGAATGGGGGGCGATCGCAGATGCTCAAAGTTTGCAACATTGGTTAGAACGGGAATTGCATTTTGGCGCAATTCGGATTGAAGCGGCGATGACGATCAGAGCATATAATGCTGTTTTGGCAAGCAATTTAACAAATTTAAATTATTGGAATAGTTGGCTATCGGCGGCGCGGGAAACGGAAGAGTTGCGTAATTCTAGTTGGCAAATGGGGCGATCGCTGGTGCGGTTGTTGTTGGAACTCCAGCCACAGTTAGAATCTATATTTAATGCAGTAGGTCATTCAGTGAATTATGCGATCGCCTTTGGAGTGGCTGCGCATTGCTGGCAAATTTCCCCAGAAACTGCTGTTTTAGGTTATTTACATAGTTGGGCGACAAATTTAGTTACTGCTGGGATTAAACTGATTCCCCTCGGACAAACTGCCGGACAACAGATTTTAATTAATTTACAAGCTCATATAGTTGATGCAGCTGCTCGGATTTCAGTCTTAACTGATGACGAATTGAGTAGTTGTAGCTGGGGTTTATCGCTGGCTAGTATGGCACACGAAACTCAATATACGCGCTTATTTCGGAGTTAATCGAAGAATTAATATGAGCGATCGCGATCGAATCTATGAGAGGGTAGCACGACATTATAACGATACAGGTTTTGAGTTTGAATCAGCACGTTTGTCGCAACATTTTCCAATTGAGTTTGCTATTACTTCTCGTTATCTAAATCGATGGATATCTGACAATGCAACTGTTGCTGATATTGGTGTTGGTGTCGGTCATTATGCAGAATTGTTGGCAAGCCGAGGCTGTTGTATCTACTTAGTTGACATCTCGCAACGCCTACTCGACGCTACCTATACCAGGCTTAAAGCTATTGGGCTGCACGAAAGAATACTGGGAATGCATTGCACTTCGGCAACTCAGTTAGACTGTTTAAATGTAGAATTCGATGCAGTACTTTTGCTGGGTCCTCTCTATCATTTATGTTCTATTGAAGAAAGACAACAACCTGTTAAGGCAGCAGCTAAAATCCTAAAACCAGAAGGTTTGCTATTCGCAGCTGGGATTAACCGCCTAACATACTTTAGAGAACTATTTCGTACCGCACCCGAACTCGTATTAACCCGTAAAGACTTCCATCAGCAGTTATTACAAGATGGTAATATCGATCCTACACACGCACCACCGCTTGGCTATGGTCATCTGACGACGAGCGAAGAGTTTCACCAGTTATTTAAATCTGATTTTCAGACTGTCACTTTAACAGGGGTAGAATCTTTTGCTAGCCCTTGGCAGAACTCCTTTAACAATCTTGCGCCAGCAGCAGCAGAAGCCTGGTTAGATTTAATCGAGACGACGGGAACTACCGCAGAAGGACTAGGAATGACAGATCATTTTCTCTATGTCGGCAGGAAGAAAGCAGAAAATTCATAATAAGAAATGAAAAATAGCGATCGCCCCAATTCCTGATCCCAGCCACAAGAGAAAACAATACCGCGTCAGTTGTAAGGCTTGCCGAACTTTTTCTCTAGTAATGGGATAAATCGGTTCTCCCAGTAAAGGCTTTTGCTTGGCTACTCCTCGATACCAATTCGTTCCTCCTAGTTGTACGCCTAAGACAGCTGCATAAGCGCATTCACTCCAACCTGAATTAGGACTGGGATCTTTAATTGCATCTCGCTGACACATTTGCCATACATACAAAGGCTTAAGCGATCGCAATGCGAGAGATAAAACTGTCAAACGACAAGGCAACCACGTCAATCGGTCTTCCAATTTAGCGCTAAATCTACCTAAATGAGTGTATGGTGCTTCTCGATAACCTACCATCGAATCAAGAGTACTTGCTGCTTTGTATGCCAAGGGCAGAAACGCCACATTTGTATATGGTATGAAGGCAGAGGCGATCGCGTAAAATAAGGGAGCCATCACCCCGTCAGTGGCATTTTCCGCTACTGTTTCTAAGACTGCTCTCAAAATTTCTAGTGCTGAGAGTTCTTGCGTATCTCTACCAACATAAAGACTTAATTTCGCTCTGGCTTGTACTAAATCGCCAGCTGCCAAAGGTTGCAAGACATCTTCTGCTGCTGTTCTGAGACTGCGAAGTGCAAAACAACTGGCTAATAAAATGCTATCTGTCACTAGACCCAATAATGGATGTACTTGGCTAGCAGCATAAACCAATAACCAGCTAACAGCACCACTGCCAAGAATTAATCCTAATCCTAAAACCACACCCGCCCAGTAGAGCGATCGCTCGGATTTCAAATATTTGAATGCGAAATAATTAAACTGAGCAATTAGCCATCCCATCACCCGCACCGGATGTGGAAAACCCCAAGGATCGCCAATTAAGTAGTCTAAAACTGCGGCGATGAGAAGAGGGCTGGGGGAACTGGGGACAAAATTCAAAATTCAAAATTCAAAATTGGGACAAGGAAGACAAGGGAGACAAGGGGCTTCAGGTGCAACTACCAACTACCAATTACCAACTACCAACTACCAATTACCCACATCATACTCATTCCTCGCTTCTCACTCCTAAACCACAAAATTTGTTTCTTCTCCTTGAGCGGCTTGCCAACTACGGGCATCGTAGTAGAGATCGGCAAGAGTAATACTATACAATGCTTCTCTCATTTTTTGATGCAATCGTTGCCAGAGCGTAAAAGTGACCCAATCTTCTGCTTGTCCTGGTTCTGGTTGATGGTGGGGCAAAGGTTCGATAGTTTCTCCGACAGCAGCGAGAATTTCACCTAATGAAATTGCCGCAGGCGATCGCGCTAATTTGTATCCTCCTTGAACTCCCCGCACCGATGTTACTAATCCTGCTCGTCGCATTTCAATCAGTAATTTCTCTAAATAAGGAGCAGGAATTTCTTGCCGAGCGGCAATTGCTTTAACTGCTACCGGAGTGTAATTTGGTTGCAGGCTCAGATCGAGCAATGCTTTAACGCTGTAGTGACCCCTAGTTGTCAGTTTCATTTCTCAGTTATCATTTCTCAGTTATCAGTTATCAGTGAGTGATGAGTCATTAATTGCGACTTGCAACTTGCGGCTTGGAGACTTTTGACTTTTGGCTTTTGACTTTTGACTTCTATCGCCCACTCTTTTTATATTTAGAGAAAATTACTTTACACATTGATGCGTGCAGCAAAAATCACGTAGTTGTCTTTTGGGGGAGAGCAATTTTTCAGTTTAATTACCTACTGAGGGTAGATAAATAGACGAAGTCACTCGTTCCCGAACGAATAAATTTTCCCGAAGATGACGATCGCGATCGCTACCACACAACCAACAGTACTTCAGTCAGTTTTTGCCGATGCTATTTCCTGGGGATGATTCGATTGGATCGGGGATTGACAAAGTTCGGACAGTTATTAGGATGATTCATACTATTTTCAATCAAAAAAAATTTCAAAATTAAGATCGAAAAGCTGAAAGAATTACTATAATCAGTGTATTATAGTTAGCTAAGCTGATATAAAGCTAAATTAAACTAAATCATAGCTTCAGTTAGCTGACAATCAAAACTGTAAACCACCTGCTCCAGTTAAAACAGAACTAAGTTGATGAATAAAAAGAAAAAGATCGAGCCTCTAGCCGGAGAAGCACTGCTCAAGAAAGTCAAAGAGCTAGATAGCCTGAGTAAAGAAGAAAAGGCAAAGGAATGCGGCTACTACACGACTACCAAAAATGGTGTAGAGCGTGTCAATATGATGAAGTTTCTCAACGCGCTAATAGATGCGGAAGGCATTGAATTAGATAGTACTTCCAACTCAAATGGGCGTGGCGGACGTAGTGCCAGCTACCGCATTAGCGTTCAATCGAACGGTAATTTGCTAATTGGTTCGGCATATACGAAGCAAATGGGTCTACAACAAGGAGATGAATTTGTCATCACTCTAGGGAAAAAACACATTCATCTCAAGCAAATAGATGGAGCAAAAGAAGACGTAGAGGCTACAGCTTGAGATTTAGGGGACGCGATCGCATCCAAATCGATCTGCTATTTCGTCAGACTTCAAGCTCAATTTTATCAGCAGCAAACAGTACCTCAAGTTTTGCTAGAAAAGCGCTTTTTGAGAGTTGCAGAGTTAGTTTTTCACCCGAAAGTAAAGCTAGCGGGTGAAAAACTAAGCTGTTCGACTTGTAAGAGTGCGATAACTTTATTGAGTTACTTAGGCGGGTACTTATCGAGATCCCATTGGAGAAACGCAGCTTAACAAACTTGCCACCAGAGGCAAGCAATTTATTGTTAAGGTTTCCTGACTAGAACTGATAAAGCCCGCCACTATATTTTCGATCGCAAGTTCAATTTGCGATTGACAGGACGTTGACGATTAAATCTACTACTCGCTAGCCACTAGCCACTACTCACTTTTTGGCAACGCTAATTCTTCTACAGGTAGTGAAACTTTGAGATAAGGATGAAGCGCTTTGCGAGTTGTTGCTAGTTTACAAGTTAAAGCAATTTGTTCCCGTTCGAGCAAGCCTAAAACTTGTTCTGGCTGATCTCGATCGACAATTGGTAACTGATGTAACCCCCTGGCTCCCATTCGAGATAGAGCCTCAGATAAAGGTTCATCCGTGTAAGCATAAAGTAAATCGGTCGTGCAAATATCGACCAATTGAGCATCAGCATTTTCCCAAGTTGCGATCGCCCGATTAATATCTTCTAAAGTCACAATTCCTAGTAGTTGCAGTTCGGGATTGACCACCAAAGCACTACGACAATGAGCGTTAGTCATGGATAAACCTGCTTGAGAGACAGACATAGAATCTGGCAACATGAGAGGCGATTCGTAAATTGCTTCTCTTACCAATATTTGCTGCACAATTTCTCGATCTTCGTCCCCAACTAAATTCAAATTCAACTGTTGTAAATTGGCGCTAGATTCAGGAGTTACGCTTTTTTTCAGCCGTTCTACTAACCAGACACTTAAGCCAACCGCCGCCATTAACGGTAAAACAATGCGATAGTCGCGCGTCAATTCAAACAATAATAGAATTGCTGTTAAAGGAGCTTTAGCACTTCCAGCTAGTACAGCTGCCATTCCCACCATCGCGTAAGCTGGCGGACCAGCCATATACATGCCAATTTGTGGTAGCAGTGCCGCTAAAATTTTGCCATATGCTGCTCCCAACGAAGCACCGAGAAACATAGCTGGAGCAAAAACCCCGCCAACCAAACCGCTGCCCATACTAATCGCCGTGGTTACTAGCTTCAGCACCAGCAGAATTAACAATAGCAGCAAAGAAAACTCAACATCCTGAAGCATAGCTTCTATGGTTTCGTATCCAATGCCTAAAATCTGCGGATAGAGCAACGCCACCAAGCCGACACAAGCACCACCAATCACCGGATGCATTGGCAAGGGAACGCGACCCAGCCAAGCAAAACCTTTAACTTGTCCGCGAAAACAGGCTCGTCCCCAAAGGAGTAATTGAGTGTAGGCGATTGAAATAATGCTAGCAGCTATTCCCAAGCCGACATAGAGCGGTAACTCTAAGGGGCTGCGAACCTCGTATACAGGTAAAGCAAAAGCTGGCTGTCCTCCCAAACCAATTTGGGCAACCAGCGCCGATACAACCGCTGCTAGCAAGACGACGCTGACAGCCGAATTCGCAAATGTCGTTCCCAACACCACTTCTAGAGCAAAAAATACTCCCGCAATGGGAGCATTGAAACCCGCTGCCAAACCTGCTGCTGCCCCTGCACCTAAAAGTAGACGCTGGCGTTCTTGCGAGACTTGTAGAACGTGAGCGAGTAACACGCCAAAATTAGCTCCAATTTCGACGCTGGGACCTTCAGGACCGAGCGAAGCACCACTACCCAAAGATACAGAAGCAGCTACCATCTTGGTTACAGGCTGAAGCCGCTGCAAAATAGCATGTCGCGTGGCACTACCAGAAGCCGCAGCAATTAAAGAAGACAGCCCAGGACCGAAATCTTGCCTGCGCGTCAGCATCAATCCGACAATGAATCCGCCCAGAGTTGGAACCAGAGCAATTGTCCACGCACCCCAAGCGGAGAGCGTCCCCATCAAATTAACAAAAGCAACGTAGTGAACGAGTTCGATTAAATAGTGAAATGTCACCACACCCATACCCGTACCGCCGCCAATCAAGACCGCTAGAAGTAAGACAACGGCTTCTGGAGAAGGCTGAAAGCGATTGAGAATGTGGGCAATAGGGTTAGAAGGAGCAGCAAGCCCGCCAGATTGTGGCTGACTCACCTCAGACAGGGAACGATCGGTCATTTAGAGATAAAAAACGAAAAATAAAGTTAAATTTTTTTCACAATCTACTATTACTCATTCTCAGCGATTTTTCTGAAGCCAGACAAGTAGATAGTTGCGATCGTTTAAGAAGCTTTGCTAAGCAAGTGCGATCGCGCTCGAAAAAGAGTTATAAGAGTGCTTAAATGTAGGTTGGGAGCTAATTAGCAATCCCTAATCCGCTCGCGTTCGTCATAGGCAACCGCAAATGACAAATGACTAGAGTAAAGTGAGTAGTGAGTAGTGGCGATATGAGTTGGTAGCAACGAGAGCTGGTGGCTAGCCACTCACAAATGACAAATGACAACAAACACCATCTAGCTTGTAGCTTAACTATTTTCAGTATGCATATAAAATCAGACGATATATTGAATTAGCGTTTAAGATAGAAAAAATAAAAATTTATAGATTCACGTAATCGAACGCTCTAGGCGTGAAGAAACTCGTAAAGCCCCGAATACTCTCAAAGATAGGGGCTAATATCAGAGCGGCTGGTATATACTTCTACCAGTTTTGTCAAAAAGATTTGGCAGGAGCTGCCTATTGCCGTGGTTTGCATCCGCCAGTCCTCGTTATCTCTTGTGAACAAAAGCTAAATTTTTAGTTTGGTTCGATCGCGATCGCTTTATTAGTTGGAATTAGCAGTTTTACATTGCTTATGCCAACAATTTCTCACGCTCCCCAGGTTCGACGCATTAGGTTATCGCTGATGAACACTCACACTGGAAACCACTCTCTCACTTGCCCGATTTGTCAACGTACCGAACAGCTCAAGCCAATCAAAGGCAATCGTGGGCTTTTTACCTGTCCTAATTGTCAAGAAAAATTAGTTGTCAGTTGGAGCGGTCATTACGTGCGCGATCCCCAATGCTTAAAACAAGTTATGGTAGCGCACGCGCTGCGTCGTCAAAGCCGACCTTGGGCAAGAATCATCCGCGACCTTGGTTCGCTCAAACGTCCTGTAGCAGTCTTAACGGCGGGTAGTATCTTTTTGTTAGGGATTAGTATCTTCAGTCTAGATAGCCTCAACAAACAACAATCTCCCTGGGACAGATTGGTAGAAGATGTGAAGGAAATAGCAAATTGAGTCAGTTATCGGCGAACAGGGTGTGGGTAATTGGTAATTGGTAATTGGTAATTGGTAATTGCCCCTCTGCTCCTCTGCTCCCTGCTCGATCGCTCGTGCGCTCCCTACTCCCTTGTAACTAACATCCAGCCAGAGGCTTGACCGAGGGATTCGATCGCTGGTAGCTTTAAACGTTCTAGGGTAGGGCGATCTAGAAGTAAATATGGATGTGGTTGCTGCCACTGTTGTTGCAGTTGGTTGAAGTTACTACTAATGACGCGGCGATCGCTGTAAAAATCTAAGGAAGGACGATTATAGGCGAAGGAAGTGTAGATTTCTCGGTTTGGAGGTGTGCGAGCTTGAATGAGAGCAGCTACGGGTTTGACTTGGTAGGCTTCTGCTAGTTCCCAAACCCAGTGGCGAGAGGTGACGAAGAGTAACAGGGCAACGTACATGCCCCAAATAAGTACGGCGATAAATTGTCTATCTCCCCTCACAGCTAACCAAGCACTGAAAGTCATCGTGCCTGCTACTGCTGCCAAAATCCACTGTAGTTCCCAGTCGGGATCGGTATTCCAAGGACTGTAGTAGAAACTGGCTGCCCACGTCGCCACCGCTAGTAAAGTTAAAAATGCGATCGCGTAGCGGGGATATTTAGCTGGATAGGGTTGCTGCCAAAACTGAGCCAATTGCACTCCTACAGCCAAAGCGATCGCGGGGTAAACTGGTAAAACATACCAGGGCAGTTTAGTCCCCATTAAGGAGATTGCTAGCAAGTAACCTCCGCCCCAAACCAAGATCAGTTTTGCCCAACTCCAGTTGCGATGATTCCAGGTATAAAGCAGACCGCTAGGTAAAAAGATTAACCAGGGAAAGCAGTATTTGAGAATTTCAAGCAAATAAAACCAGGGGGGATGTTGGTGGTTTTCTACCGCTTGCCAAATCCGGCTGAGGGACTGATCGACGACAGCGCGATCGGTAAACTGATGTCCGTATTGCCACCACTGAGCAGCATACCACGCCGCTACAGGCAAGCTCCCGATCGCGATTCCACCCCATAAATACCAACTACCTAACAAGCGGGGCGTATCCCAAAAGAGAAATAACAGGGCGATCGCTCCGAGTAACAACCCTACCATACCCTTAGTCAGTCCAATCAGTCCTAAACCGATGCCTACGCCCAAGCAGTAGCGCAGATTGCGACGCGATCGCAACAAACACCAAACTGTAAATAGAAAAAAACTGACGATCGCACCATCTAGCATTGCTAGCCTGCCGTGACGTAGCACGGGTAGCATGACTAGGTAAACTAAAGCCGAGAAAATTGCTGGCTGGCGATAGTGAAAGATTTCTCGTCCAATACTGTATAAAATTGGTATACCAAGCGCGGTTAGTAATGCCCCTGGTAAACGAGATGTCCACTCATTGACTCCACCAATTGTATAGGCGAGAGCTATGAGCCAATGCATGAGGGGCGGTTTATTTAAATAAGGTTCGCCGCCTATAGTTTTTGGGTGCAGCCAGTTTGCAGGCGATCGCCATATTTCTCTTGCGACTTGCGCTACCGTACCTTCGTCCCAGTCTCGCAACGGTAAGTCACCCAAGTTTTTAGTATATAGAAGTAGTGCTGCCAAGAGCAGTCCCCCAATCCATAACCAATCGGCTCGGCTATGCAGCTGAGATTTCCAATGCTTAGCATTATCCCCAGTCAAAATCCAACGACGCATCTAAGTTTTAATACTCAAGGCTAGGTGTCGAGTAGTGAATTAACGTTCCACTTTGTAGCTGTTTGGCTTGTCTCAGGTGTCAGCAGGGAACGAGTACAATTTACCACTTCTTTCTATTCTTGCCACAATGACGCGATCGCCCAAATTTTGAAACTATCCTAGATGCTCCACGGGCTGCACTGACAAGGCGATCGCTTACCATTCTTGATATAGCTTTTGGGCGTTAAACATAATTTCTTCGTTTGGCAAGCGAATTTTTGGTTTTTGCCTGGGATATAAATTCTCGATTGTTTCTGTATCCTGCCGAATCACTTCATCTACTGCTTTGAGTAGCGAATTCTTTAACAAGGTTTTTAAAACTAAATTCTGAATCTTGGCAAAAACTAAAACAAATGTCTTAGTACGATTTTCTGTTTCAGGATATAAAGAATGAATTTGAATGAATTGACCAGCAGGAATTGAAGCAACAAATGAGGTTAAACAAGGAAAGGAATATTCAAATTGATTGACAAAGATTTTAGGAACAGTGAGTAAAACTGGATTACTAGCAATCTCTCCTAGCGTGTTACTGTCTCTAGTAACTTTCTGGAGGAGTTTTGTACTGTAGCCATTCTCCTGGTATTCATCGACCTCAATCGCTTTAATTCTAAATATTTCTCGATGCGTGCCATTTTGGTGATTGTAGTCGTAATTAATTAATAGATTGCTTAAAAAATCACCTTGAATGCTTTTACTTCCAGCAATCCCAACAAATTCAAAACCAGGGGTAATTCTTTCAATTAAGTCGGGAATGGGAATTTTTGGTTCGCATCCTCCATACGTCCAGATATTATCGCCGATCGCAGTCAAATCTAATTTTTCTAACAATGGTTGAGTTACTGTTTCCGCTCGATATAAGCGTCCTTGCGTGTCAAATTCTAAAGCGTGAAACGGACAAGTAATGGTATCTCGCTCTCGACAAATCCAGCCATCGGAGAGAGGGGCTTGCATATGAGGGCAAACATTATCTAAGCCGAAGACTTCACCTTGTTGATTTTGCCACAGTACGTAATCTCGACCGTTAAGAGTAATTTTATGGGGTTTATTAACTCCCAACATCGAGCGATGAGCAATCAACCAAGGCGCACCAGGGAGAATAGGATGCATAGACTGACCTACAAATTGACCTAAAATATATGACGGTTTATTCGTATTTTTTCAAAATATGACGAATCGTTCGTGTTTGTCAAGCAAGGGTGGTGAGTCACCTACAAAATCTATGCGTCGTTCACCGAAGCAACAACGAGGTAAGCAAAGGGTAGAAAAAATTTTGGATGCTGCGGCTGAGGTATTTGCTGAGGTAGGTTATGATGCCGCTACAACCCATGCGATCGCAACACGGGCAAATACAGCCGTTGGCTCGCTTTACCAGTTTTTCCCTGATAAAGCAGCTATCTTTCGCGCCCTAGAAATTCGTCATGTAGAACGAGTGCGGGCAATGTGGGCTAAACTCGACAAACCTAGCATCATTCAGTTACCTCTAAGACAAATGATTCAACAGCTAGTAGCCGCTGTTGCCAAACTATTCGAGCAACCGACATCTCGCGTTGTTTTCGTGCAATTTTTCACCGCACCAGAAATATTTCAAACAATTGACGAGAGTTTGACTCAAGAGGCGATCGCATTTATGGCTAGTTTATTGAAACAGCGCCATCCTACCTTAAGCGACGAGAGAGCTAGCTTATTAGCCGAAGTCTGCGTTCATTGCAGCAATACGTTAATTCTAATTGCTCTACGCAGCAGCGAAACTCACAGCCAGCAGCTCATCCAACAGATAGAAGATTTACTCGTATCCTACCTCAGTCCTCATGTCGGTGATGAGGTATTGCAGAGTGAGGTAATGAAAGTAATGATATGTCCTCACTGCCAATCCGAGCGACTCTCTAAAAACGGGCATCGCCACGGGAAGCAGCGTTATTTGTGTAAAGATTGTGGCAAGCAGTTTCCAGCATGGAAAGGAGCATTGCCATGATTCAGTTTTCACCAAAGCTCTAAATTACCAGCTCCGTTTACATTTGTAGGCTGCCAAACTAGCGTCAACTTCAGCTACTCTTCGTATTGTGTCATTACTTTTCGGTACTGTTGTGCAGTCAGTGCCATCTCCGCTAAGATTTCGCGTTGCTCCTGCACGATGCTTTGTGCCTCTGCCGCTGCCCGTTGTGCCTCTTGCTCTATACGACGGGCTTCAGCAGCCTGCTGTCGCGCCTCTTCCGCAGCACGTCGCGCCTCTTCCGCAGCACGTCGCGCCTCTTCCGCAGCACGTCGCGCCTCTTCCGCAGCACGTCGCGCCTCTTCCGCAGCACGTCGCGCCTCTTCCGCAGCACGTCGCAACTCTTCTGCAACACGTCGCAACTCTTCAGCCTCCTGCCGCATTTCCTCGTTTGTCTGCCGCATCTCCTCCGCGAATTCTCGGCTCTCCTCAGAAGTCTGACGGTCTTTCTCTGACTGAATGCGCTGTTCTTCAGCAGCAGATTGGCGCAATGCAGCTTGCTTCTGCTGCTCGGCACTTGCCTCTCGCTTTATTTCCGACTCGCGCCGAGCTTGTTCGGCGTTTTGCCGTTGCCGTTCCGTTTTCTGACGCTGTGGCTCGCTTTCTGGCATTGTTCTTTTCTCCGTCTAGTTAGTCAAGCCGCAAGGTTAAACTAACAATCGAGTTGACATCACGAGCAGATGCAAACAACTAGAGTATATCTATATTTTTCATGTAAGGAATCTACCCAACGCGATTGTCCATGCTACTCCGATCGCATCTCATCAGCAAAAACTTTCACGAAAAGTATCCTTCAATACAGCAAATAAATCATTATTCCCGCGCTTCCCTTCCTTGTAAATCCTCAGATACAGTAACAGTACAACTCGCGTGGAGAAGATTCAACCATGCTATGTGTAGACGAACTATTAACGCTGGAGTTGTTTCAACAGCTTTCCCAAGAGCAGATTCACTGGGTTTGCGATCGCGCTCAAGAAATGGAGCTATCTAGCGGCGAAGTCTTTGTCAAACAGGGAGATCCGCCACGCGGCTTTTATGTCATGCTATCAGGCCGGGTGAGCATTACCCGCATCAGCGAAGGGATTGAAATGCCGATCGGGCAGCACCAAGCACCCGCTTTTTTTGGTGAAATTCAAGTCTTAACCGATGAACTAGTCCCCGTGACATTACGCGCCCTTTCTGATTGTCGGCTCTACGAAATCTCAGGCGATGACTTTCGTACCCTCCTACATAGTTGCCGAGGCTTCGAGCGCTTAATATTTCAAGCCGTACAGAAACGATTGCGCGGTTTAGAGTCTTTTATTCAAAACCGCGAGAAAATGGCAGCTCTAGGCACGCTAGCGGCTGGCTTAGCACACGAACTCAACAATCCGGCGGCGGCTGTAATTCGCGCCTTGCAAGATATCACCCCAGCACTGCTCGAACTCCAACGGATGAACTTTGTTTACGGACAGCGCCAAGTAGAGGCAGAACATACAGAAAAATGGCTCAAAGTGCGTGATGATGGTTGGGATGCGGTTGTCAACCGTCGCCTGAACCCCATTGAATTTAGCGATCGCGAGGAACAATTGCTTGAGTGGTTAGAAAACTATGGCGTAGAAGATGCTTGGAAACTCGCCGAACCATTAGCAGCTGGAAATGTAGATATAGAGACTTTAACCGAGCTGATGGAGCGCTGGAAGGACGATCCGACAGAATTAAAAGATATGGGGTTGCGCTGGCTGGCGCTGTCTTTTGAGGTTATGTGTACGGTTTCGAGTGGCTTGCGGGGAGCGCAGCGAATTTCTCAGCTCGTCCAGTCGATGAAATCTTATTCTTACATGGATCGCGGCGCGCAACAAATTGTTGACGTTCACGATGGAATTGAAGATACATTGCAATTATTTGCTTACAAATTCAAGCAAGGAATTGAAATTCAGCGGAATTACGATCGCTCTTTGCCTAAAATTCTCGCTTTCGGTAGCGAGTTAAATCAAGTTTGGACGAACTTAATTGATAATGCAGTTGATGCGGTATCTTCGATAAGCTTTGCTAACGCGGGGAAAGGAGTCATTGAATTAGCTACCGCTCAAAATGGCGATTATATCCAGGTACAAATTGCCGATTCTGGTGCTGGGATTCCTGTAGAAATTCAATCGCGTATTTTCGAGCCTTTCTATACGACAAAGCCTGTAGGTTCTGGTTCGGGTTTAGGTTTAGATGCAGTACGGCGGATTGTCGAGAACCGTCACCAAGGAACAATTACATTTACATCGCAGCCTGGTAAGACTTGTTTTACAATTTGTCTGCCAATTGCTACACACAGTTATCAGTGAACAGTTACTTTTTATCTACTCCTCGATCGCGTAGATTGCCGGCAATTGGCGATATTTTTCGTCCATATCTATACCGTAACCGACAATAAAGCGATCGGGAATTTCAATTCCTAAATAATCGATTTCAACTTGAACTTTGCGGCGTGAGGGTTTATCGAGTAAGGCACAAAGTTTGAGCGAGGATGGATTATCAGCTTTCAATATTTCTATTGCTTTTGAGGTTGACAACCCAGTATCGACAATATCTTCAACTAAAATGACATCCTTGTTGTTAATAACACCTTCAGTTAAACCCATTAACATCTTGACTTCACCCGAACTAGTGGTAGAACAACCATAGCTAGATAAACGGATCAGTTCGACATTACAAATTGGAGTTTGCATCTGCCGGATCAAATCGGCGAGAAAGATAAAAGAGCCTTTCAAAACACCAATGACAATTGGAAACCTATTCTGATAATCTCGATCTAAATCCCGTGCTAATCGCTGCACTGTTGTTGCTATTTCTGACTGAGAAATAAGTGGAACGAGTTTTTCATCCATAGTTATTTTACTTCATCATAAACCGATCTAATTCAGTAATTCGAGTCTGCTTCTCTTCCGCACTCAAAAATGTTGCTTGAAAGGAATTTTTCACCAATTTATAAATATCTTGCTTACTCAAATTTAAAGCCGATTCTATTTCTTGTAAATTCTCAGCCACGTAACCGCCAAAATAAGACGGATCGTCAGAATTTACTGTCACGCACAATCCCATGTCTAATAATTGTTTAATGTTGTGCTTTGCCATCGAATCGAAAACACAAAGTTTGATATTAGATAGCGGACAGACAGTCAGAGGAATTTGTTTTTCAATCAAATATTCTAATAACTTCGGGTCATCGATGCAGCGTACACCGTGATCGATACGCGATATGCCTAAAAGATTTATGGCTTCCCAAATATATTCTGGTGGTCCTTCCTCACCTGCATGAGCAACGGTAAGAAATCCTTCTTCTCGGGCTTTATTAAAGACTTTTTGGAATTTTGAAGGTGGATTTCCTACTTCTGAAGAATCCAAACCTACTGCTGGAATTGTATCTTTATAAGGTAAAGCTTGCTCTAAAGCTTCCATTGCTGATTCAGCGCTTAAATGTCGTAGAAAACAGAGAATTAAATAAGAAGAAATATCGAGTTGTTGTTTTGCTTCCTGTAATGCACGATAAATTCCTCGATGAACTGTTTCAAACGAAATTCCTCTAGAAGTATGACCTTGAGGATCGAAAAAGATTTCAGCGTGGCGCACGTTTTGAGCAGATGCTTTTTGCATGTATGCCCAAGTTAGATCGTAAAAATCTTGTTCTGTTTGCAACACGCTCATTCCTGCATAATAAAGGTCGAGAAATGATTGCAGGTTTTGAAAGTTGTAAGCAGCACGAATTTCTTCTACCGATTTGTAGGGTAGTTGAATATTGTTGCGATCGGCTAATACAAACATCATTTCTGGTTCGAGGGAACCTTCAATATGTATGTGTAACTCAGCTTTAGGAATCTGGCAAAAGAATGAATTCATCTTTAGAGAGTTAGTAGTTGCGTGTAGAGACGTTACATGTAACGTCTCTACATATAAATATGAAATTTATTCAGATGTACCGAAGCGCAATGTCATAAAGACAAATCGAATTATGAAAACTGCGGCTAAAATCCAAGTTGCGATCGTAACTTCGTGGGCTTTGCCTTGCAGTGCTTTGGCAATTGGATAGGTGATAAAACCAACTGACAACCCAGTGGCAATTGAGTAAGCAAGAGGCATAAACAAAATCGTCAAAAATGCCGGAACAGCTTCAGCTACATCACCCCAACGAATATCTGATACACCTGTCATCATTAACACGCCTGTAATGACTAGGGCTGGTGTAGTAGCGTAGGCGGGAATTGCCTCGAATAAAGGAACTAAGAAGATCGCCAGGATAAATAATACGCCTACAATCGCAGCTGTGAAGCCCGTGCGCCCCCCTTCCGATACGCCTGCGGCTGATTCTGCATATGTAGTGACTGTAGACGTACCGATCAGCGCCCCAGCAGTTGTTCCTACTGCATCGGCAAACAGTGCTTGATTGACTCGCGGTAGTTTTCCATCCTCTTTAATGTACCCTGCCTTCATGCCGACTCCAGACAGAGTACCAACGGTGTCAAAAATATCGACGAATAAAAATACTAAAAGTATGGCGATAAAGTCGAGAAAGTTGTTAGCAGTCAATCGCGATAAACCGAAAATGCCTTGTCCGATCAGATCTGTCGGTAGGGTAGGGATCTGAAAAATTCCTTTGGGCGGGGGTGTAACACCTACAATCCAACCGAGTAAGGCGGTGGCGAGTACCCCCCAGAGTAATGCCCCCTTAACGCGGCGTACTAAAAAAGCTGTAGTAATAATAATTCCGGCAACAGCTAGTAGAGTATTAGGTTCTCTGAAGCTACCCAGGGTTGTTTTTGTCACTTCGCTGGCGATAATTAGCCCAGCACCTCCAGTTTTTGGATCGCCAGATATCCCAATATAGGCAATAAATAAACCGATCCCTACTGATGTTGCTGTTTTCAGCGACATGGGAATGGCATTGACAATTTGACTGCGAACGTTGGTAAGGGTGAGGGCAATAAAAATCAATCCTTCGGCAAATACAGCCGCTAGTGCCAAACGCCAATCGATTTTTAGGGTTAAAACGACAGAATAAGCAAAAAAGGCGTTTAATCCCATGCCAGGGGCGAGGGCAAAGGGATAGTTGGCAACAAATGCCATTACCAGCGTTCCAATTGCAGCTGAGACTGCGGTAGCAAAGACTTGTTCGGCGAATAAATCTTTTGGCTGCTGTAGAAAAATCGCATCCGACAAAATTAAGGGATTGACGACGAGGATGTATGCCATCGTCATAAAAGTTGTCAATCCTGCCAGAGTCTCGATCCGAAAGTTAGTTCTATACAGGTCAAATTGAAAAAAACGAGCGATCGCTGCTTGCCAACCCGTATACTGTGGCGTAGGTGGTTGCTGTAGTTCTAATCGATCTGTATCGCTGCTCATTCTTTGGCTGTCTCCACCAAGTTATCTTTGCTTATCAATTTTGAGGAAGTTCTCAGCAAGCGTCAGTCAGGCTTGTTACTCTAACGACATAAAAGCTGTCTTTTGCACCTAAATTTAGTGACTACTGGGTGCATACTGTATGTCGTTGTTCGATCGGTTTTTTGTGTCAAAAAACACCAACTCTAAACTTGATAAGAAAAGTTAACTGGCGCTGGCTAAAGCTGACTATTGCAGTTAGAGCGCCAGAGACTCGAATGTGGCTCAAATTAACCTTCCACCTCAGATACCATTAACAAATCTCAATGTTTCATGGGAATACTCCCTAAGATAGAGATTGTTTGAAGCGATACACATCTTTGACAACAGTATTGGATTATTTTCCTAAATATGCCTCTAGCACTTGAGGATGTTGTTGCATTTCCTCTGGGCTACCATGAGCTAAGTTACGCCCCTCTGCCATCACCCAAACGCGATCGCACAGGGACATAATCACATCCATATTGTGTTCGATAATCAAAAATGTCATACCTTCGCGGTTCCAAGTTAAAATGCGATCGCAAATTTGTTCGATCAACTTGGGATTTACCCCCGCCGCAGGTTCGTCTAACAAAATTAACTTGGGTTGCGTCATTAACGCCCTTGCCATTTCCAATAACTTGCGCTGTCCTCCCGATAGCGCCCCCGCATACTCGTGCGCCATATGCGCCAAGCCCACCGATTCTAGCAGAGCCATCGCCTGTTCTCGCAGGATTTGCTGTTCTTTGGCGATCGCCCAAGGTTGAAATTGCAGCCGCCAAAAGTTCTCTCCGTCTTGCTTTTGCGCCCCTAGCATCATATTTTCTAGTACTGTCAGCCGCGAAAGCGTCCGTGCGACTTGAAACGTGCGTACCATACCCTGTAAGGCAATTTGATAGGTTCTCAATTGCTGCACGGGTGCGCCGTCAAAAATTACCCAGCCGCGATCGGGGCGAATAAAATTTGACAGTAAGTTAAACAGAGTTGTCTTACCCGCACCATTGGGACCAATTAACCCCGTAATACTTCCTTTCGCTACTTCTAAATCGGCATTATCCACAGCCTTAATCCCGCCAAAACTTTTGGTAAGACCGCTAGCTGATAATAGTGGCATTGGTTGGGATTGTAGATCTTTGGATTCCATTGATAATGATTGGTAATGGGTAATGGGTTGTTGGTTGGTCTTAGACAAATGACCAATGACCAATGACCAATGACTACTTTCCAAGTGTCAATTCTTCTTTCTTACCTAATATTCCTTGCGGTCGCCAAATCATCAGTATCATCAGTAGTAAGCCGATAACCATAATCCGAAACGCACTCAGGCGCACGTCATCGAGGGGTACGATTTTGGGCAAGATAAAACGGGTGGCGCTGTCGTAAGCAAAGAAAACAACTGCGCCGAGGATCGTACCGAAATTGTTACCCGCACCACCTAAGATCACCATAATCCAAGCATCGAAAGTTGTCTGCGGCTGGAAATCGTTCGGATAAATTGAAGTTTGCTGCCATGCATACAAAGCACCAGAAATCCCAGCGATCGCCCCGCCTAACATTAAAGCTTGCAATTTATACCAAAAGACGTTTTTTCCTAAAGCGCGGGCAACTTCCTCATCTTCGCGAATTGCTTTTAATACCCTTCCCCAGGGCGATCGCGCTAGCACTTCTAACCGCCATACGACAAAAGCTAGCACCAACACCGAGATCAGCATCAATCCCGATTTTTCGTAGTTGGTGAAGTTGTATAGTCCAATAGCTCCCGCCGCATAGGGGACAAAAATCAACAGCGTCGCCACTATGCCGACAATTGCCCGAAAGACTAGTGGTAAATAACGAGTCACAAACGACTTTTGACTTTTAACTTTTGACTTTTGACTTCCGATCGCCCATTTCCAAAGTTTCCAGTAACACGCAACCACAACTAATGTGAGTAGCCCTACCATTATCCATTTCATCACCGTGTCGGGGTTAAAATCTGTTAAGGGTAGAGGATATCCCTGCAATCCAAAAGCCCCAGGTGTGGGAGTATTAGGAGTTGGTAAATCTTGATTGTTGACCACCAAGCGAATGAGTTCCGATACCCCAATCGTGACAATTGCTAAGTAGTCTTCCCGCAACCTTAGTGTTGATAAACCAATTAACCATCCTAAGAGAGCGGCTACTAAAGCTCCAGCTAGCGTTGCTACGATTAAGGGTACGCCATACATGCTTAACAATACAGTCGTGTATGCTCCCAAAGTCATGAAAGCAACCAGACCAAAGTTAATTAACCCCGTTAAACCCCACTGCAAGTTTAACCCCAAGCTGAACAGGGCAAAAATTGCTGTAGAAACTGTCAGAAACAAGATATAGGCAACCCAACCGATAATTGTTGGATCGTTCATCAGGGCGTTTAAATCTAACATAAGCGTTGCTAAACCCGTCGCCACACTAGGGGATATATGCTTTTGTGCTAAAAGATTTTAACCCAACAAGGATAGAAGTCAGTAGCGATCGCATCTTTATCTCACCGAGACTGTTTTCTGCAACAGCTACGAGAAATCAAACTAAAGGGATACACAGCAAGCCCGTCCTCTAGTCAACACTAAAAACTATATAAGACTGCAAAACGCAAGCAACAGCTTCCTTTAAACTAAGACTTGTTATCAGCGCAAACAGTAAGTAGAGAATTGTTATGGATGCTGCGGCACTTTGGCAACGCTATCAAGACTGGCTCTATTATCACGCCGGACTCGGATTTTACGTAGATATCAGTCGGATGCGCTTTGACGATGCATTTGTAGAGGGGTTGCAGCCCAAGTTAGAGAAAGCATTTCAAGATATGGCGGCTTTAGAAGGGGGAGCGATCGCCAATCCTGACGAAAATCGGATGGTAGGACATTACTGGCTGCGCGATCCCGATCTGGCTCCAACTCCAGAAATTAAACAAGAGATTGTTGAATCTGTAGACCAAATTGAAACCTTTGCCCGAAAAATTCATAGCGGAGCAATTCATCCACCCCAAGCACCCCGCTACACTGATATTATCTCTATTGGTATTGGCGGCTCGGCACTCGGTCCCGAATTTGTCGCTGAAGCTTTAGCTCCTGATTTTCCTCCCCTGGCGATTCACTTCATTGATAACACCGATCCGGCGGGGATCGATCGCGTGTTAACGCGGGTGAGAAATCGTCTCACCAGCACTTTAGTTATCGTCATTTCCAAATCTGGAGGCACGCCAGAACCGCGTAACGGCACGATTGAACTCAAAGCAGCCTATGCAGGTCACAATTTAGACTTTACCAAACACGCGATCGCCATCACGACTCCCGATAGCAAACTCGATCGGCAAGCAAAATCAGAAGGCTGGCTAGCCACTTTCCCCATGTTTGACTGGGTGGGGGGACGCACTTCAGAACTGTCCGCCGTCGGCTTGCTACCAGCCGCTTTGCAGGGTATCGACATCCGCGCGATGCTGGCTGGCGCAAAAGAAATAGATGTAGCAACCCGCGTTACCGATCTCAAAACCAATCCCGCCGCCCTACTTGCCCTCAGTTGGTATTACTCTGGGAACGGACGCGGTGAAAAAGATATGGTGGTGCTGCCCTATAAAGACAGCCTCTTACTATTTTCCCGTTACTTGCAGCAATTGGTCATGGAATCTCTGGGTAAAGAAAAAGACCTCGACGGTAACATCGTCCACCAAGGAATCGCCGTCTATGGTAACAAAGGTTCGACCGACCAACATGCCTACGTTCAGCAATTGCGCGAAGGCGTACCCAACTTCTTTGCTACCTTTATCGAAGTCTTGGAAGACCGTTCGGGCTCCTCGCCAGACATCGATCCAGGCGCAACTGCTGGAGATTATCTCTCTGGCTTCCTCCAAGGAACCCGCCAAGCCTTGTATGAAAAACAGCGCGATTCCATTACCATTACCATTCCCCAAGTCAACCCCCACACAGTAGGCGCATTAATTGCCCTTTACGAACGAGCTGTAGGTTTCTATGGTTCGCTAGTCAATATTAACGCCTACCACCAACCAGGCGTAGAAGCAGGGAAAAAAGCAGCCGCCGTGGTGTTAGATTTGCAAAAACAAGTCTTGCAAGTCCTGCAAGAGGCTAAAACTCCTTTATCTCTGGCACAAATTGCCGAGAAAGCCGCAGCCACAGACCAAATTGAGGCAATTTATAAAATTCTGCGCCATCTGCAAGCAAATCGGAGAGGGGTGGCAATGCAAGGCGATCCCGCCCACCCTGAGAGTTTGACGTTTTCTTTAAGTTAATCGGGATTCGTAGGGGCGGGTTTAGCAACTAGATTGACAACCTCAACCGTAAATCTCGGTTCAAAACCCGCCCGTACAGGATTCGGGAGAATTGTAGAGACGTTACGTGTAACGTCTCTACAATTCATTACCACATTTGGTTACATTCTGTTGCTAGCGCAACACTTTTTTACAGAAAACTGGGTTAGATTAGGAGCGAACCACTTAGTCTAAACGGATCTGGTATGGCTGCTCATCGGGGTATTGAGATCTATCCGCTAGCTTCAATTCAAGGGGGAATGGCTCAGTTTTATACTCCCCAGTCCAGCCACGAGACAATGTTGGTACAGATTCCGCCGCACACGATTGACGATCTCTTCGTTCACAAATCTCAGACAGACCAGATTTTAGTTGTTAGAGGGCGTTTAGCCCTCGTGACTTTAGAAAATAAGCAGTATCGCTACACTCCATTGAGCGATCGCCTGCCTCAAGTTGTTAAAATTCCCCCAGGCGTGCTACACGGTGCAATAAATCTAGATTCCGAACCATGCACGATCGTTAACGCCGTTCTGCGCCATCGTCCGACGCAACCGCGAGATTATATTCCTCGTCCCCGTCCTTTTCCCTACAATCTCGCGATCGCGGGAGCTAAACTAGCAGAGATGGAGGCTGTAATTATTCAGCAAGCCTTGGGTAGTGTGGGAGTATGACTGATTGGTAGATCCGGCATTTCTTTTATTCGTGCAGCACGGCTGGGCAGATGATAACCGTGCCATGATGCTACTGGCGCGTCGGTTGGTCACAGATACAATTCCAGTTTTTGCGCCGAGTTTGGGTTACGTTCAAACTTGGGTGAGAATTGAGCCTTTGATTCAGGCAGTGGAAAAGCTGGCTAGCGAACAGATTGCCAAATATCCAGACGTACCGCTGAAGATTATCGGTCATTCGATGGGTGGTTTGATCTGGTTGGAGCTGTTGCACCGCCATCCCGAGTGGTGGTCTAGAATTCACTCGTTGGTTTTGATTGCATCGCCAGTCGGTGGTGCAGATGTGGCACGGGCGATCGATCCTTTAAATTGGGGAATTGGGATTGCTGGCGATCTGGGAAAAAATCGTAAGCCAATTGCAGCCGCGATCGCCTCTATAATTCCCACATTAGTTATTGCTGGCGATATTGATGGCGGTAGCGATGGCACGGTTCCAGTAGAATCGACAAAGTTTCAAAATGCTCGGTTTATCTGCTTGCCAGGGCTAGCTCATGCCGTCTTGCGAAATTATCCTACGGTTGCCACCATCATTCAAGACTTTTGGATGGATGCTAATGTTGGTGAGGCGATCGTCTATGACGATATCGTACAACGGTTGCAGGCAGTACCAGGCATGACAGACGGTCATCGCCGCGATTTTAGTAAAGCCCAAATTGCGATCGCACTGCCAAATGGTGCTACTATTCGCACTTGCAAGAACTTATTTGGGATTGATTGTGTCTTTGTTGCCTCTCCTACCGGAGAATGTTTGTATGCAGGCTTTGTTGGTTGGTTGCACGCACCAGATTTACAAAAAGCTCTAGAAGATATTCAGCAAGCATATTAATTGATTAAATGCTGCAATACTCAGTTCACCCAGCTCCTAGATTCATTCGCACTCATTTAAATCGGCTTTTACCGAGTTGGTCGTTGCCAGTTTTATCTGTGGTTGTAGTTTTACAACTGTGTCAATTTGCTTTCTTGGAACGGACAGTTGAGACAGAAATCTATAAGAACGAATTTCGGCAACAATTTCTAGAATTTGGCAGCCAAATCATTGCCCAACTGGGAACAATGGGATACTTAGCAGATATGTTCGACCCGCGCACTGGTTTCCCTATGACTTCTCCTCCCGGTCAAGTGCGGTTGAGCGATGTGAAAGTTGTCGGCGCTACCCTGGGCTATACAATCGATCGTAGCGGTCAGTGTGCCGCGATCGTCCATCCAACTTGGGGAAAAGCAGTTTATCCTTCTACGCTTGTCTCATCTGCCCAACCAGATGTAGTTGCAGAAATCGTGGCTAACATAGCAGCTAATAGCACGCACTACGATATTCAACCCGTAGCAGGATCGAGCGATCCAACCGTAGAGGGGCAATCTTTTCCAAATATAAAGTCAGTATAAGAGAGCCAATATAAGAGCGTGCATCTGCGATCGCAGCTTGAGAAAAAATTTATGAAAGCATCCACACAAGGTTCTGGTAAAGAAATTGTACTGCCTTTGGCAACACTATTTGCTATCTTGGCGACTCTCAGCGTTAACGTCTTGTCAAATTTCTTTCCAGTTCGAGGATTAAATATTGGTGAAATTGCCAATACCATCCTTCAAGGCGTGCAAATTACGCCAGCAAATTATGCCTTTGCTATTTGGGGATTAATTTATCTCGGATTAATTGCCTATGGCGTTTATCAGTTTCTTCCAGCACAGCGCCAAAATTCAACTCTGCATCGAGTTGATGTCTTACTAATTATTGCTTGTCTAGCTCAAATTGCTTGGGTATATCTCTTCACGCTACAGCTATTTTGGCTTTCAGTAATAGCAATGCTAGCAATTCTAATTTCCTTAATTGGAGCTTACTTGCAATTAGAAATTGGCAAAAGAGTATCGCGAGAATTCAAATGGCTGGTACACGTACCATTTAGTATTTATTTAGGTTGGATTTCTGTAGCAACGATTGTTAATATTGCCTCTGCTCTGTATATTTCTAATTGGGATGGTTGGGGCATAAGCTCTCTAGGATGGACTGTCATTATGCTACTTATTGGTGCAGCGATCGCCTCTGTAGTTGCAATTCAACGGGCAGATATTGCCTTTACGTTGGTATTTGTTTGGGCGTATGTGGCGATCGCAGTTCGTCATTTATCTCTCAATAATCCTGTCATTTCAATAACCGCAGTAGTAGCAGCGATCGTACTTGCAGTTTTGCTAGTGTACGGCACAATACAGCGGAAGAATTTAAAAGTGAGTCGTAATGAATAATTGGTCATTAGTTGATGACGGCAGGTATTTTCACCCTCCACGCACCACACACCACTCATCACTGATAACTATCAAAACGGAGTCTCTACTTGTAGAGAAATACTTTTCCCTAAGTGGGGATGCTCGAAACAAAGTTCTCTCGCGTGTAAGCATAAACGCTCTACTTGGGCGCGACAACCGTACAATCGATCGCCCAAAATGGGTATTCCTAAACCTCTAGGATCGGCAGCATGAACCCTAAGCTGATGCGTTCGTCCTGTTAACGGAAAAAACTGAATTCGCGTGGAATTCTCCAATTTTGTGATGACTTGGAATTCCGTTAAGCTAGGTTTTCCCCGTGCATCAATTTTCTGATAAGGGCGATCGCTAGGATCGCCCCAAAGTGGCAGTTGAATCGTACCGCTTTCTTGCGTCACGCATCCGGCAAGTACCGCTTCATAAACTTTACGCACTCGCCGCTGTTGAAATTGCTGGCTCAGATGACGATAAGAGGCGCGATCGCGAGTCAGTAGCAAAATACCTGACGTTTCTAGATCGAGGCGATGTGGAGCTGCGATCGCCATGCCATCGGGCAGTAAGTGACGTAAACGAGACACGACGCTATCATAGCGATCGCTACAACGACCGGGAACGGAGAGCAGTCCTGGCGGTTTATTCACAGCAATCAGCCACTCGTCTTCATAAAGAATAGATTTCTTAGTTTGGATGCACAGATTTTGGAGATCCCCCTTAGTCCCCCTTAAAAAGGGGGAAACAAAATCGTTCTTAGCCCCCTTTATTAAGGGGGGTTGGGGGGATCTGATTGCCCCCCTTTGTAAGGGGGGTTGGGGGGATCTCTGCTGTAAACCTGACAATAAAAACCCCATCAACGGCTGACAGCGTTCCGTACAGGCTCCATAGAACTCCCCCTGCACTTTTTCGCCATTAGTCGAAGGCGATCCCCACCAAAACTCCGCCATTGCCAGTGGCTTCAAGTTATGAGTTGCCGCATAATGCAACAACTTTGGCGCACAACAAGCCCCAGTTCCAGTAGGTAGCGAACCCGCCATCAACTGCTGTAGTGGTAGAGACTCCCCTGCGAAATTGCTCAACCTATAGCTAGCGTGCATCAGTGCTTGCAGCTGCCTAGATAAACTTTTCCGCTGTTGTTTCAACTCGTGCGTTCTTTTATCTGCTTGCTCGATCGCCTGTTGGAGCGGTTGTAACAGACAATCTCGTTGACGCTTAAACAGCTTGCGATCGATCCCATCCTGACGACTTTGTTCGTCTAGTTGTGCTAATGCCTCTACTAAAGTATGACCCGTGAGGGTATTTTGGCATACCTGGCGCTGAAATTGTCGCTGTTGCTTGCGATCGCGATGTAGGATTGTCAGTTGCTGCCAGCGCGTTTCAAAATCCTGCACTAACGTTGCATACTTTTGTTGCTCTGGGATTTGTTGCAAGGCAATTAGCTCTTGTTTCATTGCTGCTAACATATCCAGGGTACGGGCTTCTTCTAAAGCCAGCTCTTTGCCCTCGATCGCCCCCACCCAACCTGCAACCGTGCTACAACCATGCAAAAGCCCAGAAAATGCTTTCAGCACTCGCCGTTCCCCAGCAGCAGTCTCGACGAGCAACACGCCATACATTTTCCCCTCATGGGAATACCGCGCGTTAGTAGCAAGCTGTTGCATCAACCCAATTGCGATCGCTTCTACAAAAGGAGTGCGGGGTAGTCTTAGTAGTTTACCCGCGTGAGGACAATAACCCTCATACCAATAACTGACAGGTGAGTCACCAACAACGCACTCTGAGCTAATAAAATCTGTTAGTAAATAAAGGGTCATCATTTTGGTAGTTGGTAATTGGTAGTTGATGGTTGCCTGATAACTGATATCGCGATTCTCATTATGATGCGATACATTCGTAGGGGCGCACAGCTGTGCGCCCCTACAGATCTTGTATTTCATCCAATTGAAAAAGGCTCTAACTGATAACTGATATGAAATTTCCGTCTCGACTCCCAAGACAAGCGATCGCCGCCAAAATTTTTCATTGGGTAAATATTGTTAGTTTATTCATTATGCTGACCAGCGGACTGCAAATCTACAATGCTAACCCCGTATTTGGCGGGCGTGCTGGCTGGCATATTCCACCAATTTTTGCCCTTGGAGGGTGGCTGGCTGGTGGTAGACACTGGCATTTTGCTGCAATGTGGCTGTTTTCGCTCAACTTGGTGTTTTATGGGGTTTATATCCTCGTTTCCCGTCGTTGGAAACATCGATTTGTCAGCGATAAAGACATCAAAGCACTGAAATTGAGTCAAAACCAAAAGCGTCGTGCTTATGCATGGCATCGGATCGCTTACACGGCGATCGTTCCCATTTTATTACTTGCCATATTTAGCGGCTTGGGTATGTACAAACCCGCTCAATTCCCCTGGATTGTCGATTGTTTTGGCGATTGGCAAGCATTGCGAATCGTTCACTTCGCTACCGTCCCAATCGTGATTATCTTTGCCACAATCCACGCCTTACTAGGACGAAAAGTCGGAGGCGATCGCCTTTTGGAATCGATGTTTTGGTAAGCTTATCTATAACAATATGAATCAGATTCAAATCCCTCGCCAAAGACTATTACGTCGTCACTTTCTAAAACTTTCTGGGCTTTCCAGCGTCAGTTTATTATTAGGTGGATGTGGCACGCCTTTATTTGAAGATATAGTCGGTAAAGTCTCCGAACCATTGAACCAAAAAGTTGAAACTTTAATTTTCAATCCTGAAAAACTCGCACCAGAATTTCCAGTCAGCGAGATCGAACCAGAAGCATTAATTGTTAACTCATTTAACTTTACTCCAAAAATCGATCCAACCAAATTTCGTCTGGTTGTCGATGGTGCAGTCAATAAATTCCTCAGCCTCAGCATGATAGAAATTCAGCAAATGCCCCTTGCCTCAATGGTGATTCGTCACGTCTGCGTGGAAGGGTGGGCGGCGATCGTGCAGTGGGGTGGAGTTCGATTGCGGGATATTATTAATCTTGCCCAACCTAAACCCGAGGCAAAATACGTTTACTTTAAATCCGCTGACGGCTACTACGAAAGCTGGGATTTAGCATCGTGTCTGCACCCACAAACGTTGATGGCATATCAGAAAAACGGGCAACCTTTACCAATAGATAACGGTGCGCCTTTACGTCTCGCCTCGCCAATTAAATTAGGTTACAAGCAAAGTAAATGGGTCACTAACATCATCCTTAGCGATCGCCTCCTACCCGTCAAAGGCTACTGGGAAGACCAAGGCTATGAATGGTATGCAGGATTGTAAAAAGTCAAAAGTCAAAAGTTAAAAGTTAAAATTTACAACGACCAATTACCAATTACTGAGATTTTGCAGCAATCTCAACTTGTGTCCAGACCCGCCCAGAAATTAATTTCTGGGCTAATAGCACAAGTCTACTGAAGTAGACTAAAAACTAGTTACAGTCGGATTTATCCGACTTAAGCTATGAGACTGGGATTTGAATCCCAGGCGGACGTTGCAACAACTGCAAGATCTTAGATTACCAATGACCAATTACCAAATCCAAGAGTAAAATCTATGGGATGCAATTCAGCACCTTAATGATGAATATTCCTAACTGTACCTGGCAGCGCCCTATCGGTCTGGGCTGGGATAAGCCCTATACTGTCCGTACCGCAAGTAATTTAGATGATGGTCCCTGGCACGGTATGCCTTTAGGGGGCTTTGGTGCGGGTTGTATCGGTCGGTCTTCTAGGGGTGATTTTAACGTGTGGCAGGTGGACGGCGGCGAGCATATTTTTCAGCCGATGCCTGCTTGTCAGTTTAGCGTGTTTGAAAGCGTGTCTGAACGGAGTGCATCTCGTCAGGCTTACGCTTTGTGTACGGAAGCACCTGACGATGGATTGCAGAATTGGCAGTGGTATCCATCTAGGGGCGAACAACACGCCCATACAGGCACGTATCATGCGTTGTATCCTCGTAGCTGGTTTGTGTATGAGGGTGTGTTTCAATCTCAGTTAACCTGCGAACAGTTTTCGCCAATTTGGGCAAATAACTATCAAGAAAGCAGCTATCCAGTGGGTGTATTTGTCTGGACTGCCCATAATCCTACTAATGCCCCTATGACTCTGAGTATTATGCTGTCCTGGCAGAATATGACGGGGTGGTTTACCAATGCCAGTAAATCTTCAGAAGTAAAAATTAGAGATGATGGTAGCCCAGTGTATGAATATAAATCGCGCTGGGGAGAAAGCCAGGGAAATTTTAATCGGTTGGTGGAATCCGAGTATGTGGGATGCGTATTAGGGCGAGATAATAGCGAGGATGTAGAGGAAGGAGACGGGCAGTGGTGTATTGCTACGGCAAAACAGCCAGGTGTAGAAGTCTTTCATCACACCCGTTGGAATCCTGTCGGTACGGGAGAAGATATATGGACAAGTTTTGCCCAATCAGGTGCTTTACCCAATATACAAGATGAGACACCAGCTATAGAGGGAGAACAAATTGCAGGTGCGATCGCCATTCGTTTTACACTTCAACCAGGAGAAACTCGCACGATTCCCTTTGTCTTAACTTGGGATTTTCCCGTTACGGAATTTGCTGCTGGGGTCAAATATTATCGTCGCCATACAGATTTTTTCGATCGCACGGGTAAAAATGCTTGGGCGATCGCGCGTACAGCCTTACAAGCATACCAGTCTTGGCAATCTCAAATTCAAGCTTGGCAGCAACCAATTTTAGATAAAACCGATCTGCCCAATTGGTTCAAAATGGCATTGTTTAACGAACTTTACGATCTTACCAGTGGTGGGACGCTGTGGAGTGCGGCGACAGAGCGCGATCCGATCGGTCAGTTTGCCATTTTAGAATGTATTGATTATCGCTGGTACGAAAGCCTTGACGTGCGGCTTTACGGTTCGTTTGCTCTATTAATCTTATTTCCAGAGTTAGAAAAGGCTGTGATGCGTGCTTTTGCACGGGCTATTCCTGCTAGTGACAATCATCGTCGCCTCATTGGATATTACCTTACCATCGGGGCAGAAATGCCCCTCGCGCCGCGTAAAGTTGCTGGTGCAACACCTCACGATTTAGGCGCACCCAACGAACACGTTTGGGAAAAGACAAATTACACGGCATATCAAGATTGCAATTTGTGGAAGGATTTACCCAGCGATTTTGTCTTGCAGGTATATCGAGACTATTTACTGACAGGTGCAACTGATGTAGAGTTTTTAGCATCATGTTGGGAGGCGATCGTTCAAGCCCTCAACTATTTGAAAACTTTCGATAAAGATGGCGATGGAATTCCTGAAAATTCTGGTGCGCCAGATCAAACTTTTGATGATTGGAAGTTGCAGGGTGTTAGTGCTTATTGTGGGGGATTGTGGTTGGCGGCTTTAGAAGCGGCGATCGCCATTGGTAAAATTTTACTCAACAATGTAGAGAGGTTACATGTAACGTCTCTACATGTAACCTCTCTACAAGAAACGATCGACACTTATCAATCTTGGTTATCGCGATCGCGTCCTATCTACCAAGAAAAACTTTGGAACGGACAATATTATCGCTTGGATAGCAATAGCGGTTCTGATGTCGTAATGGCAGATCAACTCTGCGGACAATTTTACGCTCGTTTATTAAAACTACCTGACATTGTACCGCAAGAATGTGCTTTATCTGCACTCAAAACTATATACGATGCTTGCTTTTTGAAATTTCATCAGGGAAAATTTGGGGCGGCGAATGGTTTAAAACCGAATGGTTCTCCTGAAAATCCTAATGCTACCCATCCATTAGAAGTATGGACGGGAATTAATTTTGGATTGGCGGCTTTTCTCTTGCAAATGGGAATGAAAGCTGAGGCACTACAATTAACAGAAACAGTTGTCAATCAAATTTATGAAAATGGTTTGCAATTCCGTACTCCAGAGGCAATTACATCTGTTGGTACTTTTCGGGCAAGCTATTATTTGCGCGCAATGGCAATTTGGGCAATTTATGGCGTGTGGTTTGAGTTTTAGTTATCTAGAAGTTGCTAGTTTTGCTTGTGTCAATCGCTTGAATTTATTTGATGTTTTCTTAGCAAATGCTTTTTATCAGTAGTTGTTGCTGCACGTCCCTGTTGCTTTAACAGCTGAATGGAATACAAGGTAGCAATAACTTGAATCGTTCCCATTGTGATAAATAAAGTATTGAAAGACAACCAATTAACAATCACTCCCCCAAGCACTACAGCAAGACCAGTCATGACTTTTGATTGTCCGTCAGCCAAGCCCCAAATTTGCCCTGCCTTTCCTCTATCTTCATATTGTGCATATAAAGCATTCCAGGTAGGAGTTGCTAAAGCAGAAGCTATTCCCAACCCTACTTGAACGACAAACAAACTTAGTTGAGAAGATACGAATAGATAGCAAAATGTGAAAATGGCATTTAAAGCATAGCCAATTATCATGAGTTTGGCTTTGCTTATATTGCGGTCTGATAGCCTTCCAACTAGGATGGTAAAAATTCCTGTAGCAACTAGATATGTAGCCCAAATTCCGCTAATATCAAGAATATTACCTCCAATTTTTTGAGTGAATAAACCAAAAATCGGAGCAAACATTCCTTCGCCTAAGTACCAAATATTACTACTGTAAAGTAGGATTTTGAGATTTTTTTGTAGCATAGAAAACACAACAATGACTTAATGAACTGGATATATTCTATGCAGTTATTAGTCTATGTTGACGGTCGTAGTAGGTATCAAGTACGGAATCAAGCCGTTCTTCTCCAGCAGCAACGGCATTCACTTTGTCTACAAATTTACTTGAAATAAACTTTCTTAATGGCTGTTCGACGCAATTGAAATAGGGCATGACTTCAGCAACTTGTCTATCCCATTCTGGATATAGTAACAAAAAATCATCAGGCATAACTTTAGTTTTGGTGATACCTGGCTCTGGAAGGCATTCAAAAGGTTTGTCTAAATTAAAACAAGCATAGTGATCGGTTAATTCTTCACCAGGATAAATGTCTCTAGGAGCTATTTCAAAGTCATAAGCTGTAGAAATACAGTTGGCATAAAAACTATGATTGATATATCTACCAATGTCCCAACATAGTATATAGTTACCGTCTCTTCCTCGAAAAGAATATTTGAATACGTGCTCTTGTTGAAGTCGGTCTAGAGACAATATATATCCCTCGTCGAATTGCTGATCTAATTCATCCAATACCCACACTATCGTTCCTTGAGGAATAAATTTAGTAGCAAATACACCGTAACCAATAATTTCATTAACAAGACGTAATTCTGTGTCTGGATGAATCATAAAGTTTTAATGTATAGCAATGCGTAATTTTTTATCATAATTATTTTCGCAGTATACGCAATTTAAGCTTTTTTTAATATTTCTACACAGTAACAATATAAATGTTAGGAGTTATACCCCTGGTTATATATAATATCTAACTCAATTTAACAGCGATTAGTTGTAATTACAGCTATTTCAAAGCAACATTTAAAACCTAGTATATTATAGCTATCTTAAATAATTCACGAACAGTAAACAGCTTTCTCACATTTGTAGAGCAAATATTCGTAGAGCGATCGTTACCAAATATACAGTTACAGCTTGACCTTCAGGAAATTTCCCATAAATGATGTGACTGAGAGCGATCGCCATTTCTGAATAAACATCTCTAGCGCTGCCGCTGTAGAAGTATATGCCAAAAAAAGTAGGCGATCGCTCCCCGCCCAAATTTAAGTTATTAGAGTAACTGCTCCAGTATCTAGGTCATAACGACCACCTACAATTTTTAACTTCCTCTCTTCGATCAGTTGAGTTAGTATTGAAGAACTCTCTTGTAGTAAGTTAACTTGATACCGAATATTAGCTACAACAGCATCATTAACTGCATCATTTGATTGAGATTTTATTCCATTTAATGCTGGTTTGATATCCTCAACAAAAGTGCCAATTCTACCAGGAAGCGCATCGCTTTTGAGTGCTGCTTGTACTGCACCACATCTTTCATGTCCTAAAACTATAATCAGTTGAGAACCTAGCACCGATGTAGCAAATTCTAGGCTACCTGTAGCTGTAGGGCTGACAACATTCCCAGCAAGCCGAACGACAAACAAATCTCCTAGCCCTTGATCGAAAACAATTTCTGCTGGAACTCGCGAATCCGCACAGCCTAAAACAGAAGCAAAAGGATATTGAGCTGTGGCAATCTCCTGCAAACGCAATCGCGATTGATTAGGAGTACGCCGCTTCTCTTTCATAAACCGTTGGTTGCCCTCCAGCAATCTCTTGAGAGCATTATCTGGACTGACGGGTTGTGGTTTTTCTTTCGTGTCTGTTTGTTGTGCCACCGCAGGTTGTGTACCCCACGAACTACTAACAACACTAGTAGCAGCTATGCTAGCTCCTCCTACACCTACCAATTTGAGCAAATTACGTCGTCCAACAAATCCATTTTTTCGAGTCATCACCGCACCTCAATCAAAATTATTTGCTGATTTCTACCGGATAAAACAGGAAAAATCAGCACAGTAAACTTCTATGTTTGCTGCGTTTGTAGCCGCACGACCTAATTTCGCTTTGACGTGGAAATCTGCAAAATTAAAATAAACTAACTTGCAAAGAATCTAGCAAACAACAGACCCAACGATTAGGAAATTTACCAAATTATGGATGCAAAAAATTAATCTTTACTATAAAGCTCTTCTATGGTAGATATAGAGAAGTACCAAGAAAAACTACCAAAATTCATTTTCAGCGAAGTTATATAGCAATCCTATTTGATTCATGAATGTGGAGCAGGCTTCTAGCCTACCGCAGGCTAGAAGCCTGCTTTACAAATCATTTAGAACTGCTCATAAGCTTCTGGTTTGGTTATTGAAGAAATTTCAGTATGGGTTCTGAATCGTATACTGCGATCGCAACTTTTTTTGTTCTCGGCACAAAAAGCTTTTTGCTGTACTCAACACGACTTTCTTAAACAGAAGAATTGACATAAATTCCAATTATTTTTTACCAGTTGACCTCTCCGGTAAATTAAAATTCACGCCCCTCACCTTACTGGCATTGACGACCCTGGAGCCAAGCGCAACTGAATGCCGATACGAGAACTAGCAAAGATGACACGTCAGATGCTTGGCGCTGCATGGTAGGGCTGGGACTACAACTAAATCAATGCCCCTCTAGCTCGGATTTACCGCCTCTCACCTCTTACCTCTCACCCCTCGCCTTCTGCCTTAAATCTAAAATCTTTGAATTCACTCCCATAGCTAGGATTGATTGTTACCATTAGCGATCTAAAATGACACTGATTAGTAGCAGTTACAAGCAATTGATTCTATGTTGCGCCATCGATCGTTCTTATCCCTTATTTTGGTAATTTTGGCAACATTTCTCATCGGCTGTAGTAGTCCCAGCACTGCCACAGTACCCCCGACCTACAGCTCGGCTCAAATTCAGCAGATCCAGCAGTACATTCCCGATATCCAAAGCTTGCGCGATCGCGCCAGCAGAGAAATCCCGTCTTTAGTACAAAGAAAAGATTGGATCGATGTCGGTAATTTCGTCCACGGACCTTTAGGAGAACTGCGGTTGACTATGAACTACATGACGCGCAATCTGCTGCCGCAAGATCAATCTAAAGCAAAGCAGATTACGCGAAACTTCTTTAACGACCTAGTAGCGGTCGATCAAGCTGCTCAACAAGGCGATGCGAAAAAAGTCTTGCTCAACGCCAGAGAAGCCATAGCAGACATCGACAACTTTCTTCAGTTGCTTCCTCAAACAGCAGAGTAGGGAGTCGGGAGTCGGGGAAAGGGAGACAAGGAAGACAAGGGGGAATTACAATCTATAATTCCAAATCTAAAACCCAAAATTTCCCTTATCCCTTACTCCTAACCGCTCAAATATGACTCAAGTAGTAATTATCGGGTGCGGTATAGTGGGGGCAGCGATCGCCTACGAACTGAGCCAAGTTCCAGGGTTACAGGTTGCTGTCCTCGATCGCCAATTGCCAGCGCAAGCAGCAACAAAAGCGGCTTTGGGCGTTTTGATGGGTGTCATCAGCCATAAAACTAAGGGTAGGGCGTGGCAGTTGCGACAGGCAAGTATCCAACGCTATGAAACCCTCATTCCAGAATTAGAAGCACTCACAGGGCATCACATCCCCTTTAATCGGCAGGGAATTTTGATGTTGTGCGTGGCAGCAGAACTCGGTTCTTGGGAGAAACTCGTCGCGACTCGCGCCTCTCAAGGCTTAGCTTTAGAAATTTGGGATGGGGCAAAAGTCAAGTCTTATTGTCCGCAAATTAACTGCAATCCCTCGACTTGGGCAATTTACTCGCCCCAAGATCGGCAAGTCGATCCGGTGAGTTTAACTTTAGCTCTAGTTGAAGGAGCAAAACGCAACGGTGTCAAATTTTACTTTGGAACACAGATAGAGGAATCTAATTTCAGTTCTAGTTATGCTAAAGGTGGTTTGCCCGACGATCGCCGCATCAGACAAATAACAATTTCTGGAGAGCGATCGCATTTGAATGTTGATTGGCTAGTTGTATCGGCTGGCTTAGGCTCGTTACCATCTCTGTCAACAGAAACTTCACCCCCGCTAAAATTTGACATCGTACCCGTACTAGGTCAAGCTATTCACCTCAAGCTCGATCGCCCTCTGGGTAACACAGATTTTCAACCCGTCATCACGGGTAACGACGTGCATATTGTCCCTCTAAATGGGGGTCAACAAGCCACTGAATATTGGGTAGGAGCAACGGTGGAATTTCCTGCCATTGGACGAGAAATCGAGGCAGCACCAGCCTTGTTAGAGGCAGTCATGCAACAGGCGATCGCTTTTTGTCCCGCTCTGGCGACAGCCAATACGATCGCAACCTGGTCTGGTTTGCGTCCCCGTCCTGAAGGTCGTTCCGCCCCCATAATTGACTACCTGTCAGGATTTAGCAATATCCTCTTAGCGACAGGACACTATCGCAACGGTGTTTTACTCGCACCCGCTACCGCACAAGCGATCCGCAAAATGATATTATCTTCTGGTTAAGAGTGGTTGTTGGTTGTTGGTTGTTGGTTGTTGGTTGCTATCAACCATTACCCATTACCCATTACCCATTACCAATAAAGTATCGTGTCTATTACAGAACATCAAATTAATGTTGGTTCCCTAGAATGGTTTTACCGCGAGGTTGCTCCGATTGGAATGAGCGATCTGCTGCCAGTGGTGCTGTTACATGGTTTACCTTCCCATAGCTACGGTTGGCGACACGTTATGCCTGCTTTGGGGAGTCAGGGAACAAGGGCGATCGCTCCCGATTTGATTGGCTTTGGTTCGTCAGCAAAACCCCAAGGGCGGGATTTTAATTACACTCCCGATGCTTTTGTCAAGGCATTAGATGACTTTATTCAAGCTTTGGAGATCGATCGCTTTTGTTTGGTCGTGCAAGGATTTTTGGGTTCGGTAGGCTTGCAGTATGCCTTACGCCATAGCGATCGCGTCGAAAATATTGCCATTCTCAATACTCCCTTGACTACGGCTGCTAAACTACCTTGGCAGATGCAACAGTGGGGACTACCTTTTGCGGGAGACATGGCGACGCAAGATCCTTTATTGGTGGATCGTACCCTCGAAGGTGGTAGCCGTTACCAGATTTCGGATGCAGATTTAGACATATTTCGCAAGCCTTTTTTGAAAAGTTCAAAAGCGGGGCGATCGCTGATGACGGCGGTACGCAATCTGAAAATGTCCCCGTCTATGTCGGAAATTGCCGATGGTTTTCAAGACTGGCAGAAACCACTTTTAATTGTCTGGGGTGTAAACGATCCTTGGCTTCCTGTCGAAATCGCCCAGAAATTTGCCAGCAGCCTACCCCAAGCAGAGATAGTCAAACTTGAAAAAGCGGGGCATTATCCTCAAGAGCATTTTGCCGAAGACATCTTATCAGACCTTTTACCTTTCGTGCGTCGTGCTTCGTAGAGTGCGAGATAGCTTCATTCGATTTATTATGAAGTAATGTAAAGAAAAGCTTCTCCTTTCATATGTCTGACCGATTCATAGGTAAACCCCGTCCTCTTTGGCGTGTCATTTTACTGTCTGTTGCTAGTCTGATGCTGTATTACGGCTGGTATAAATGGATTATCCAAGAAGAATTACGCCGCTACAACGGTTATGGGTGGTCTGGGACGTTGTGCTTAGCACCTTTTGTACTAGGGGTTGTCGTTCCCCAATTGTTACGGATTTACGATCCTGACGTACCAGGTTGGTTCGGCTGGTTTTCACTGCTGGGGGTGGTTTGGATTTATATCGTGCAGTTCAAGCTGTATAAAACTGTGAATGCGCTGTATCGAGAAGCAGGAATGAAAGAACCGCTAACTGTTTGGTGGATATTTGTACCTGGCTTGAATTTAGTTGTCGGTTTGAGACAAATTCATTTTTTGAGTCAATATTGGGCAAGCAAACAAGGAACAATCGTGAAGGATGCTTTGGCTGAAAATATTCCTTTCTTGTCTGCAAATGCTTAAATAATTTTTTAATTGTCGAGCTATATATAGCACTTCTGGATCGATTAACAATAGGGTGTGTTATTGTTAACGCACCCTACCGAATGATTTACTTCTTCAGCGGATCGTGACCCCAGTTTTTTAGGGAATAATACCAGCGCGAATTCTCAATATCGTGCGATGGTTTTTGGGCGCTATGACGGTGGACGTAACTGATGACTTTCTTCATATGAGAAATCTCGTCTTCAGTATATTCATCCTCTTTTTTTTGCAATAACTCAACGATTCGTCTTCCAGATTTATGTCCGGTTGACTCGTCATCATCCTTTCTTTGTCCTACCGCTTGTGACTCCTCAGTTTTCAACCAAGATTCAAGCTCTTTAGGAGTCATATTGACGACTTGATGAAACTCTGCGATCGCAGAATTGACATCTTGACTCATAACTTAATTCTACTCCTCTACTTTGTCCAAAGCATCTGGTTTATGAGCTGCTTCTTTCCCTGTTTTTTCGCTTTTTACCAGATACTCAGGATGATCTTTCGATGCAGCAACGTGGTGTCCTTTAATTTCTGTAGGAGAAGTGAGTTTCTTTTCTACTTCACCAGTGGTTTTTCCTTGAGAGGTTTTCCACTCAACTTTATCGCCTTGCTTAAATTCTTCAGACATGAGTAAAAGATTGTGCCTACTTAAATTTTCTTTACCTATTAATGTTTAATTATCTTGACGATTAAGCAAGCAGCCATCAATCTATTTACAGATTACAAATTATGTAAATTTGACTCTAAATCTTACTTTTGTCAGTGGTTGAGATTTAGATAGCGTGGTAGGGGTATTTAGGGGATTTTTGCGCTCGCCAAAAGACTCTCATAGAATTCTCGCTCGCATGGGTGACATTTGTAGGGGCGCACAGCTGTGCGCCCCTACAGAACGTGTGTTTTCCTCAATTGAAAACTGCTATCATAAACACCAAAGCCACCACCACCTGGGGTTTCAATGACAAAAATATCTCCAGGCTGCATCTGCGCGATCGCCGTACTACCTAACTCCTCCACCGTACCATCTTGGCGTTGAATATAATTTCTCCCTACTTTCCCAGGCTTACCACCATGCAAGCCAAAGGGAGGTACAATCCTACGTCCAGAGAGAATGGCAGCAGTCATTGGTTCGCGAAACTGAAGGCGGCGAATGACACCATTACCACCGTGATGTAAGCCTTCACCGCCACTGTGGGGACGAATGCTAAAACTATCTAACAAGACTGGAAATCGCCATTCTAAGACTTCAGGATCGGTAAGGCGGGAATTTGTCATGTGAGTATGCACCGCATCCGTACCGTCAAAATCTGCACCCGCACCCGAACCACCGCAGATCGTCTCGTAATATTGATGGCGATCGCTACCAAAAGTAAAATTATTCATCGTACTTTGCGCTGCTGCCATCACACCCAAAGCACCATATAAAGCATCGGTAATCGCTTGAGAAGTCTCGACATTTCCCGCTACCACCGCTGCCGGATAGCGAGGATTCAACATACAACCTTCAGGAATAATAATTTCCAAAGGTTCGAGACAGCCAGCATTAAGCGGAATATCGTCATCTACCAAAGTGCGGAAGACATACAACACCGCAGCTTTGCACACCGCAGCCGGAGCATTAAAATTGCTTTTCAGTTGGGGTGAAGTGCCAGTAAAATCGATTCGAGCGCTACGGGTAGATTTATCGATCGCGATCGCCACTTGAATGACGCTGCCATTGTCGAGTTGGTAAGCGAACTCTCCACTGTTGAGTCCTTCTATAACTTTCCGTACTGACTTGGCAGCATTATCTTGGACAAAACCCATGTAGGCTTGAACTGTTTCCAAGCTGTAGTGTTCTACCATTTTGTGGAGTTCTTGCACGCCGCGTTCGTTTGCAGCAATTTGGGCTTTGAGATCGGCAAGATTTTGCATCGGATTGCGGACTGGATACAACCCGTCACACAGGAGTTGCATTAACTCCGGTTCGCGAAACTCTCCTTGAGATACCAGCAGAAAATTATCAATTAATACCCCTTCCTGTTCCACAGTCGTGCTATTAGGTGGCATCGAACCAGGAGTAATCCCGCCAATATCGGCATGATGTCCCCTGGAAGCAACGTAGAAGATGGGTGTAGGGGCGGGTTCACCTGAAATATTTGTGACGAACGAAGTTTCTTGGTGAACCCGCCCGTATAGGGAATCGGGAAAAACGGGCGTAATTACGGTAATATCGGGCAGGTGAGTCCCACCATTGTAAGGATTATTCGATACATAGACATCACCAGGTTGCAAGCTACTGCCTTTCTGGGCAATCAACGCCGTCACGCTTTCACTCATAGAACCTAAATGAACCGGAATGTGAGGCGCGTTTGCCACCAACTGTCCGCGAGAATCGAAAATGGCGCAGGAAAAATCCAACCTTTCTTTGATATTGACCGAAGAACTTGTATTTTGTAACGTTATACCCATCTGTTCCGCGATCGCCCGAAATAAATTATTGAAAATTTCCAACATAACCGGATCGGGTAGTTGGTAATTGGTAATTGGTAATTGGTAGTTGGTAGTTGCTCCCTTGTCCCAATTTTGAATTTTGAATTTTGAATTTTGAATTTTGTCTCTGACTTCCGACTCTCGCCTTCTCAACACCAAATGATTTCTCTGTGTCACTTCGGCTTGCCAACCAGGTTCGACGATATTCGTCCCCGTGGCTTCCGCAACGATCGCCGGACTGAAAATACAATCTCCTGGTTGTAAGTCTTCTCTTCTATATACAGGTGTGTCGTGCCAGGCATTGGCTGTATACATTTGTACTGTCTTCACTGGTACGGGAGGTGCGTCGGTGCGCCGGGTCACAATTGGTTCTGTAGCCACCTCTGTTTTTAAGATCGCCTCCACAGCTACAGCCTCGACAATTAATCGTCGATCGGCAGCAATAAAACCGTACAGTTGACGGTGCGCTGCCTCAAACTGCTGTCGCATTCCTGCTATATCTTCATATCGGACTACCAAAGGCGAATCTGTCCCCTCGTAGCGCAAATGTACTCGCCGCATCACCTCAACCCGATCTGCAACGCGGAGATCCCTATCTGTAAGGTCTAGTTCTGCTTTTGTTTCTAACTCCAACTGAGTTAAAATTTCCTCTAATTCAGCCACCAACCCTACATCTAAAACCCTCTCCACGGCACGTTCCCGCAACGCCCGTTCGTCTGCTAAACCCATACCGTAAGCCGACAGCACCCCAGCATAGGGATGGATCAAAATCTGCTGCATTCCTAAAGCATCGGCAATTAAACAAGCATGTTGTCCGCCTGCGCCGCCAAAACAGCAGAGAGTGTATTCCGACACGTCATAACCGCGCTGAAGAGAGATCTTCTTAATCGCATTCGCCATTTTTTCCACAGCGATCGCTAAAAATCCCGTTGCGACTCGTTCGGGCGATCGCCCATCTCCAATGTCTGCCGCTAGTTGACTAAACTTGCGTTGCACGACTTCTGCATCTAAGGGCAAATCTCCACTGGCTCCAAATACCTTGGGAAACAAGTCCGGCTGCAACTTGCCCACCATGATATTGCAGTCCGTTACCGTCAGCGGTCCTCCTTGACGATAACAAGCGGGTCCTGGGGTTGCCCCTGCTGATTCGGGTCCGACGCGATACCGCGCCCCGTCAAATTGGGCGATCGAACCGCCACCCGCCGCCACCGTATGTATTGCCATCATCGGCGTTCGCAGTCGCACTCCTGCCACTTCTGTTTCTAACGCCCGTTCGTATTCGCCTGCGTAATGGGCAACATCTGTAGAAGTTCCACCCATATCGAAGCTGATAATCTTATCGAAACCCGCCATCAAACTTGTCTGTACTGCCCCGACAATTCCTCCCGCAGGTCCCGATAAAATGCTATCTTTCCCCTGAAACCTCTGGGCATTTGCCAACCCACCATTGGATTGCATGAACATTAATTTGGGGAAATCGGTAATTGGTAATTGGTAATTGGTAATTGGTAGTTGGTAGTTGGTAGTTGGTTGATAATTGTTTTTTGCTCCCTCAGCTCCCTCAGCCTCCTCAGCCTCCTCAGCTCTCTTTCCCCTGCTCCCTCCCAACTGACTCGCCACCCGATCCACGTATCTACGCAAAATGGGAGATAAATAGGCATCAACTACGGTAGTGTCACCTCGACTGACGAGTTTCATCAAGGGGCTGACTTCGTGGGAGACTGAAATCTGAGTGAAACCGATTTTTCGGGCTACGGCTGCAACTTGTTGTTCGTGTTGAGGATAGCGGTAGCCGTGCATAAAGACGATCGCGCAGGAACGAATTCCGGCATCGTAAGCTGCTTGCAGTTCTAAAGTATAGGCTGGATTAACAGAAATGAGTTCTTCGCCTTGGGCGCTGTAGCGTTCTTCTACTTCAACGACTCGTTCGTACAGCATTTCTGGTAAAACGATTTGCCGTGCAAAGATGTTGGGGCGATTTTGATAGCCGATGCGTAAGGCATCCCGAAAGCCTTTTGTCACGACTAAGACAGTGCGATCGCCTTTACGTTCTAACAGTGCATTTGTCGCGACAGTAGTTCCCATCTTCACCACGCCAATTTGTGCTGCTGGTAGGGGTGCATCGGCAGGAACGCCCAGTATTTCCCGTATACCCTGAATTGCTGCATCGGTATAGCGTTCTGGATTTTCCGACAGGAGTTTGTGAACGATCGTTCGTCCATCAGGATGCTGCGCCACGATATCGGTAAACGTACCACCGCGATCGATCCAAAATTGCCAACGTCCTATCGCGCGATCGGCTACCGTCATCACTCATTCCTCAATGCAAGGGCTATTTGTAAGTTAGCAGTAGCTTGGGTACAGCTGCATGGCGCGATCGCTCTACCGTAATTGATAAATACCTTGAATTAATCCCTGACAAACACCCGTGAGAAAATCTAAATTTAAGGTTTCAATGCGATCGCTCGGTTTGTGATAATGAGGGTTGCGTAACATTGCTGTATCTGTAACCATCATCGCTCGATATCCTCGATCCCAAAAGGGAGCGTGATCGCTTAATCGCGTTTGGGGAACAATCCTACCTCGGTTGGGAACTGGCAGCCACTCGCTAGGAACTCCTACTTGGCGTATATTTCGGCTGAGATGAATTAAGTCAGGAACAATCGATAAATTACCGATTAAAGCAATGAAATCGCCGCGATTGGGATAGAAGCGTTCTAGGGGACTCGGATAGCGTTGCGATCCAGGTGTGGCATCGCTATAACCCAACATTTCAAGGGAAATCATTAGGCGTAGCGGTTGCTGCTGCTGGCGTAATAAATCGGCATATGCAGACGCACCCGAACCTACAGCGATACCGTCTTTTCCGGTAAATCCGTATTCTTCTAAATCAAATGCTACGAGTTGAATGGGATGTTTGGCTGGTTGGGTAGCCAAAGATTTTGCTAATTCTAGTAGTACCGATACACCTGTAGCATTATCGTCTGCCCCAGGCGTACCGGGAACGGTGTCGTAATGCGCGCCAATTAAAATTGGTGGAGGTTCTTTCTTACTACTTTGTTGCAAGCCAGGAAGATTGAGAATTAAGTTTTGAAAAGTTTGTCCTCTAATTTGAAATTCATGAATGTCTACCTTGCCCCATTGACTGAGTTCTGCATGAATATATTGGCGGACGAAGAAATGTCCTGCTGTTGATAGGAAAGGATCGCGATCGCGGACTATTTCCGTTAAGTGATTCTGCAAGCGTTGTTTGAGATCCACAGTCTGGTTTAATTTTTTACTTAAATAGTTTTCACCTTCATTGTCGTATAAACCGAATATATCTTGCGATTCTCAAATTTCTTCCGTGCGATAGATCGACTTTTTAGTATATATCAATACCATAAAAGTATTGAAATAAATTATTCAAAGGAGTTTGAGCAGTGAATATTCTAGCTTGGATAGTCTTAGGTTTAATTGCTGGTGCGATCGCCAAAGCTATCTATCCCGGTCGCCAAGGCGGTGGTATCTTAGGTACGATTTTACTAGGTATTATTGGTGCATTTGTAGGTGGTACTTTGGGAACTTTCCTCAGTACGGGAACCTTACAGTTGGCAGCCACAACATTTAGTATTCCTGGTATAGCTCTAGCAGTGCTTGGTGCAATTGTTGCTATATTTATTTGGAATGCAATCAACCGTCGTAGCGCTGTATAAATTGTTAGTAAAAGCGTAGCTAAAGTATAAAATCTAGAATCAATCGGGATAGGAAATTAGCTAATTTCCTATCCCGATTTTTTGATTAAATATTCGATATACAGCTCTGAATCCAAACAGGCAAAAATTTCTCTATAACTTCTTGTTCTAGAACCGATCTTTAAATAAGAGTCATGTCAGATTGTCAGTCAAACTTAATCCGAACTCACTTCTCGAATTTGTAAAGCATTACCCATCCACTCAGCACCGTGAAGCTGAAATTTTGCTATTTCTTCTTGAGGTTTTGCAGTCATTTGAACGAAGGCAAATCCTAACCCTTCACCTGTACTCCAGTGAGTCGGATAAAAAATATGTTTGATAGAACCATAATTGCCAAAGAGGTCTAAAATATCTGTTTGTGCTACTTGGTGCGGTAAGTTATTAACGAACAGGGTCATAAAAACACTCCTCTATCGATTCATGGCAATGCCTGGACTCTAGTATTCCCAAAATTTCATCAAAAATTTGGCTCGATAGATCGGCTTCGTTCGGAGATCCTCCAACACCCTTCAGGACTTACGCAGTCGATCCCCCAAACCCCCTTAAAAAGGGGGCTTAAAGTCCCCCCTTAAAAAGGGGGGAACCAGGGGGGATCGAGATCTCAGACTTTCTTGTGCGTAACTCCTGACCCTTTTTAGGCAGCTAAGCAAAATTGGGACGTGAGATGATGTCTAATTTGCGGCTTCTACCTATTGTTGCTGTGACAGTTTTGATTGTTACCGCTTGCGAGTCAGTAGTATTTATTTTTTTTGTATATTTAATAACAATTAACTCAGAATTAATAATTGACAGCACATCTACTACGTTAGATTCATGACTTCTGGCAACGTATTACGGGAAGATAATACAAATTTAGCTTTTTCGTAAAATTTATTAAGATTGCTAAATGAACCTCAAACGCTTATCTCAGTTTGGCTCTCCGATTTTAGGTTTACTCTTATTTGGAGTATCGTTGTGGGCGATCGCAACTCAATTGCGAGAGTTCGACTATCGAGATATTTTTCGCAGCTTGGCAGAAATTCCCAAAAGTTACATAGTCCTTGCACTGATTTGCACTGCGCTGAACTACTTGATGCTGACGGGGTATGATGCTTTAGCAATGCGATACATTCGCCGTTCCATACCTTTTCGGAAAGTGGCACTGACGGCGATTATTAGTCAGGCAATTACCAATACTGCCGGATTAGAACTCTTAACTGGCAGCGCGATCCGCTACCGATTTTATTCGGCTTGGGGGCTATCGACTCTAGAAATTGCGAAAGTGATTACTTTCTGTCACGTTAGCTTTTGGCTGGGTTTTTTTGCGGTAGCTGGCTTGGTGTTGATCGGCGAACCTGTATCTGTCCCCTCTTTACTCCGCATTCCCTCAAACTCTTTATTTCCGCTTGGTACGATATTTTTATTTTTAGTTGCAGGATATTTATTGTGGAATACTTGGAGTCACAAGCCGATGAAACTCGGCAAGTGGGGAATTCCGCGCCTTCCTGGTAAGCTTTCACTATTTCAAACAGCGATCGCGATCCTCGACTGGGCAATTGCAGGGGGCGTTCTTTACGTTCTGCTATTAGCTAACGCTCCCCTATCGTATCCAAGTTTTTTCGGGATCTACATCTTAGGACAGTTGGCAGGAGTTATTAGCAATGTCCCTGGTGGATTAGGCGTGTTTGAAACGGTACTCTTGCTGTCGCTATCAGCGCAAATTCCATCAGCCGAACTATTTGGGGCGTTATTAGCATATCGAGGCATTTACTACTTTTTACCTTTGATTGTGGCGATCGTACTGCTGGGGATTTATGAACTGCGGCAGCGATTCGAGAAAACAGAGTTTTCTCCGCGCAATCGTACCTAAACTTTCTGAACTCATTTTAAAATACAAGCACAGCCACAGATATTGTTGTATTTGCTGCCTGAGTCAGTGCAAATTATGCTTGAGCGAAGAAGTTTTGAGTGTGGGGGAGGCTGCTACCAACTTCGTAACTATGAACTATGAGTAAACAAGAATCTGGAGCGATCGCGCGGGAAATTCAAACCCAAATTTTAGTGTTGGGTGGACTCGCCGCCCTGATGTGGATTACCGAATTTATAGATATCTTCTTTTTTAGAGGTAGATTAGACGCTTTTGGTATTCGTCCCCACAGTTTTATCGGCTTGCGGGGCATTTTCTTAGCTCCTTTTTTACACGGTGGATTGGGGCATTTGATTGCGAATACAATTCCCTTTCTAACTCTAGGCTGGTTAGTGATGTTGCGGGAAACCAGCGATTTTTTTGTCGTTAGCATCATTACCATGTTCGTCAGCGGATTGGGTGTATGGCTGACTGGTTCGCCTTATTCAATTCACGTTGGCGCGAGTGGAGTTATTTTTGGTTATTTTGGGTTTTTACTCCTACGCGGCTATTTTGAACGGAGTTTTGCGGCGATCTTATTTTCTCTTGTTGTGGGCTTCCTTTACGGCGGGATGATTTGGGGAGTTTTACCGATACAATATGGTATTTCCTGGCAAGGGCATTTATTTGGATTTATTGGGGGTGCGATCGCGGCTCGTTTACTAGCTAAACCAAAAAAGAGGTATTGATAGTAGGGGCGCACAGCCGTGCGCCCTCAAGAGATCTAAAATTTTTGCTATCTTTGGACTCTATAGTAAAGGTGTATGCTTCGCCATTTTCCCAAGATATAATGCTGCGCTGATATGGCTCAACTAATTCTTCTTCCTTTGTAGGTGGTTCCCACAAGATACCATCATTGAAACCCTGATATTGAGTAGCAGAAAATGTGTGTGGAATATCTTCTAGAGAAACACATCTGAGCCTACATCTTTGTGTTTCAATAATGTAGCTTTGAGAAATTTTCATTCTATTGCTAATTGCGATCGCCCATACTTTCAGGTACACCAACAGACGGAACCAACTCCGCATCACCTGAATTTTTAGTGTCAGGAATTGGCTGTTCGCTTGGTTCTGTAATTTCTGGTAATGCAGGTGTCACATTAGGAGATGGCGTAACTTGAGGACGACGAAAACGATTGAAGTAACCACCAAATTTTTGACCAATTGGATTTTGAGTCTTTGGTGTTTCTGGCGCAATTGGTTTTGGTTCTACTGGTGTTGTTAACTCTGGTGCAGTTTCTTGAGTAGTTGTTTCCTCTTCAAGAGTATTTAACTCGGATGTGGGTGATTCTTCCACTTCAGGCAAAGTGGGTGATGGTGTAGCAGTTGGTGGACGACGAAAACGATTGAAATAACCACCAAAACGTTGAGAGTCGGGAGTCGGTAGGGGCGCACTGCTGTGCGCCCGTACTGGGGAGTCGGGAGTCGCTGGAGTCGGTGCGACTGGTGGCGTAATTTCTACTGCTGGTACTTCTGGGGCAATTTCTGGTAATGGTTCCGTTGCTTCAGGAGTCGTTAATTCTGGTGCAGGTGCTTCTACTTCTGGCGTTGGAGATGGTGCGACAACTGGAGAACGGCGGAAGCGGTTGAAAAATCCTTTCGGTTGTTCTTCCTCTAGTTTTTTTGGTGCTGCTTCGGGTTTCTCTTCTGGTTCTACAGCAGATTCTACTTCCGGCGAAATTTCTGGCTGTGGTTCTACAGCAGGTGGAGTTAACTCCGGTGCAGGAGATTCTTTGACTTCCGGTACAGTTGGGGATGGTGTAGCCGCAGAAGGACGACGGAAGCGATTGAAAAATCCTTTCGGTTCTTCTACCTTGGCTGGAGGTATCGGGGTTGGTTCTTTAGTTTCAGTTTCTGGAGTTTCAATCTTTGTTTCGGCAGGCTTTTCTTTCGTTTCGGTTGGTATTTCTTCTTCTGGTTGCGGTGGAGTAGTCTCTTCTATCGCTGGTGGTAAGGGTGCAGGCGCTGCTTCTACTTCACCCTTATAGTCAGGATCGACAATACCACGGGCGGCGGCGGCGGATAGTTCACCCCTTACCAGTTTTGAGAGAGTGTCTTGGCTATTCGGATCGTAGGAAATGACGCGGACGGTGTTATTAAATACATTTTTGACTGGGTTGCCTTGTTCGTCGAGAAATTCGAGTTGTACCCAGTTCTTGCCCTTGTTAAAACCCGAAAGATAAATCGGTTCCCAGCGATCGATGATAAAACTCTTGCCGTTAATCGTACAACGGATACGCCAGTCGGGAACTTCGTCTTGAGGATCGGCTTGGGCAGCGAGGTGTAGAGGGGCATTGGTAAGGTAAAAGTCGAGTAGGATTGGTTCTGCCCCGTAGCTACCTTTAGGACGACTGTAGGTTAATAATGGCTGGCTAGAGTTGGGGTTGTTGTCGTCGGTTTTGGTAAAAACGTGAAATGTAGTTTGGGCGTATGCACCCTCGTTCTTAAAACTTTCGTGCCAAGGGCGAGAAGCGAAGACGCGCAGGGTGTGAGTCCCTGGGGATAGGTTGGATAGAACAAAAGGTTTTTGCACGTCGTAGACGGCTTCGTAGGGCTGGTTATCGAGAATAACGTGAAGATGGGGTCCTAAGCCTAAATCTGAATTTTGAAAAATGGGTAGGTCTTGAACTTGAAAGCGGGCTGATACCGTATCGTCTTGCAGCACCTCATCGGGCTGGGGAGACAAGATTTTCACTTGCGGCTGACGAAATTCCAAGGCTTGACGCAGTTGCAGAATAGCTTCCGGCGGGGCGACTTCGGTAATGTTACCTGCAAGTTGGACGGGGCTACGGGCGTTTGGGGGAGTAGCGGCACGTAAAGTATCCGAACTGCCACAACTTACCAAACCTAAGCTCAAACATGCTGCGGCTAGAACTGCGATCGCAGCCTTAGCCATTTTTCGTAGTTTTGCGATCGCCACCACCCCGAATGCTCCTCATACTCGAAATTTACTATCACCCTCAATCTAAATTTTAAGGGTTTGGGGTCGATCGCCTGAAATGATTTACAGATTGTGCCAGATGACCGAGAAGGAGTCAGGAGCCAGAAGTCGTAGGAGCGGGTTCACTAAATCTCTCTGACTCCGACAAGTATTTCGGGTGAACCCGCCCGTACAGGAATTGCTGAGTCAGAAGTCAGAATTTCTTATTGTTTCCTTATCATGGCTAATTTTTAGCGATCCGAGGGTATTAACGGTCACATGTGACTTATACATTCTTTACAACTATAGCTACTCAGAAACTTCTGTCTCAAGATATAACTCCTGGCTCCTGACTCCTGACTTCCGGCTCCTTTCTTCATAAGTGTTGCAAATTATTTAGCTTTGTAAATTATATAAATAACCCCCTTGACTTTTTTCACAGTCATGGAAAGTTGGACACCTGAACCTGCTTAATGTTGAGCAATTTTGAATTATTGTTAACAAACGCCTAAGATGAAGACAACCGAGATTTTATAATTCATCAGAAAGCAGTTTCACGATCGGTCTTCTTGTCTACCTGATGGATGTCATAAAGCAGACAAAATGGTTGGCTTCTTCAAAGAAAATCGATTTGTGAATTAAACCACTCCTGTTTCCTTGTCAAGAGAGGAGAGTCTAAATGACGATCAGTCCTCCGGAGCGAGAGGAAAAGAAAGCAAGAGTTGTCGTCGATAACGATCCGGTTCCAACTTCATTTGAGTTGTGGTCAAAACCAGGACACTTCGATCGCACCTTGTCTAGAGGTCCCAAAACCACAACCTGGATTTGGAACCTGCACGCCCTCGCACACGATTTCGATACGCATACCAGCGACCTAGAAGATATTTCCCGTAAAATCTTCGCCGCTCACTTCGGTCACTTAGCGGTGATCTTCATCTGGTTGAGCGGGATGTATTTTCATGGCGCTCGTTTTTCAAACTATGAAGCTTGGCTAGCCGATCCGCTGGGCGTGAAGCCTAGCGCTCAGGTCGTCTGGTCTGTTGTTGGTCAAGACATTTTAAATGCTGATGTCGGTGGTGGCTTCCACGGCATTCAGATTACATCTGGGTTTTTCCAAATTTGGCGTGGTGCTGGCATCACGAACACGTTCCAACTCTATTGCACTGCCATTGGCGGTTTAGTCATGGCGGCGCTAATGCTGTTTGCTGGTTGGTTCCACTACCACAAACGCGCTCCTAAGTTGGAATGGTTCCAGAATGTCGAGTCAATGCTGAACCACCACCTAGCAGGATTGTTAGGTCTAGGTAGCTTGGCATGGGCGGGACACCAGATCCACGTATCTTTGCCAATTAACAAGCTGTTGGATGCTGGGGTAGCGCCAAAGGATATTCCTTTACCGCAAGAATTTATCCTCAACTCCAATTTGATGACTGAGTTGTATCCCAGTTTTGCTCAAGGTTTAACACCCTTCTGGACGTTGAACTGGGGCGCGTATGCTGACTTCCTCACCTTCAAGGGCGGGCTTAATCCCGTGACTGGCGGACTGTGGTTGACAGATCAAGCGCACCATCACTTGGCGATCGCCGTATTGTTCATCATTGCCGGACACATGTACCGGACGAACTGGGGCATCGGTCACAGCTTGAAGGAAATTCTGGAAAATCACAAAGGACCCTTCACCGGAGACGGTCATAGAGGTCTGTTTGAAAACATGACCACTTCCTGGCACGCTCAGTTGGGAACCAACTTAGCCATGCTGGGTTCGCTGACGATTATCGTGGCGCATCACATGTACGCGATGCCTCCGTATCCGTACTTGGCAACCGACTACGCCACCCAGCTGTCCATTTTCACGCACCACATGTGGATTGGCGCTTTCTGTATCGTCGGTGGTGCGGCTCACGCCACCATTTTCATGGTGCGGGATTACGATCCAGCCACGAACATGAACAACGTTCTGGATCGAGTCCTTCGTCACCGCGACGCTATCATTTCTCACCTCAACTGGGTGTGCATGTTCTTGGGCTTCCATAGCTTCGGCTTGTACATCCATAACGACACGATGCAAGCGCTCGGTCGTCCCCAGGATATGTTCTCGGATACGGCGATTCAACTTCAGCCCGTATTCGCGCAGTGGGTGCAAAACCTACACACCTTGGCTCCTGGTTCTACCGCTCCTAACGCCCTCGAACCCGTCAGCTATGCTTTCGGTGGCGGCGTGCTGGCTGTAGGTGGAAAAGTCGCCATGATGCCGATCGCGTTGGGTACGGCGGATTTCATGATCCACCACATCCACGCTTTCCAAATCCACGTTACTGTACTAATCCTGCTTAAGGGCTTCTTGTTTGCCCGTAACTCTCGCTTGATCCCAGACAAGGCTAACTTGGGCTTCCGCTTCCCTTGCGACGGTCCAGGACGCGGCGGTACTTGCCAAGTTTCTGGTTGGGATCACGTATTCTTAGGGTTGTTCTGGATGTTCAATACGATTTCGATCGCCGTCTACCACTTCAGCTGGAAGATGCAATCGGATGTGTGGGGCACGGTAGACCCAGACGGTACGATCAATCACATTACGGCAGGCAACTGGGCGTTGAGCGCCACTACGATCAACGGTTGGTTGCGTGACTTCCAGTGGGCGCAAGCCGCTCAGGTCATTCAGTCCTACGGTTCGGCACTGTCCGCTTACGGACTGCTGTTCTTGGGCGCTCACTTTGTCTGGGCATTTAGCTTAATGTTCTTGTTCAGCGGTCGCGGCTACTGGCAAGAACTGATCGAATCGATCGTTTGGGCGCACAACAAGTTAAAAGTCGCTCCCACCGTACAGCCTCGTGCTTTGAGTATCATTCAAGGTCGAGCTGTGGGGGTAGCTCACTACCTCTTGGGTGCGATCGTCACGATCTGGGCGTTCTTCGAGGCGCGAATACTTTCAGTAGGTTAGCATTCAGTCATCAGCAATTCTTATGGATTGCTGATGGCAATAGGTCAGAGGATTCACGTAACCTATGGCAACAAAATTCCCTAAATTTAGCCAAGACCTAGCCCAGGACCCGACAACACGTCGGATTTGGTACGGCATCGCAACCGCTCACGACTTTGAAAGCCACGACGGGATGACTGAAGAGAATCTCTATCAGAAACTCTTCGCCACTCACTTCGGTCACTTGGCAATCATCTTCCTGTGGGCATCTAGCCTGCTGTTCCACGTCGCTTGGCAAGGCAACTTCGAGCAGTGGATTAAAGACCCACTACACGTCCGTCCCATTGCCCATGCAATTTGGGACCCGCAATTCGGCAAAGCCGCAGTTGATGCTTTCACCCAAGGTGGTGCAAGCTATCCCGTTAACATTGCTTACTCTGGTGTTTACCACTGGTGGTACACCATTGGGATGCGGACAAATAACGACCTCTACATGGGTTCTGTCTTCCTGCTGCTGCTAGCGTCTCTCTTCCTGTTCGCTGGCTGGCTGCACCTGCAACCCAAGTTCCGCCCCAGTCTTTCCTGGTTCAAGAGCGCCGAGCCACGCCTCAACCACCACTTAGCTGGTCTGTTTGGCGTTAGCTCCTTAGCTTGGACTGGACACCTAGTTCACGTTGCGATCCCCGAATCTCGCGGACAGCACGTTGGTTGGAGTAACTTCCTCACCACCCCACCTCATCCAGATGGGCTACAACCCTTCTTCTCTGGTAACTGGGGCGCTTATGCTGCTAACCCTGACACTGCCAATCACGTATTTGGCACGAGTCAAGGCGCAGGAACCGCAATTCTAACTTTCTTAGGTGGTTTCCATCCCCAAACCCAGTCCTTGTGGCTGACGGATATGGCACACCACCACCTGGCGATCGCTGTATTATTCATCGTCGCCGGACACATGTACCGTACCAACTTCGGTATCGGTCACAGCATCAAAGAAATGCTCAACGCCAAGAAATTCTTCGGCGCTAGCACTGAAGGTCAGTTCAACCTGCCTCACCAAGGCTTGTACGACACGATCAACAACTCCCTGCACTTCCAGCTGTCTTTGGCACTGGCTGCACTGGGAACGATTACATCCTTGGTCGCGCAGCACATGTACGCGATGCCTCCCTATGCATTCATCGGGCAGGACTTCACGACACAAGCAGCGCTGTATACCCATCACCAGTACATTGCTTGTGCGTTGATGTTGGGTGCGTTTGCCCACGCTGCAATCTTCTGGGTACGCGACTACGACCCAGAGCAAAACAAAGGCAACGTTCTCGATCGCGTCTTGAAGCACAAAGAAGCGATTATCTCCCACTTGTCTTGGGTGTCTCTCTTCTTGGGCTTCCACACCTTGGGTCTATACGTCCACAACGACGTTGTAGTAGCCTTCGGTACTCCTGAAAAGCAAATCCTGATCGAACCAGTTTTCGCGCAGTTCATTCAGGGCGCTCACGGTAAAGTACTGTACGGCTTCGATACCCTGCTATCGAATCCCGATAGCGTTGCTTCCACCGCTGGCGCTGCATGGCTGCCTAACTGGTTGGATGCAATCAATAACGGCACGAACTCTCTATTCTTGACCATCGGTCCTGGCGACTTCTTGGTACACCACGCTTTTGCTTTGGCGATCCACACAACCGTGTTGGTACTCGTTAAAGGCGCGTTGGATGCCCGTGGTTCCAAGCTGATGCCCGATAAGAAAGACTTCGGTTATGCCTTCCCTTGCGACGGTCCTGGTCGTGGCGGTACTTGCGACATCTCCGCTTGGGACTCCTTCTACCTAGCTGCTTTCTGGGTACTAAACACTGCTGGTTGGGTCACGTTCTACTGGCACTGGAAGCACTTAGGTATTTGGCAAGGCAACGTAGCTCAATTTAACGAGTCTTCGACATACTTGATGGGCTGGCTGCGCGATTACCTGTGGCTGTATTCAGCTCAGCTAATCAACGGCTACAACCCATATGGCATGAACAACCTGTCTGTCTGGGCTTGGATGTTCCTCCTCGGACACTTGATCTGGGCAACTGGTTTCATGTTCCTGATCTCTTGGCGCGGTTACTGGCAAGAATTGATCGAAACTTTGGTCTGGGCGCACGAGCGGACTCCTCTAGCGAACCTGATTCGCTGGAAAGACAAGCCCGTTGCTCTATCCATCGTTCAAGCTCGGATTGTTGGCTTGGGTCACTTCGCTGCTGGATACATCCTCACGTATGCTGCGTTCCTCATTGCCTCCACGGCTGGTAAGTTTGGCTAATGCCTCTACCTAGTTGTGTAGTTAAATGAGAAAATCCCTCACCTACGGGTGGGGGATTTTTAATTTTTGATGATTGGACTTTTAGTAGATGTTTTTGATGTGGTTAAAAGATAAATTTTGGATCGTGGTTGAAGAAATCAAGAAAAGATTTTGTGTCGCGCATCAGCCGTAGGTGAAGCGTAGCGTTAGACGCAAAGGCGCGAAGAGAAGCGCAACACTGAAGAGCGCAAAAGTATTAAGTCTGTAGGAGTGGCTTCAGCAAAAATATTTGTTTCTACACCAGGAACTTAATTAACCCACCCCCACCCAATGATTCACCCATAAGAATCGATATAGGAAAGAAACATGAGTCGCAAGAAGCAAACCCGAAAATCGATTAACGTAGATGGTAATCGTCCCGTCGATCCTAGCGATCTAGAAGTCAAAGAGACGGTAAATATTGACGGTCAACGCCCTATCGCTGCCGATCGCAATGAAGTGCGCGATACCCTGAATGTGGATGGTCAGCGTCCCATTACTGCTAGTAATCTGCAAACTCAAGAGACATTGAATGTAGACGGCAGCCGTCCAGTCGATCCCAGCAATCTAGACATTAAAGAGACAGTAAATATTGACGGTCAACGCCCTATCGCTGCGAATGATTTTAAAGTTGACAAGACGTTGAATGTGGATGGTCAGCGTCCAATCTCTTCAAATGACAAGGCACAACCTGAGATGCCTTCAGACTTTGTAGATTAATTCGCGAGATAGACAAATTAGTAAGGGCGCACAGAGGTACGCCCAGAAAAACATATAGCAATTGACAGAGAAGGCGATCGAATTGAAAATTGTGTCACATTTATGTCACATTAGCCTTCTATTCTATCTTTCAGTAGACCAAACAGTCTGCTTCCTCATGCAAAGATTCAAACCCTCCTCAAGCCACAGTAGGAGGGTATTTTTTTGTCAGTGACCAGTGACCAGTGACCAGTGACCGATTATCAGTTTTATTTCTTTTCTTCTTGTACTAAGCGGAATTTTGTACTTGTAGTTCTTGAAACTGCGCTCGAATCGTCTCGATTCTTTTGCGATTCACGCCCAGATCGGATTTACCCAATCGAGAAGCCGAACGGACGTGGAAGACTTGTGCGTCGCGATCTAAATAAAACTCGACATCATCGACAAAACCCACGATCGCACTCGTGAATTCAGCATAGATATAGCTGTCAGTTTCCGTCACAATATTTGTTTTCGGTAAACTTGAGATAACTTGTTTGAGTTGGGTCAACGCCACCTCAGGAGCAGATGTATAGTTCAGCGGCTCTACCTTATGGCTAGCATCTGTACTTTGACTAGAGACGCAGTTTGGTGTATTCGGACATGGGGCGAGCTTACCATCGCGCACGCCCAAGTTATTTGGTCTATTTCCTGTAAATATACCCACACTCTTTATCGGCGAGACATCTATCTATGAATTTTAATATTGTATTGCTCATGTTAGTTGCGATCGCGAGCAATTAACATTTTCTCACGATAGTTACGTTGTGACGCGGCTCCAAACTGGAAACGATCGAACTCAGTAAGATCTATCTTGTTACAGTTCTTTGTGACAAAGACGATCTGTGTAGATTTTTTAATATTTTCTTGGTTTTTCGAGATTTTGTTGTAAAGCGAAGTTTAAATTTTTCAAAAAACTTTAATTAACCTCAAGCACTCGCGCTACGATTAATTTTAGTAAATTAAAGTATATACACCAGTAAGAAAGCCTACAAGGTTCAAGAAAAGATTTTAGAGACAATCTCGTCTAAACTAGAAAAGTTGAGTTAAATTCGGACTGCGATCGCAAACGATCTGGTAAGAATGAAAATGTAAATAAATCATTTTCAGGAAAAGATAAGGAGTTAATAATGAGTGCATCGACAGAGGACGATATCAAATATATAGATGGAGAATCTCCAAAAAACGAGTCGATTTCACCTGGAGCAAATGGTTCTCAATATGCTCAGGTAGAAAATTTGAGTAGTGGAAGTTTAGATAAAATTCGAGAGATTCTCTTCGGGACGCAAGTTCGAGAAAATAATAAAAGATTCAACCGGATTGAAGAACGACTGCTGAAAGAATTTACAGAACTGCGGGAAGATACAAGAAAGCGCATGGATGGCTTGGAAGCCTACATCAGACAAGAGATTGAATCTCTCACAGAAGTCGTTAAAAAACAGCAAGTCAGTCGAGATGAAACTTTAAAAGAACTGACCCAAGAACATAAAAACCAAGTTGAAAATCTAGAGAGAAAGCTTTTTGATTTGGACGAGCAAACAAATAAAATTGCCCGAGATTTACGCCAGCAGATTTTAGACCAATCTAAAAATATGAACGAGGATATAGGCAAGAAATATGCGGAAATTCTAGCAACAGTTGAGCGAGAAACTCAGGAAATTCGGAGCGACAAAGCTAATCGAATTACATTATCGGCTTTATTTGCAGAACTAGCAATGCGCCTGAGAAGCGAAACCTAATATTGCAGTGAAGCCTAATATTAAAAAACAAAAACTAAGCGTACCTGCCAAGCCGTATCTTGCCGCAGAATCTGAATTTGGTCGATGAATTCGCGAAAGTAGAAGCGACGCTCCGATTCAGATAAATCGAACCAAAATTGAGGAATGGATACAGCCTGAGCTACGGAACGTAAATTAACTGGTGGTAAAGTCGCAAATTGAGCTTGTAACTGGGAAATTTCCGCGCGCAGTTTGTAGGCGCGTAAATTAGCAGTCTCTTCATCCAAAATACCTGTACTAGTAAGCTGAGAAAGTTGAGCTAGAATCTCTTCCCGATTGGCGATCGCGTTGAGTAAAGACTGCTTTGCTGCATCCAATTGCGGAAAATTCATTTGAGCCACAGCATTAGGTAAATCGCGGCAAATAGCAGCAATTGTTTGTTCTAATACCTGTTCGTAGGCAATAGCACCGCATTTAGGGCGATGAGGACATTGTAAGGCGCGCAAGTAGAGATATTCTCGCTTTTGACGACGAGCAGTAACGCTCACAACCGTCATTGGCGCTTGGCACTCGCTACAATTTGCTAATCCGACGAGGGAACGAGGAGCGCTAGCAGTTCTCGGCGGGAGCTGGCGGTTACGCCGCAACAGCCGATCGATCTGAGCCGCCTCTTCGCGAGAAATAATTGGTGCGTGAGTATTGGCGATCGTCTCACCGTTTTGATAAGCCGTATCGCCTCGATAAACAGGATTCGTCAGCCAACGTCGTCCGGTAGTCACGGAAATCTTTTTGCCGTATTTTTGTGCTAAATGCCGTACTGCTCCGCGCAAAGAACCGAACAGGAGAAAATTTTCAAAAAAATCTTTCACAACTGGAGCAGTCGTGCGGTCGATCGCGTATTTTTCTTTACCACGCCGATAACCATAGGGAGCTTTACCAGGAGGAGGCAAGGCATTGAGACGAGTGCGAGCGTGTCCTTGACGCAGACGACGGCTGCGCTGCTGTTGTCCTATGGTGTGTAGAAGTTGAATTAAATCTGTCTGTAGCGTTAATTCACTCCCCAAATCGGTTGCTAAAGACGATTCACCGATCGCTACCTTTACACCCAGAGCCTGTAATTGAACCAAGCGATCGCCAATTTCTGCCATACTATCGCCTAGATCGTCCAAGCGACGAATATACAAACAGTTTGGTGGTGCTGTCTGACAGTCACTCAACAACTGCTGCAACTGCGATCGCTGCCCTAAGTCTTGATAAACTCGATCCATACCCTGCCATCGACCGAGATCGGGTGTCGGATCGAGGAGAGGATCGGTATAGCAGTAAGCAAAGATTGTCATTAAGTCGGGACAAGGGGGACAAGGGGGATAAGGGGGACACGGGAGACAAGGGGGACAAGGGGGACACGGGAGACAAGGGGGACAAGGGAGACAAGGGGGACAAGGGGGACAAGGAAGACAAGGAAGACAAGGGGGACAAGGAAGACAAGGGGGACAAGGGGGACAAGGAAGACAAGGGGGACAGGGGAGACAAGGAAGACAAGGAAGAATTTCTAGTCACTAGCCACCAGCCACTAGCTACTGATAACAATTACCCATTACCCTGATAACTGACTCAATTCGATGATATTGCCGTCAGGGTCTTGGGTAAAAAGAGCTGCGCGACCGGAAGCGCTCATTTGAATAGGACAGTTGTGAGCCAAAAGTCTTTGCTTGGCAGCATCTAGATCGGATACAGCAAAAGCAATATGAGGATTGCGACCCAATTTTTCGGGGTTTTGAGTTGTAAAAGGTACGCTGGGTGCAACAATCAGGTGAATTTGATACGTGCCGACTTGATACCAACTACCAGAAAATTTGAGCGATCGCTCGACTTTGGCTAATCCCAAAATTTCCCCGTAGAAGCGATCGGCTTGCTCTAAATTGGAGACTAGTATAGCTGTATGAAGACATTGCTCGATTTGCATAAATTGCTCCACCTTCCCCAACATCAGTATCTAATCTTACTTTTCTCGCTTTTTATATTTGCAAAACTTATACGAGTAAGCACTCTTGCGACTGTAAGTCACGACTACACAGGCTCTAGAGTCCGTTCGCTCAAGCTTGATGCTTACTACCAATCCTACTGTGAGAATCGATGGTGAAGATGAACGTTTCAGAACTAATCGAGCGCTATCAAGCTGGAGAGAGAGATTTTAAAGGCATCGATGCCATCAGTGCTGCTCTGAGCGGCGTAAATTTGAGTGGTGCTAACTTGAAAGAAGCATCTTTGAGCGAAGCCGATTTGAGTGGAGCGAATTTAAGCGCAACAAACCTGCAAGAAGCCTCTTTGAGTATGGCAAATCTTACTCATGCTGACTTAAGCGGTGCTAAATTGAATGGTGCTAATTTATCTGGAGCGAATCTCAAAGGTGCTAACCTGAGTGGAGCAGAATTGAAAATGGCAAATCTTACCCAAGCCAACTTAACCGATGCCAATATGGACGGTGCTAGTCTTTGGGGAGCATATGTAGCTGGAGCGAAACAGTGAGCAGTGAGCAGTGAGCAGTGAGCAGGGGGGCAGTTATCAGCGATCTGTTATAACTTCTGACTTTTGACTTTTGACTTTTGACTTTTGACTTTTGACTTACGACTTACCCTCAAGGGCTTGGAGCGATCGCACCACATTTTTATAACCGTTAAACTCGGCGATCGTCAGTGCTGTATGTCCGCCACGATTTTTTAAATGAACATCTGCCCCTGCATTTAATAATAATTCTACGGCTTCGCTGTAACCTCGATGGGCTGCCCACATCAGAGCTGTGGCTCCGGCTGCATCTTGGCGATTTACATCTGCGCCTTTTTTTAATAGCTTTTGCATCACACCGATCTGGTTGCGGTCTGCTGCTTTCATCAGCGGGGTTTTACCGTCTGCTGTTTGGATATTTGGGTCTGCGCCATAGTTTAACAATACTCTGACTGTCTCAGTGCGACCGAGGCTAGCGGCAAGGTTGAGGGGAGTTTCGTCTAAATTTCTGACATTAGGGTCTGCACCCCGCCGCAGCAATGCTTCAGCAATTTGGCTGTGTCCTTGCAAAGCTGCTACCAGTAGCGGAGTATCGCCAAGTTGATTTTTGACATTGACATCAGCACCGCGATCGAGTAGGGTCTCTACTACATCAGCGTAGCCTTCAACGGTAGCCAAATGTAAGGGGGTCTCTCCATCTTTGTCCTTAGCATTAATGTCAGCGCCGTATAGAAGCAAAGCAGAGGCGATCGCTCCCTGTCCGCTAGCTGCTGCGATCGCGACTACCGTACTACCATCTTCCGTCCTTGCCTTCACGTCAGCACCGGCTTCCAACAAGGCTTTGACAATCTCTAGGTTTCCTCCGTCTACTGCCAATGTGAGAGCTGTTTCGCCAGCATCATCTTTTGAATTCAGCTCAGCACCTTTAGCTAGCAACAATTGAGTTACGGCAACATCACCTCTTTGCGCAGCTTGCATGAGTGCCGTTCTACCTTCCCAATTTTTGCCATTCACTGCTGCACCATGTGCCAGCAAAATTCTGACTAGCTGAGTGTTAGCTGTTGCTGTTGCTAGAGTTAAAGCTGTTTCGCCTGCTGTGGTTTGGTTTGGATCTGCCCCTGCAACGAGTAAAGCTTGGACGACGCGATCGTGTCCGTGCTGGATAGCTAGGAGCAGTGCTGTATCCTCATCTTTGTCTCTAGTATTGACATCTGCACCTGCTTGTAACAAGATTTGTACGACTTCGAGATCTCCTTTGGCAGCTGCTACCATCAAGGCTGTGCTGTTATCGTCATTACCAGCATTAACATCTGCTCCCCTCGCAATCAGGAGTTCGATCGCGTCGAGACGGTGAGAGGCAGCCGCTAACATCAAAGCCGTAATGCCAAAAAGTTGCCGGTGGATATTGGGATTGGCATTGCGATCGAGCAACACGCGAACGATTTCTCTATATCCAAGTTGAGCGGCAAACATCAAGGCTGTCGTACCCTCTCGATCGCACTCGTTAGGGTCAGCGCCGCGATCGAGTAGCGCTGTTACCTGCCCAACGTCGCCACTTTTTACCGCTCGAATTAAGGAGACACCACGACTATCCATGCTCATAATCATCTCATAAAGCGTGGTGCGTGGTGAGTGAGGAGAATTCGGAATTCATTGTGACTTGCGACTTGTGACTTGAATTGTTCCCTCCGCTCCTCTACTCCCGACTCCTCTGTACGGGCGCAAAGCAGTGCGCCCCTACCGACTCCCTACTATAATTTTTATAAAGATTCTTAAAGCCAGGTGAACGCACGATGAATACTCTACTCTCCCCAGAAGTCAAGTTCTGGCTCAATTTTTTCCATCCAGTCTTGATGTGGATCTTACTAGGAGTGTCAATTTATGCGCTCTATTTGGGTATACAGTGGCGACGGGCAAGAACTGCTGAAGGCGAGAAAAAGAAAGAGCTGCTCAAAGGCAGATACAATGTCAAACACTACCAAGTTGGTTCGGTGATTTTGGCGCTGATGGTATTGGGTGCGATTGGTGCAATGGCTGTGACTTACATTAATAACGGCAAGCTATTCGTTGGACCTCACCTTTTAGCGGGATTGGGTATGACAGGAATGATTGCTATTTCTGCTAGCTTGTCCCCTTTCATGCAAAAAGGACAAGATTGGGCGAGATACACCCATATTGTCCTAAATGCCACGATTTTAGCTCTATTTAGTTGGCAAGCCGTAAGTGGAGTACAAATTGTCCAGAGAATTATCACTAAACAGTAATCGCATTTGGTGTTAGAGCGCGATCGCGCTCTAATATTAACTATGACGGCGCTTCGATTTTTTGGGAAAAGTTAAATTGAAGGACGTGTGAAAATCTTCCTGTACTTTGTGAGTTAGACGGCGGGAGACTTGACGCACGATTTGATTCAAGAGGCGATCGCCTGTAGCTTGAATGACAGATTGCGGCAAGCGCTGAATGAACTTGGGAAAATGCAAATAAACCGATAAATCGAGTTCCCACTCGACTCCAGTAACGACACCGCTGTAATGACTGTTAGTACTAGCATCCACTAAATTCATCACTGCCTTGAAGTCTACGTCGTAGCCAGGAGCAACGTAATTTGGAATGGCGATCGTTCTAATTCGATAAGCGCCTGACTCTGGAGGTAGAAGTTCCAAACCGACTTTAGGTTCTACTTCGTAATTGAAGGCACCAAAGCGACCGACTGTCAAGGCATAACCGTTAGCGCCAAGTGGCTCTACTGTCATCGGCTGAGCGCAGCGACAAAACCAACCCTGATGGGCGTTAAGATATTCGGCAACAGTATGCACGTCAGCATACATTTCCATACAGTCGGTAAACTGACCGTGAAAACGAGTTAGTTTCTCGGCTGGTACTTCTACCTCTGGCACGGCTGCTGCATCCCAAACCGTTTCTGAAGCCTCCATGTATTGGTATTCGCGATTGCTTGACAGCATAAAAGCCCTTGTGTCTAATCTGGTCTCTATATTCAGGATGCCCACGATAAGTTAGAGGTTGCTGTTCCCAACTCGATCTTTACTAAAACAAAACGTCAATCTGGCAGAGTTCATCAAATGTTTATCAAATTTAAAATTTAGAGATAGCAGGACAAATAACTGTCGTTTATTTAACATAATCACTATGAAAGCATTTGTAGCAGGCGCAACAGGTGAGACAGGTCGCAGGATCGTCCAGCAACTCGTGGCACGAAATATTCCCGTGCGGGCGCTGGTGCGAAACTTGGACTCGGCTAGAGCAATTCTACCTAATACTGCCGAATTGGTGCAGGGTGACGTGCTACAGCCAAGTAGCTTAGAAGCTGCGATCGCAGATAGTACGGTCGTTTTGTGTGCGACAGGAGCAAAACCGGGCTTCGACCCCACAGCACCTTATAAAGTAGACTACGAAGGCACGAAAAATCTCGTCGATGTTTCTAAAGCCAAAGGCATCGAGCATTTTGTTTTGGTGTCTTCGGTTGGTGCGTCGCAATTCTTCCATCCACTCAACTTGTTTTGGTTAATTTTGGTTTGGAAGAAGCAAGCGGAAGAGTACATTCAAAAAAGTGGTTTGACTTATACAATCGTCCGTCCTGGGGGGTTAAAGAATGAAGATAACGCAGATAAGATCGAGTTATATTCTCCCGATACGCTGTCTTTAAGCGGTAGCATTCCGCGTACCAAGGTAGCTGAAATCTGTGTGGAAGCTTTATTTCAACCAGCAGCGCGGAATAAAATTGTCGAGGCGATCGCCAAACCAGAAGCCCCAGAGAAGAATTTGGCGGATTTGTTTGCAGGCGTTGCTTAAATAGGGGGATAAGGGGGATAAGGGGGACAAGGGGGACAAGGAGGACAAGGGAGAATAATGACCGACAACCAACAACCTTCACGCAGTGTAGTGCCAGCGTCTACAACCAATAATAGTCAACTACCAATTACCCATTACCAATTACCCATTACCACCCCCTTGTTAAGAATCGGCAGAAGGCGCTTAGTTGCCGCTGGTATTGCTGCATTTGTCTTACTTTCCTTTCTGCGGCATTTACCTCAAGAGAAATCGCCTCCCGATCCTACTTTTGAGAGTAATTTTCCTCCTCTGGTGATGCAGGGGGGAGATCCTTACATTCGGGCTTTAATGCGGACGATCTCCGCTAGCGAGGCAAATGGTTCTCGACCCTATTCTCTAATCTATGGCGGTCAGCGCGTTAGCGATTTGAGCCGTCATCCAGAACGCTGTATCACAATTGTCAACGGTCCTAACAAGGGAAATTGCTCTACCGCAGCGGGGCGATATCAAATGATAAATACAACTTGGTATGCTCTTGCGCCTCGATACCACCCTCAGCCTTCTGGCTTTCTGTTTTGGCAGTCTTATAGTTTTGAGGCAAGATATCAGGATAAGGTGGTTTATGCTTGGCTCAACGACTCGCAAGAGTGGGGGACGGATATTGCTGAATTATTGCGCCAAGGAAAGTTAGACCGAGTGTTAAGGCTGCTTTCCGGTACTTGGACGAGTCTCGGTTACGGAATTGAAGATAACGCGATGACCAGTTCTTTGCCACGAATCTACCAAAAAGTCTTGCAACAGGAATTACAAAATCGGGGATAATTGACAACTGATAACTGTTAAAATCTATCTTTCATGCCCCGCAAACGAGCAAATGTTTGCACGGGATCTTGACTTTTGACTGCTGCTTGCAGTTCGGGTTGCTGCCAGCGGAGAAATGGGTTAGTTTGCTTTTCTATTCCCAATAATGATGGTACAGTCGCTCGATTGCGATCGCGAGCCTCTTGTACCTGGGCAAAGCGCGATCGCAGTTCTGAATTATTTCCATCTACAGTTAAGGCAAATTGCAGATTTTTCAACGTGTATTCGTGAGCGCACCAAACCCGGGTATTATCGGGTAAATTTCGTAATTTGCTCAAAGAGTTTACCATTTGGGTCGGCGTACCCTCAAATAATCGCCCGCATCCTCCAGCAAATAGAGTATCGCCACAGAATAATTCTCCAGGTTCGTTGACGCTGGTAGGAGGAAAATAGTAAGCGATATGGGCGCGGGTGTGTCCTGGGACGAAGAAAACTTCGCCAGTGCGATTCCCAAATGAAACGCGATCGCCTTCTTGTAAAAACACCTTTTGTCCTGGTATTCTGCCTTTATCTTCGACTCCACCATAAACTGTCAGTTGGGGAAATTTTTGCATCAGCTTTTGATTTCCACCCACATGATCGTGATGGTGATGGGTGTTGAAAATTGCCACTAATTCTGCACCCAGTTGTTGCAGTTGTTTTAAAACTGGTTCAGCCTCAGCCGGATCGACGACAGCAGCTATATTCTGCTGTGGTTCGTAAAGTAAGAAAATGTAGTTATCAGAGAGTGCGTTGAGACGAATAACCTGCATTTAGTCTGACCGTGTATAGTGCCATTTACAATTTAACGAGTGAGTCTTGGTAAGGCGATCGCTTTAACGGATGAAATTTCTAGGAATAGATTTGGGTTGGAGTTCTGGTGCAAGCGGTTTGTGTTGTTTAGAACTAACAAACGGGCAGTTACAACTATTGGATTTAGATCGTAGAGAATCTATTGCCGATATCCTCGCTTGGATCGATACTTGGGTACAACTAGAGGAACCAGCCATTGTTGCTGTAGACGCGCCGACTCTAATCCCCAACGCCACAGGGATGCGTTTACCTGACAAACTCACTCACAAATATTTTGGTAAATATCATGCTGGTTGCTATCCAGCTAATCTCAGCCTACCTTTTGCTCAAAGGACAGTAGATTTTGGTCTAGCTTTAGAAGCTAGGGGATTTAACCACGCGCCAGAAATTACGCCTCAAATGCCAGGACGCTACCAAATTGAGGTGTTTCCGCATCCTGCGATCGTGCATTTATTCCAGTTAGACCGGATTCTTAAATATAAAAAAGGAAAGCTGGCGGAACGTTACTTAGAATTGCTCAAACTCCGCCGGCATATTGTTGATGTTTTGTCAACTCTAGAACCTGCTCTGGTTTTGAGCCAGGAGAGTTGCCAATCCTCGGAGATCCCCCCAACCCCCCTTAAAAAGGGGGGGCAAAATTCCCTCTATAACGAGTCACAAGAGAATACAATCGGTTTTAAATAGCGATCGCCACGCATCACTGACTCTTGCTAGCCTCAAAGCGGTAGAAGACCAGTTAGATAGTCTGATCTGTGCTTATGTAGCGGCGCATTGGTGGTACTGGGGTTTAGAGCGGAACTGGGTATTAGGCGATCGCACCAGCGGGTACATTGTTGTCCCTGCTCCCTTGCCCGTCCAAGCTGCTAACCTTGACGGCGCTAGAGTCCTCCGCCCAGAGAATTAGTCGCGTCTCGTAGGGATTGGACAGATATTTGTGTTTTGGCAATACCCGTAATGACAATCCTTGTAAGCCAGAAGTGGTGTAGTTAATTTCAACCGTATAGATACTCATCCCCTGTGGATCTGTACCTTGAAACTGCATCGTAATTGGTACGCCGTTGACAATTTCCCCACTAGCATCAACGTTACCTTTATACAGTTCTACCTGCACGCTATCAGGGGACAATGTGGCAAGATCGATTCTGGCTTTGACAGCAATATTTTGATTCACTTGAATTTCTGCTGGTTCGGCAATATCGATCTCGACAACTTTAATGTAGTTCCAGTGTTCGGTTAAATCGGCTTTCCAACGAGCCAATTCTTTTGCTGGGACAAATTTATCGGCAGTTAAGGTAGAGTAGCGATCGCTAGCTGGGAAATAACCCCGTAAGGCGTACTCGCCTACCATCCGGGAAGTATTGAAAAACGGACAGTTAATCCGAATTGCATCCTTCATTTTGGCAATCCAGTGGCGGGGCAGATTGTCAGTATCGCGATCGTAGAATAGTCTGGCAACTTCCTGCTCGATTAAATCGTACAAGGCATTTGCTTCGACTTCATCTTGGAAATTGGGATCGTCGTAAATTTCTCCATGTCCAATCGCCCAACCAGTGCGGACGTAATCGGCTTCATCCCACCATCCATCTAAGACACTCAAGTTGAGTAGTCCATTCATCGCTGCTTTCATTCCACTCGTACCGGAAGCCTCGCGGGGACGGCGGGGATTGTTGAGCCAAACGTCGCAGCCAGCAACTAACAACCGCGAAATATGCATATCATAATTCGGGACGAAGACAACTTGCTTCTCTAACCCATGTTCGCGAATAAAGCGGTTGATCTCGCGAATCAGTTCTTTGCCTGGAATATCTTTAGGGTGTGCCTTACCTGCAAAGACAAATTGTACTTTGCGGTCTTTATTGGTAAGAATTTTCTCGATCCGCTTAAAGTCGCGCATCCATAAAGTTGCGCGCTTGTAGGTAGCAAAGCGCCGTGCAAAGCCGATGGTTAAAGCATAGGGGTCTAGAACTTCTTGAGCTTCGGCAATTTCAGCAGGAGAAGCACCGCGATCGCGCAAATGCTTGACTAAATGCTCCCGGACGTACACGATCATGTCCAGACGACAGCGTTCGTGGTTGCGCCACAACTCCTCATCGGGAATTGCATCCATCCGTTCCCATAACTGATTCTCGCTGGGGGCTGAAGACCAATTCGGACCCAAATAGCGATCGTATAATTCCTGGGTTGACTTAGCAACACAACTACGGGCGTGAACCCCGTTAGTGATGGCTGTAATTGGCACTTCTTCTTCTGGAACACCGTGCCACAATCCTTGAAACATCTCGCGTGACACGACACCGTGTAACTGGGCTACCCCGTTAGCAAAAGTCGCCATTTTTAGCGCTAACACTGCCATACTAAAAGGCGCGCTCAGATCGCCAGTATTTTCGCGTCCCAAGCCCAAAAACTCATCGCGTCCCAACCCGAATGCATCGGCATAATGTCCCAGGTAATACAACATTTTGTCTGCGGGGAACAAATCGATTCCTGCGGGAACCGGGGTATGGGTGGTAAATAGGTTACTTGCTGCTACGACTTGTCTGGCTTCAGTAAAACTCAAACCTTCACCCTGCATCAACACGCGGATGCGTTCTAATGCCAAGAATGCCGAGTGTCCTTCGTTCATGTGGTATGCCGTGACGTTATATCCCAACGCCTTTAGCATCCGCACGCCACCGATTCCCAACATAATTTCTTGGTGGATGCGCATATCGAGGTCGCCACCGTAGAGTTGGTCGGTAATGTTATGGTCGTATGCACCATTCGGTTCGATGTTGGTATCGAGCATGTATAGCGGAACCATCCCTACTTGGACGCGCCAGACTCTCGCATAGACGGTTCTTCCAGGGTAGTCCACTGCAACGCGGATCTCAGAGCCGTCAGGATTGCGCTCTAAGTGCAGCGGCATATTATAAAAGTCATTGATGGGATAGCGTTCTTGTTGCCAGCCATCAGCGTTGAGATATTGGGCAAAATAGCCTTGCTGATAGAGTAAGCCCACACCCACCAACGGTAAACCCAAGTCACTCGCAGATTTGAGATGATCTCCTGCTAGTACCCCTAAGCCACCGGAGTAGATGGGCAAACAATCTACTAAACCAAATTCTGCCGAAAAATAAGCGTAACACTCTTTGGCATAGCGCGTAGATTCGTGGAGCGTGTGCTGCGATGCCAGGCTACCGTCTCCCGTCTTCTGTCCGCGTTGCTTATCATACCAGGTGCGTTCTTGCAAGTAGTCATCTAGCTGACGGGCAGCCCTATCCATTTGCGCCAAGAAGCCTTCATCCTCCTCCACTTCTTGCAACCGCGCTTGACTAATGTTACCCAACATTAATACAGGGTTATGGTGGCTCGATTCCCACAAATCGGGGTCTAAGCGCCGAAATAAATCTTTGCTTTCAACGTTCCAATCCCAATGTAAGTTGTAAGCCAGTCGCCGGAGAGGTTCGAGGCGCGGCGATAGGCGAGGAGAGACATTAAACGTGCGAATTGGTTGCATATAGCAGGGTGTAATTCTTTCTTGCTTCAGTTATCAGTTATCAGTTGTCAGTTATCAGTCTAGCCAACTACCAATTACCCATTACCGATGACTCATTGCTTCAGTTATCAGTTATCAGTCTAGCCAACTACCAACTACCAACTACCAATTCAGCTAGATGTAGTAACAGTTTCTACCTTACTATCTTCGGTACGAGTAAAAAACTTTTGACCGATCGCGCTAGTGAGAATGTGGGAGAGTAAGCCTAAAGGACCTGCAAATAAACACAAAGCTAAAGAGTGAATTGTCCAGACTCCGGTGCGCTGTCCTTCCCAGTAAATCCAGCGTCCGACAAATAAATCCATGACAAGATAATGAGTCCATCCCGTCGCCATGACTTTTGGATCGGCAAAGATTTGAGCGAGATCTGCTAGTTTTAATTGGGGATTGGATAAGGCTTGGGCGTTTTCAGCAGTGAGACTGTTGACGAAGAAAAAGCCGTATAACACTGCTAAGGCGACGAACGGGAGGTAAGATTCCATTATCTTTCGGGTTACGCCCCAATTTGGCAGCAGAATTATTAATACCCAAAAGGGTAAAACGAAGATATTCGCGCCGTTGAAGAGTTGCTCGATTGTCATGATACTGCAAAGTAGGGGTGAGACAATAGCACTACTACAGCATTACTACAGGGGGCGATCGCTATCTGTCAAGTTACTTATCGCTCGCGCGATCGGGCTGAAAGCTCAATAGAGTGCGTTATTTAACGCACCCTACCAATATACATATACTTAAATCTAGTACAAAAATCTAGTGCAAACGGCGGCGAAAAGCGATCGCCTGTTGTGGATTGGGAATCTTTTCGGCTAAAGCTTCTACTAACATATGAGCCGATATCCCAGGATTTTGAGCTAAAGTTTCTCGAATGAGAAAACTCGCAATTGGTCCCACAAAATTAGTTAATTCTTGATGGCAAAGTTTCACAAATTCAGGATGCAGCGAGGAACGTTGCTCGATTGGAGGTGGAGTGACTTGTGGCGGTTGTGAGGGAAAATTACCTGTAGTCTGCGGATAAAAAGAAGCCTGTTGTTGGCTGGGAAATACAGGTTTTTGTGGCGATTGCGGTACAAATCCTGTCCCAGGTGGATTAATAACAGTAGGCTGCGATCGCGCTCCACCCATTGCTGAAAGTATCTCCATTGCCGATTGATAGCGCTCTCGCGGTCTGTCGGCAAGCATTTTATTCAGAATTTGAGTCAAGCCGTAACTGACGGGTTTATAATCTTGCCAGAGCCACTCTAAAGAATAGCGATCGAGCAATTCATGGGGTGCTTTACCAGTTAATAAAACAATTGCAGTTACTCCCAAAGCATAGAGGTCGCTACTAGGAGAACAGTGACCCATCCGAATTTGTTCGTGGGGCGCATAGCCAACTTTACCCACCATAGATTTATAGTTAATATAGGCTTGCTCGGAGTTATTAGCAGCCATATTACCAGATGCTTCTACTCCCTGCTTACCTACGCCGAAATCAATTAATACGGGTAAATTCTTCTCCCCATCAAAGATAATATTATCGGGAGAAATATCGCGGTGAATGATTCCGTGTTGATGAATATAATCTAATACAGGTAATAAATGCTGAAGCCATTGAACTATTTCTGCTTCAGAAAATGCTTGTCCGGTTTTTAGTAGACGGTCTCGTAAAATATGAGAATAATTCTTGCCATCAACATATTCTTGCACTAAAAACAATCGTCCGTTATCTTCAAAACAAGCTAAAAATTTAGGAATTTGATAATGAGAAATTTGATATAATATTCTTGCTTCTCGCTCAAACAAATCGCGAGATTTTTGTAAACAATGTGTCGCAATTGAATCTGGTAAAAATTCTTTTAAAACACAAAACTTATTAAAGCAATGTTGGTCGTAGGCTAGGTATGTCCGTCCAAACCCTCCTTGTCCTAAAACTCGATGTAGCAAATAACGATTAGCGATTAACATTCCCGTTGCCGTATTTGCGGTTGGAGTTTTGACTTCAGGCAAGGCAATTTCTTCAATCGGCACTTCTGAGTAGAGCTTAAGTGGCACTAACTCAGTTTGACCGTTGGTTGTGACTTTGGTATAAACGATTTTTAAAAAATTGGCGTTATTATTGTTACCGTCAGCCATAGCGATCCTTTCCTCGGACAAAGTGGAGGGGGAGGTGGGTATAAAGTTATCATCCTATCTACTCTTATTATTAGTTAGGAGCGAAGTAGAATGGTTATGCAAGACCAAATCTAAAATAGGGTAAGCGATGCCTACCCTATAACTTAATTATTCACAAATAAATCAGAGGTTTTTGAAAAAGCTTAACGAACGGTAATAATGAGCGTTTGTCTTAATTTACCGTTGCCACTGACTTGCTGTGATATTTGTGTTCCGGGTCCAGAAAGTTTAATCGCCACGTTAGAGGAAACTGGTCGATACTCGCCCACAATTTCAACTTTGTTGTCTCCTTTTGTTAAATAAGGCACTAAATTGAAGCTTGTTTGACTTGCTTGTAGTTTTTTCACTTCTACCCCATCTACCATGACTTTCCCGGTTAGACGAGTATTTCCGGCGATCGCCACTGATAAAATGTGAGGCGATCGCAGTGCGGTTGCATTCAAACTGATTCCAGTTGTTTGTTGCTGCGACGACTGAGTCGATGATTGAGTCGATGATTGAGTCGATGATTGACTATAAGTACTAGCAACACTGTGAGAATACGAATAGCTTCTTGAATAATTCATAGGTTTAATTGTTTGACTATTTGATGGTAAAGATAAATTATTTTGATAATAATTTAATGGCGAACTTAGTCCTAAAACAGCAATTATGAATCCGATTAACATCTTTAAGTGAGTAGGGAGAAAGTGAGTGGTAATGGGTAATTGGTAATTGGTAATTGAGTGGTGTGTGATGCGTGGTGCGTGGAAGAGATTGTAATTACATTCTTCTGACTCCTGTACGGACGGGTTCATCCGAAATCTTCGTCGGAGTTAGAGATCTTTGGTGAACCCGCCCTTACGACTCCTTCTGATAACTGATAACTGAAAAACCCCTTTGTATAAGCTAAGTGTACAAAAGGGTGAAGGGATTTGTGGAATTAACTTCAAGAAAGTTGAAATATGCTACGAATAGCGAGCGGTTATTGCAGTTATTAAGGCAGTTATTAAGATTGCGTGCGATTTAGCCATCTTATTGATGCATCAAATCAAGCATTAGGTAGGCGTTGCCCACCCTACTGATAACTGATAACTGACAACTGATTTAACGGCGTTCCAAAGCTCCTTCTGGAGTAGGTACATTCACGCGAACATCGACAGGAGTATAAATATTTGGAGTATCTATCCCCATTTCGCGCAATTTGTTGTCGCCTTCACGACCACCTAGTTTATGTTCGCTGCGGCGATTTTGTCTGACGCGATCGCCTTGACCGACTTGAGTAGACGTATGAGTACTATTGTTGTTGTAGCAATTTTCGTCAAACTCGGCGCTAGCTTCGTTGTTTTGCTCGGCTGGCTCTCTAGATACGCCCACTTGCACGTTCACGTCAGTTGCAGTACATACAGCTTGGGCGGGTTTAATTGTTGTCGTACCTAAAGCCAATACAGTAGAAAGGGAAAATAAACCAAGGGACAAAAATTTAAATCTCATAAATCTCACTTTTTCTCCTAGTGTGGAATGTCGATTTGTAGTGTTATTCGCACGTTGTTGATGAAGAACTATAGGTGCGAGAAACGCCACCAGAAGAAACAGTGGTTTGCGATCGCTGGTGGCTATAATTCCCCTTGTTACAATCAGTTCGAGTTCTCAGAACTTGAGAATTATCAATTGCACGAGGTTGCTCGATCGCGCAAGCAGCCACAGATAAAGTGGTAACGCTGAGTAAGCCGAGTAACCAGAATTTAAACCGCACTTTTAGCTCCTATTTACCGACGGCTATCTGCAAGTGGTTGTGGAAGAACTTTGAGTGCGGCTGACTCCACCACCAGAAGAAGTGGTTGTGGAAGAACTTTGGTGACTGTATGTACTACCGCCTCTACAACTGGTTTGCGTCCGCCGGACTTGGGGACTGACACTCCACGGGCTGCGTCTGGTACGGGTATTGTAGATCCGCCGCCAGCGGTTGCTACTTCTCACGGCTGGACGATTGCGTTGAATTGTAACTTGAGAGTTGCCGTTGGTCACGCGGATGTCGTCACCTCGAACGACCGTTGACCCCCCGTTGCTTGACCGAATTTCTACGTTGCCTGCTTTCGCCATTTCCATTGGTAACACCAGAAAAATAGAGGCAACCAAGACTGAAATCGATTTTTTGTTCATCATGAGCAGATACCTGCACTATTAGCTAATTGTTAATGGTTAATGGTTGATGGCGATTAACCATTAACCATTAACAATGAACGATTGTTTAACGACGATTAAATACATCGCGGCGAATTCGAGCATCTTGAGTGTTTTGGTTGACAGAAGTGTTACCGCTACCAAATTGATCGGTCAATTGATCGGAGGTTTGATTGATAACATCTCTCGAACGCTCTGCACCACCACGCCGTCCAAATCTTCTTTCAGATTTATCAATTTCAGCGTTTTGAGTGCTTTGGTTAACAGAAGTGTTGTTATTTCCTTCTTGGATTGTGGTTTGGACTGAATCCTGGTTAATCTCGTCTGCTTTAGCAGGCAGAGCCAGCAATCCAAAACCAGCAGCAGCAATAATTCCGACTAGACCAGCTTTAACAGTAGATTTGATGGTTGTCATAGTTTTTTCCTTCTTTTTGCACTTAGTTGTTAGTTGTTGGGCTGTAGAGACGTTACATGTAACATCTCTACAGCAAATTCTTATCTTCGTCGAATGAATTGGTCGATCTTGTGCTGGATGCGGTTATCGGTTCCGTTCGTCACAGCATCGCTTTGAGCGTTTTGTCTGGTGGTACTGTTCGTGCTGTCACCACGTCGATCTTGGTCGCTGTATTGGTCGATTTGTTGATCTATGCGGTTGTTTTCACCGCTTGCAGAGCCACTGACACGGGAATTTTGAGTTGATGTATGATTTCCCGAACCGTCACTGTGAATGATATTCGTTTGCCGAGTGCTTTGGTTGACGCTGCCACCATCGCTCGCTGTTGCACTGTTAGAAGAACTGCTACGACTGGTGACATCGGCACGCGCGGGAAGGGAATTCAATCCAATTCCAGTAGCAGCAACAAGACCGAGCAAACAAGTTGAGAAAATTCTCTTCACTTCTGGATGTGAAGTGGTGTTTAGCATGTGCGTGACTTCCTTCGACTAAGATCGGTTTCAGATTAGTTCTATAGTTGAGGGTCGTCAAATCCGATCGCATTACAGCTGTGTGTGAGGAGCATGACCCAACCTATTGCAGGATGGGAATTAGGATTTAGCGATCGCGAACCTCAAAGCGGTCGCGGCGAATCCGTCCATCTTGAGTGTTTTGGTTGACAGAAGTATTACCATCACCATATTGATCGGTGAGTTGGTCGTTGCCTTGGTTGATGGAGTTGCGATCGGGACGACCTTCTCTACGATCTGGACGACCAAATCTTGTTTCAGTTTCCTCAATTTCGCCCGTTTGGGTATTTTGGTTGACAGAGGTGTTGCTGTAGCCGTCCTGTCCGGTGGTTTGCGTGTTACCTTGGTTAATTTCGTCAGCTTTGACGGGCAGAGCAATCAGACCAAAGCCAGCGGCAGCGATTAATCCAACTAAACCTGTTTTGAGTCCGGCGTTAAGATTGGTTCTGAGATTGTTGTTTGTCATTTTTATTACTTCACTTGCACTTGGTTGTTGTCCTCAGAAGGACGATAGCCTTCATGTCGGAGGTTTTTAGAGATTTGTTCCACAGACGAGCAAGTGTTTTTGGTTACTTGCTGCATCACTATTACAGTTAATCAGAAAAGTTGTGCCTCATTTCGGAAAGAAAGCAAAATTTTTTTGAGACTAGAAAGAAAAAGAAAAGGCGATCGCAGTGTAGGCTTACATTTGACGCGATCGCGCTAGAGCATTGAGAAATTTCTGAAGCTACTAGCGATCGCAGGTACTAGCGAGGATAAACAGTAACGCCGCGATCGACAGAAGTGTTTTTCTTGTCATTGCGATTGGTTTGTTGGTGATTGCCTCGATTATGCTTGTCTTGACGAGAAGACTCGGAGGAATCGTGCAAATAGTCGTAGTCACCGGAGCGATCGAGTTTCGTTTTTATCCCCTTTTTATCAATTTCGGCAGTTTGAGAGGATTGTTGGACCGAAGTGTTGCTATTACCATCCTGTCCGGTAATTTGCGTGTTAATTTGAATAATCTTATCGGCTTGGGCAGGCATACAAAACCATCCGAAACTTGCAGCTAAAATTAAACCGCTGCAACCAGTTTTGAGGATGCGATCGATTTTCATAGTAATTTCTTCCTTTGCACTTAGCTGTCAGTCAGTTATCAGTAAGAGCGTGAAGAAAGGGTGTGGGGTGTGCGAGAAGAGGCAAGAGGCAAGAGGCAAGAGGCGAGTGGGAAATTTTGAATGCGCGAATTTTGAATTGCTTCCTCAGCCTCCTCAGCCTCCTCAGCTCCCTCAGCTCTCTTTTTCCCTGCTCCCTTCCATAAAAGACTTTGACCGAGTTGTATAAGTTCCTGAGACAGTAAATTACAGTCAAGTTAAGGAGAAGATAATTTTGATGAAATGGTGGCAACGTTTGCTCGCGCCAGGATTTATCGCAGGTAATCTGGTAGCCATGTTCGGCAGTCTAGCGCTCGCGCAGTCAGATTTGTTGACTCAAGCAGAAATTTATAAATTAGTCAATCGAGTTCAATTATGGCTGAAAAACCAACCGCCGCGATCGGCGCAAGTTGCAGACATGGTTCAGCCTCTAGATGCAGTCAAAACCGATCCCCTCGCTAGAGCAGATTTAGTTTTTAATGAAGGTTCGCTGGTGCGGTTAGGGGGAAATGCTATTTTTCGCTTTGTACCTGGTAGCCGTAGTTTTCAGTTGCGTAACGGTACTGCCTTGTTTATTTTTCCACCTGGAGATGAGAGCGGTACTGTTGTGACACCAGAAGCTGTAGTCACAGCGCCGGGAACAGCCGTATGGGTGCAGCATAACTCAGATAAACACATGACATCAATTGGAGTTTTGACCGAAAACCCCCAAGTTCCCGTGACTGTTGCCACTTCTGGGGGTGAAGGCGTAGTGGTTTTAGATGCGGGACAGCGCACGGCTGTGAAACAAGGAGAATTGACAGCTGTAAAAGATATGAGCTTGAGGCGATTTTACAAAGCCTGCAATCTAGCGGCTGACTTAGGCACGGCGGAGGAAACACCGAGCGATAGCCTCCCGCCACAAGCACAAAATACGATTCTGACAGTCCGAAATCAGGCGATCGCCGCTTTAGAAGATCAATTCCGCGAAGAAACAGAACCCCCACCTGGTTTCGAGCAGATCGTACCGTGTACCGTTAAAGAAGAACCGAAAGGTATTTCAACAGATCCTCAAAATGTTTTTCAGGGTTTTCCATCTGTGCCGAGTAGGAGATGATGGGTCAGATCGCTGTTACATCCCACAATGACATCGCCTTATCCCAAATAGCACAGGTGAAAGAGTCAATCTGTCCGCGATCGCGCTGCGGTTATACAGAGTATCTAACTTCTAAAACTTCAGTACGGGTTAATAGCTCGTCCTGCGCCAACACCGAATGCATCCACAATAGTCCTGGGACAGTGCTAGCAATTATCTTTCGCATCCATAACCCAATCTGTGTCGTCATTTATCATTTCTCATTCGTCATTCGTCATTTGTCATTCGTCATTTGTGGATGATAATTATTCTCCCTTGTCTCCCTTGTCTCCCTTGTCCTCCTTGTCTCCCTTGTCTCCCTTGTCTCCCTTGTCCTCCTTGTCTCCCTTGTCTCCCTTGTCTCCCTTGTCTCTCCGACTCCCGACTCCCGCCGTTTAACAATAAACCGTAACATCTTCACCGCACTCGTCTGCTAGGAAGCACAGGCACTTGAAGCGGAGGTAAACGATCTGTTCGTAGAAAGGATTTAACTTACATAGAGGTGGAATGTGAACCAGCTTGCGTCCAAAGAAGCTAATTGTCCGTTCAAAAGGACACCGTGCGGGAATTAATTGACAAAACAGATGAGCGAATTTGGGATTGTGAATTTCTAGGCTTTCTAACCATTGGCAGATATTACTTTTGAGTGCGATTGGTGCGAACATAGGGATCTCTCCTTTTGTAATACTGAAATTAGGTGGAACTGGTGGGTTTTATTTATATAGGTGGTTAATTACCTTCATTTATTTGATAGGTTTACCTCTGCTGTGTTATGCAACTAACGTGAGCGATTGATTCATGCGTCCCCGTCAAGGCATTATCGAAATCTTTTCGACCTTTCTGCAATTTGACGCAGACCGCTTCCGTGCTTGGGTCAGCGACCCACACTTGCGGCGGAGTATGCAAGCTAGGCTGGCACAATCTCCGCAAATGGAGGCGGCGGAAAACTATTGGGTTCTTTATTGGTATAAGTTGTGGCAAACTCAGCCTGATAGTCTAGCTAAGGCACACCTTACCGCTTACTTGCAGGAAGTGTGCTACTGGACGGCACATAAAACGAGTGCCAGCTTTGCTTCATCCCAATACACCTTGTCTGATTGCTTTCAAATGGCGATCGCCCGTTTTGATAAGGTCTTAAAAGGCTTTAACCCCCAATTGGGTTACGGGTTTAAAAACTATGCCAGTGCGATTTTTAGCAGCGTCCTGAAAGATTTGCTGCGCCAACAGCAGGAAGTCGATATTTCGACAAATTGGTCGCTGCTGCGTCGCTTAAGTCAAAAAAGACTGGTAGAGTCTTTACAAAATGCCGGACTTGGTGTAGATGTTATTAACCGTTACGTCCTTGCTTGGAATTGCTTTAAAACGCTTTACGTTCCGACTCAGCCCACGGGAACCCGCCAACTGCCCAAACCGGAATCTGAGACTTGGGAGGCGATCGCTAAACTTTACAATCAAGAACGCATTACCCAACTCCAGCCATCAGGGACAGAATGTAACGCTCAGACGCTAGAAAAATGGCTTGTTGCCTGTGCCAAAGCCGCACGCTCTTACCTCTATCCCTCACTCGTATCGATCGACGCTCCCAAACCAGGACAAGAATCAGGAGCATTTCTGGACGATTTGGGTAGCTTCGAGCAAGATAATTACCTGAACGAAATGATCGCTGTTGAAGAACAGAAAAAACAGCAATCGCGACAAACTCAGATGCAGGCAGTTTTAGCAGAAGCGATCGCCAAACTGGACTCGCAAGCACAGACAATTATGCAAATGTACTACGGACAGGGACTGACGCAACAGGAAATTGCCAAGGCGATCGATACCAAACAATATACAGTTTCTCGCCGCCTCACCAGAGCCAGAGAAAGCATGTTACTGGCTTTGGCAAAATGGAGTCAAGAGACATTGCATATTACTCTGACATCAGAGGTACTCAATAATATCAACACAGTTTTAGAGGAATGGTTGCAGGTACATTACCGCCGTCCCTCCTCGCTCATGGAGTCTACCTCATGACCTTCGATCCTAGCTCGCTAACTTTAACCGATCCGACACAGGTGTGGCTGGAAGTGTCGGATTTAGTGCGATCGCAGGCATGGCAGCGCAGCCAAGCTTGTTCTCATCCCAGCAGTCGTTGGAACGCCTATCTCAATCAAGTTTGCCTCCAGACTATATTACCCTGGTTGCGGGAAGAACATGCTGGAAAAGCTCTGGCTGTACCGAGTTTCACCGCTTTACCTAGCATCTGGGAATTTGTGAATGGGACGGGCGTAGCTTGGGACAGGCTGCGGATCGTCTTAATTCCAACAGAGACAATTGATTTAAGCGAACTGCGCGTGCCTCAAGAATGGGTAGACATTCCTGACTGGGTTGCTGATTATTACTTTGGCGTACAAGTAGACCCCGATTGCGCATCTATTAGAGTTTGGGGTTATGCTACTCACGAACAACTCAAACAAAATGGTAGCTACGATTCCCAAGACCGCAGCTATTGCCTAGATGAAGCCCATGTAATTCAGAACATGAGCGTATTGTGGGTAAGCAGACAACTCGGTATTACCGAAACGACACGCCGGACAGTTGCAACTTTACCTGTCATTCCCTTAGCACAGGTAGAAAATTTAATTCCCCGCCTGGGAAGCTCAGAAGTTGTGAGTCCGCGCTTGGCAGTACCGTTTCAATTATGGGGCGCGTTAATCTCGCATGGCGGTTGGCGACAAAAACTTTACCATCACCGTTTGGGACATCCCGAACAGTGGTCGGTTTTAGAATGGCTGCAAACAGGAGTATCGGACGCAGCAAGACAGATGGGATGGGGACAAAGCACCTGGCAACCAGCGATCGTGGCGGCTGCAAGAGGGACGACACAATTTTTTCCAGAAGTTTTGCTGACTCGCCACATGATTATTGCCCAGCAGCAGTATGAATTAAGAGTGATGCCTCGTACAGGGGGAGTCTGGCGATTTGAGTTACGTCATGCTATGGGCGATTCCATTCCTGCCGGATTTACACTACGTTTATTAACTGAAGACTTACAAGCATTTGAAGGCAACGAAGACACAGCTAGCAAACCTGTAGAATGTCTATTTGTCGAAGTCTCTCTTGCTCCAGGCGAAGGTTTAGTTTGGGAAATCGAACCCACCCCAATCAATTACGATCGCGAGATTTTGCGATTTTGAGAAATCAGTTATCAGTGGCTGGTGGCTGGTGGCTAGCTACTTGCAAATGACAAATGACGAATGACAAATGACAAATACTTACTGAGCCAATGCTAGTATTCTTTGGGCGATCGCCTCGGTAACGGGCATTACTGATAATCGATTACCTTGTTTGACTACGCCTAGTTCTTCTGGGCTAAATTTTTGTTTCAACGTAGGTAAGGAAATAAATCGAGGAAAAACCTTGACAAATTCCACTTTAACTGTGTACCAGCGCGGAGAATGAGAGTCCGATTTTGGGTCATAGTAGGGGCTACTAGAGTCAAACTGCGTCGGATCGATAACTTCAGGTGTGACAACTCGCATCAAACCCACAATTCCTGGGGGTGTGGCATTAGAGTGGTAGAAAAAAGCTAAATCTCCTACTTGCATTTGACGCAAATAGTTGCGAGCTTGATAGTTGCGTACCCCATCCCAAATTGTGGTGCGATCGCGATCGAGGTCTGAAATGCTGTAAGTCTGTGGTTCTGATTTCATCAACCAATAATTCATAAATCGTTAGTGATTAGTGACTGGTGGCTAGTAACTAGAAAGGAGTCCAGCCACTAGCCACTAGCTACTGATAACACTCAAGGAGCGTCAATTTCACGAGTAGTAGAACTGTCTCCTAGCCACTAGCCACTAGCCACTAGCTACTGATAACACTCAAGGAGCGTCAATTTCACGAGTAGTAGAACTGTCTCCTAGCCACTAGCCACTAGCCACTAGCTACTGATAACCGCTCGTTTCCAAAATTCATGAATTTACGTAAAATAATATGAAGTATTGATAAAAATAGTAGCATTGGAGATTAACTCGCTCATGGCTGAAGCATCAGATCGGCAACGGCAGATTATGGAACATTTATCTCGCAGTACGGGAGATTTTATTAAACCGTCACTCAACTCAGAAGACCGCAAGAAGCGAATTATGGAGCATATTCGTTTAACCAAAGGTTAAGGCGATCGCAAAGTGTAAGGTGATTTCGGCTCGATATCCTTGACACTCATAACTGGAAAATGCCATATTCCCGGTTGACACTCTCGCGATCGCTGGAGTGAAGTCAATCGATATTCACATATTCTGAGCCGAATGCTACACCGATTAACATTATTTATCACTGGAGCGATCTTGGTAGGCTTTGGTAATTATGCCGCGATCGCTCAAGAAGCACCTCAAGTAGCATTCAGCAATGTTAACCCTGGCATTGTAGAGCCGATGTTGGGGAATATGAAAATATTGCAGTCAACTGCACCAGCGACCCTGAGCGTTAACGTACCATCAGAGCTAGCGGCTCAGATTAGTATTTTATCTCCGAATTTGGTAGAAGGAGCGTCAGACGATCCAGAGGGGACGACGCGGGTAGGTTTTCTGAACTTTGGAGCGAATAGCCTAAGCAGCGATAGTCAAAATAATACTGCCAACTTACCCACAGGTAACACGGATTTAGAAGTGCGGATGCGGGTAGAGCGTCCTGTTGCCTTTACCCCAGGAAATTATAATTATCGCCTGAATCTCAGCGTCACTGTCACGCCACCTTAATGACTAACCTTAATTACTGCGGTACGGTGAAGCTAACGCTAAAGGGAGTGTGGTTTGTCTTGCCCTCACCCCATTTCAACTCGCCAGAGAGTTGATACTCTCCTGGTGCTAACTTAGTTTGCTGGGGAGTTTGAGGAGAAATTAATAGATAGCGTTCTCCTTGGGCGATCGCAGTCGTATCGTTAATTTTACCTGTAGAAATCTCTTGCTTGCCTTGTTTCAACGTCCAATTTCCCGCAACAACGGCAGAAGCTTTGCCTGTATTTTGCACGAGTAATTGCACTTGGTTCGATTTTGGGTTAAACCTGGCACTATTAGCAACGAGATTTGGTAACACATCTCCTTTACGGACGTAGACCGTGACACCAATGCGCGGCACAACAGAAGTGATGAACGTGACTTGATTTGCCTGGTTAGTTTGCGTAACTTTGGTTGCTTGGAGATTTTCTGTAAAAATCATGGTGCGATATTCACCATCTGGTAAGTTAGGTGGAAACCTTACAATGAAACGAATTTTCCGCTTACCAGAGCTAGGAACGACTAACTCTGTAGGAGAGAATTGCAAATAGGGACTCAGATCGTTAGGGCTAGATTTCAAAGCCTGAAACCCTTGTTCTTTGTCGTAAGTAAAGGGAGCAGTGTAAACGCGGGCGCGAAAAGCTTCCGGCGCTTGATTGTAAACAGTCATCGTACCTTGTGCTTGACCCCGTTTAGCTTCTGTCTCCACGACCATAGGAGTAATAGCAATATCTGCGCGGGCAACACTGCCCCACAATAAAAAGCTAGATAGCAAACAACTACCTAGTAACGAACAGCGACCGATGGCAGCAACATTCATCAATGGTTTTATCACAATAACTATAACTATTACCGTTGTTAGTTACGCACGCGCAACTCCATTTAGCAACGAAACTTGGTTTTTTCAAACCAAGTTCGTCACTTTTCAATTGCTTTTAATTAAGCAAATCAGTCATAGCATTAGTTAGGGGTTGCAGTCAAAGTAACCATATATTGGTAAGTGCCGCTAGGAACGTCAGAAGTAAAGCTTCTCGTACCGGCAACCATACCGACTTGGAGTGGAACATCAACACCAGAAGGAATTGTTATGGGAGTCGTAGACTTGTTCCAAGCACCACTATCAAAAGTACTACCACCGGAATAGGCAGTAGTATAGTTTGCCCCATCGTAAACAATAGATTGTAACTTCTGTGGATTAAAACTAGCAGGGACGCTAACTGCTACTGGAACAGAAGTACTCAGTTGAGCGGGAGAATTGCAATTAATCATTGTTTGACCAGCAGGGAGACCAGGTGTTAAACCAGGAATACCTCCACTAGATTCAACCCAGCCATATTTGGGCATAACCTGACCGAGAGTACCGCCGACAGTCCCAGAAAATACACAGCTTCCTGCAACAGTGCCGTTAAATGGAACATCTTGGGTTGTTGGTGCTGCATTTGCCACGGGGATGAAAGATGCAGTACTCAACACAGCAAGACTACTAGCTAAAGCTAAACGCCAATTCATAAGCTACTCCTTTCAAATTAAATCTTGGTGAATTTTTCAACTAGGACACAGCAAAGTACTGCTTAGAAATAAACTTGCATTAGTCTATGCATTCTAAGTCCAGATAGCTTTTCCTAATAAAAAACTACTTGATGGCTCTAAAAAATCACTTCAGTTAAATTAATCAACCAGAGATTTTTTAACTCATGCCATTCAATTTTAGGTTCAACTATTGCTGTGACTGATTACTAAAATAAGCAAGTATTTCTCAAAACTCTCTGAGAGAAATTACGTAAGTTTAGCCGCAAAAAACGACAAAAATAGCTATTTACTTTAATAATTTATTTATTTTCGATTATTTGACCGATATTTGCGCATCGAGCGAGAAATATCGTGGATTCTACGGATGTGACGTTAATAATTGTCGAGCTATATTAATCCGCTGTTCGCTCAAAATAACTTTATTTGCATTACCAAAATCGGCTGGTAATGTGTTACTGCTTTTGTACAGCAAATATCTGTATAAGATTTTTTGTAAAATTTTGATTTTACAAAATTTGTTACTTGTTAGCCGATCGCCTGTTGATAAGTTAATTCAATTTAACTAACCTGGACGGATTGATTTTCAATATATGAAAACAAAATATCTGCTGACTTTATCGCTCCTCACGGCTGTGCTGGGAACATTTGAGACAGCGATCGCGCAAGTAACAACAAATGAAAGTTCTATAAAAATTTTGCCGGATTTGTTAAATTCTGAACTCATGCATTCTGCTGCACCAGCAACTAGTGCTAACAATTCAAACAGCTTGTTAACGCCTAAGACTGAGTTTAGCGTTTTTCCTGTAGGAATAAATATAGGCGATCGCAATGTCAAATCTGGCGCATTAGTCCGAGGACAAGAAGACGGCAGACAAGCACTTAACTTTGCTAATTGGCGACTGTCTTACGATGATATAATTCAAGTCTTAAAATTTAACGTTACCACTTTAGCAGACGGTCAAATAGAAGTCCGTTCCGCTGGAATTGTGACTCGCCTCAATCCTAAAAAACTACGTACCGATCCCGAACTAGGTTTAGTATTTTCGATTCAAGATTTACAAACATTATTTGGAGTAAAAGCAAAGTTCGACCTGAATGAATATGCAATTATTTTAGAAGTGCCTTGGCTGACTCAGCCTGCAACAAATACATTTGAAGAAACCGAAACGCCTGTTGTCTTAAATGGCTTACAACGCCTCTACCCTGGCAAATTAAATATTGCTGGTATGGAACAAAGAGTCAATGCTACGGGAACGGGAGACACCACACCCACTTACACGGGAGACACACTTGCTGTTGGTAGTGCTTTCGGTGGTTCTTGGTTTGTCCGTACCACTCAATCCCAATTGCAAGACTTCTCCACTTGGAAACTTGCCGAAGCTCAATTTCTGCGTCAAACCGATTTTACCGACTATTTTGTAGGCTCTCAACCGACATTTTGGCAAAGTCAAGAAACGAGAAATTATTGGGGTTTAACCTTAGTTCAAAGACAAGGCTTTTCTCCACCTCAGAGTCTATCTGCTGGGAGTTCCGATCCGCGCCAACGCTTGCAAGCTGCTGTCGTGGGACGCACGATCGCCGGTAAAGCCGAACCAGGAACCTTAGTTAGGTTAGTCCGAGGATTTGGCAGTCGGGCGATCTCAGAAGTTTTAGTCGATTCCTCTGGAATCTATCGCTTTGAAAATATTAAATCCGATCGCGCTTATGACAGCAACTATCGTGTTTTCCTCTATCCCCAAGGACGGCTGACTGCACCACCAGAAATTCGGGAAGCGAGTTTTTCTACTGTACCAGGACAAATTCCCGCAGGTGCTTCGGCTTTCGTCGTGTCTGGCGGTTGGCAAAGCGATACGGACACGCAAATTCCTTCCATGCGAGAGTTGCGCGGCGGAGTTGCTGGACGCTGGGGTTTATCGCCAACGCTAACTGTAGGTTTAGGTGGGGTCTACGACGACTCTTTACAAGGCTTGGCAGAGGTCTTCTGGCGACCTGATAACTTTCCTTTACAAGTAGCAGTCTCGGCGCTGGCAGGTTCTAAATTGGAGGCGATCGCCGATATTCAATTCACTCCCTCGCCTAATTTCAGTGCGTTGCTATCGAGTGACAGATATTCCAGTCGTTTGAATCTCAATTGGCAGTTGTCGCGCAGCTTCAGCTTATATGCCTCAGCTAACAGTCGCGATGCCACATCTGGAGGAGTGCAATTTAGCTTTAGCGGGAAAAATGTCTTCACCTTTGCCCGTGCTGGCTTGGATACCAAAAACCGCCTGCGTTGGTACTTACTCCAAGGTTTGGGCAGATTGGAACTGAACTTACAAGGTAACGAAGTAGGTACGAATTCGGCACTGACGTACAACTTATCTCAAGACAATGGCAACACCGAACACTCGTTGCTATTAAATTATGAAACGCGCAGTCAAGGTAGAAGCGATCGCTTACTGACTCTTGGCTGGCAATATCGATCGCCACAACGGGCAAGTGATGGAAACTATTTATGGGAAGCCCAACTAGGTTACGGGATGAATTCTGGAGGTAGCGGTCTATTTGCCTCGCTGGGAACCACCGTCCTACCAGGCGTGATGTTGCGCGGACGCTACCAAGGAGTATCTCTCACCTCTGATGAGTCGAGTTTCAGTGTAGAGTTAGTTTCTAGCTTAGGCTTGCAGGCGGGTATTAGCCCAGGCGACAGGCATACCAGCGAGTTCCGTACCCAAGGGGGTTTATTAATTCAACCGTTTTTTGACCGCAATAACAACTCAAAACGCGATCCAAGTGAAGAGATTTACACCGAAAACTGCGATCTGTTACTGATACTAAATAATCAACCACTAACCGCTTGGCGACCGAAAATTCAACACAATCGCATCCTCTTGCGCCTACCACCCAATACCTACCGTTTAGACTTCGATCCGGCGGGATTCCCTCCCGATTGGCAAGCACACCTACAAGCTTTGGCTGTGGTTGTCAGTGCTGGCAGCTACACCCCCGTTTTCGTGCCTCTAGTTCCTGCCTTTAGCCGCACTGGAGTTGTTATTGATATGCAAAACAAACCGATTGCTGGTGCAACGGTAGAAGCTATAGGAAAATCTGGTCAGCGCAAATTTTCCGTGACGAACAGCGCCGGAGTTTACTATCTAGAAGGATTATCTCAGGGAGAGTATACACTGACAGTAAATGGTCGCTCCCATTTACGGTTGAAATTAGATACATCTACCAAACCGTTTCAAGAACTTAATTTGAAAGCCAAAGTTTAATATCCAGCCGCTCGATCTACGATGTTGCGCAAAGGTTTCCCAGCTTTATAGAGTGCCAAATTTTCTAGAAATAACTCTATTACCCGTTGTTGCATCTGTTGAGATATGCCGCTACAGTGAGGAGTTATAAAGACATTGGGTAGCGATCGCAATTGACTGTCTGCTGGTAGTGGTTCTACAGTAAAAGCATCTAAAGCCGCGCCTGCAATCCAGCCTTTTTGGAGAGCGTGAATGAGAGCATTCTCATCGATAATTCCGCCACGGGCAATATTAATTAAATAAGCACTTGCCTGCATGGATTTTAGGACATTGGCATCGATTAGGTGTTTTGTTTGAGGTGTTAAAGGCGTAGCCAAGACGAGATAATCTACCTTTGGTAAAAGTTTACGCCATTCTTGTGCGCCAACTACCAAATCGAAACCGGGCAGCGATCGCGGATGCAAGCAACTCCCCCAGACGCGCATTCCAAAAGCTTGAGCGCGGGTGGCGATCGCTTGACCAATACCTCCAGCACCGATAATTAGGATAGTTGCGCCCATCAATTCTTGGATTCCCAAAGCTTCTACTTCTGGATATGACAACCAACGATCTTGCTGTTGGGCTTTAAATGTAGATAAGCATTTGGCGCGATCGAGCATATATGCTAAGACAAATTCAGCAATAGGAATTGCATGAACTCCAGCACTATTTGTCATTATCAGATCGCGAGAGACTAAGGTTGGGATTAATAAATGGTCAATGCCTGCACTTTCAGTATGCAGCCAACGTAGATTGGGTAATTGTGATAATACTTGCTCGAAAAACGTATTATAAGACCATTCATGAAAATACACCTCAGCATCGCTTGGATCTCCATCTAGATTGCCTTGAAGATCGAGCTTGACAATGCGATCGTCGTTCGATAAATGAGGCTCGATCTGTGCTGCTAAATTACTTGGTAAAACAATTTTCATAAAATTCTTATTTCCAAATTCCGAATTCCGAATTCCGAATTCCGAATTACCCTTTCACGCCGCTACCTGCTGCTGTGGGTACGATGTAACGTTGCACGAACAGAAATAAAATTAAAATTGGTGCAATTGAAATTATCGAACCAGCTGCAATTAATCGCCAGTCTAAAGAGAAGGTTCCTGCTAACATTGCCACCCCTAAAGGTAAAGTGTAAAGTTCGGGGCGATCGATCACAATCAAAGGCCAAAGAAAGTCACTCCAAGCACCGATGAAAACAAAAATTGCCAACGTGACGAGGGCGGGGCGAATAGCTGGTAGCATGACGTTCCACCAAATACCTAATTCCGAACACCCATCAATTCTGGCTGCTTCTTCTAATTCTTTCGGAACGCCTTGAAAGGCTTGCCGTAGTAGAAATATACCAAAAGCAGAGGCGATCGCCGGAAAAATAATTCCTAAATAGGTATTTTTCATCCCTAACTGTACTGTCAAAATATACAGTGGAATCATCACGATTTGAAATGGAATCATGATGGTAGTGACAATTGCTGTAAAGATAATTTCTCGACCGCGAAATTCTAAGCGGGCGAGGGGATAAGCTGCTAAAGCACAAAATAATAAATTCAATCCCACTGTCAGCAATGCTACGAGCGTGCTGTTAAATAAATACCTGCCAAAAGGATTTGTCTCCCAGACGCGGACAAAATTATTAAATGTTGGCTGACTGGGTAAAAATTGCGGTGGAAACTGAAAAATATTTTCTGTGGGAGACTTCAGCGACGTACTCAGCAGCCACAGCAGAGGAAACAGCATTAAAATTGCGATCGCGCCTAGTAAACCATACGTCCAAATTGTTCGCCAAGTTTGATTTTGTGTTTGTTTACCCTGATTCATACATTCCTCACTGCGATCGAATATCTCATCAATAGCAAAGCAAATTTCTTTCAAAGTAGGAATCAATCGATCGTAAATTAACTTATTTATTTAAAAAAATTTAGATTTATCTGGTAAAGACACTTGATTTATTTGTAATTTCATCTTACTATGTTAATAGTATTTTTTTAACTAAATGCTTGTTAAAAGCAGGTTGGTTGAGGTGCGCGGTACAATTGTATCGCGCATTTGTATTGCGCATTGTTTTGTAAAGAGTTATTTTGCAGAAAATTGTAGATTTTTGCAATCTTGGCGGAGAAATTTTTGAACGCGGATGTAGGCAAAACCTTCCCACGGGGTACGCAGATTACAAGCGCCACATTTTGACTTTTAACTTTTAACTTTTGACTTCCTTAACAGCCGGATATTGTTGCAACACCTGCTTTAAATATTGTCCCGTGTAAGAACGAGAATTTTTTGCTACTACTTCTGGCGTTCCGACAGCGATAATTTCTCCTCCCTTATCTCCTCCTTCTGGTCCCAAATCTATCAACCAATCGCTACAACGAATCACATCTAAGTTATGTTCGATGACAATAATAGAATTACCTTTGTCTACCAATCTTTGCAGAACATCGAGTAATTTATGCACGTCGTAAAATGATAAACCTGTCGTTGGTTCGTCAATTAAATACAGAGTTTTTCCAGTGGCGCGACGCGATAATTCTGAAGCAAGCTTAACCCGCTGTGCCTCTCCCCCCGATAATGTAGTTGCAGGTTGCCCCAAGTGCATATATCCCAAACCAACATCAAGTAAAGTTTGCAGTTTATTAAATGCTTTGGGAATATTTTGAAAGAAATCTACGCCCTCTTCTACAGTCATATTTAAAACATCGGCGATCGATTTATCTTTATACTTGACTTGGAGAGTTTCGCGGTTGTATCGCGCCCCTTTACAAATTTCACATTGCACGTAAACGTCGGGTAGAAAATTCATTTCAATCACGTTTACGCCTTGTCCGCCACAAGCTTCGCAGCGCCCTCCTTTGACGTTAAAGGAGAATTGCCCTGGTTTATAACCCCTAGCTTTTGCCTCGATAGTTTGGGAAAATACTTCTCGAATCGCATCGAAAACACCCGTGTATGTAGCTGGGTTAGAACGGGGAGTGCGTCCGATGGGAGATTGATCGATCACGATCGCTTTATCAACTGCATTTAAGCCCTTCATTTCCTCTAAGTCTTTCGGAAAGGGAACTTTGCGCGTTAGGTGGTGTTGTAAAGCTGGGTAGAGTAATTCGTTAATTAAGGTAGATTTGCCCGAACCGGATACTCCCGTAATCGAAACAAGTTTCCCCAAGGGAATTTCGACATCAATATTTTTCAGGTTGTTGCGATAGGCATTTTTAATAACTAACTCTCGTCCGTTTCCTTCCCGACGTTGGGCGGGAGTTTGAATCACTCGCCTTCCCGATAAATATGCCCCAGTTAAAGATTCCGGTGCAGCGAGTAAAGCTGGTAAATTCCCTTGGGCGACGATATTTCCCCCGTGGACTCCCGCCCCTACACCAATATCTACTAAATGATCGGCGGCGCGGATGGTTTCTTCATCGTGTTCGACGACAATTAATGTATTGCCCAAGTCTCGCAGTCTGGTTAAAGTTTGTAGCAAGCGCCCGTTATCCCTTTGGTGCAAGCCGATGCTGGGTTCGTCAAGGACGTAGAGTACTCCTGTCAAACCAGAACCGATTTGAGTGGCGAGGCGAATGCGTTGGGCTTCTCCCCCCGAAAGCGTCATGGCGGGACGGTCTAAGGTGAGGTAATCTAAACCGACATCAAGGAGAAATTGCAATCTGGCTTTGATTTCGCGCAACACCAAATCGGCAATTTGCATTTGGCGATCGCTCAGTGTAATACTACCAATTCTCTGATGGCATTCTCGAATTGAGACGCTGGTAAGATCGAGGATGTGATATTGTCCCAGACGCACGGCTAAGGCTTCCGGTTTCAACCGCTTGCCATGACATACAGGACAAGGTTGCTGGACGACATACTGTTCCAGCTTTTGCTTAATTAATTCAGAACTCGCTTCATCAAACTGGCGCTGGAGGATGGGGATAACCCCAGCGTAACGCCGATAATCTTTACGTTCTTCAATCCAAACGGGTTGGTCGCTACCGTATAAAATTGTCTGCTGCTGTTCTGAAGTTAGCTGGTTCCAGCGGGTTTGAATTTCAAATCCAAAAGCTTTCCCTAAGCTGTAGAGTAAAGACAGGTAGTAGGAGTTATCCTTTTCCGACCAAGGGGCGATCGCAGCATAGACTGATTGACTCGGATCGGGTACGACTAATTCAGGTGAGAAAGTTTGCATACTCCCCAAGCCGTGACAGTGAGGACAAGCCCCATAGGGAGAGTTGAAAGAAAACAGACGCGGCGATAACTCTTCCATTACCCCGCCGTGTTCGGGACAGGCGAAGTTTTCGGAAAATAATAATTCTTTCTCTCTACCTCTATCCTGGTCTTCTACTTGGTAGGAAGTCGCCCCTTCTGCTACTTTTGCCTGTAAAGTGGGATGAATTAATATATTACCTCCTCGCTCCTCGCTCCTCGCTCCTCGCCCCTCTTCCACATCCAACAAATCGATAACAGCAATCCCTTCCGAACGCCGCAGACAGGTGGTGAGGGAGTCAGTCAATCTCTCTTCCATCCCTGGCTTTTTAATCAAGCGGTCAATCACGACTTCAATATTGTGCGCTTGATTTTTATCCAATTCAATCGAATCGCTGAGTTCCCGCACTTCGCCATTAATGCGGACGCGGACGAATCCTTCCGAAGCCAGACTGGAGAGTAGTTTTTTGTGCGTCCCTTTTTTACCCCGCACGACGGGTGCTAAAATTTGAAATTTAGTTCTATCGGGTAATTCCATGATGCGATCGCACATTTCATCGATTGTCTGAGGCGCAATCGAGCGATCGCAGATCGGGCAATGCGGTTTACCCGCTCGTCCGTATAATAGACGCAGGTAGTCGTAGATTTCCGTTACCGTCCCCACCGTAGAACGGGGATTATGGGAAGTCGATTTTTGATCGATGGAAATTGCCGGACTCAAGCCTTCAATTGCTTCCACATCTGGCTTATCGACTTGCCCTAAAAATTGTCTTGCATAAGCACTGAGAGACTCTACGTAGCGCCGCTGTCCTTCAGCAAAGATAGTATCGAAGGCGAGGGAAGACTTACCGGAACCGGAAACCCCCGTAAACACGATCAGGCGATCGCGGGGTAGTTCTAAGCTAATATTTTTGAGATTATGCTGTCTCGCGCCGCGAATGCGGATGGTATTTTGGCTATTAGGGTTAGAAGTATCTGCATGATGCCCGTTTGCGGATTCAGTGACTTCAATCTTTGCATCGGGACGGTAATTCATGAGGGCAAGGCGAAAGAGTCCGTTGACGATTTTAACGATTTTCCGACTGTTTTTGCTATTCAGTTATCATCTGATTTCGCTTACTAGCCTCTCGTGCGTAAATAAGGTAGCCTTGCTAAAGAGTTTTTCGCGGGGGGTTAGGGTAAGGTTATGAGTGCGGTCATGAAGCCTTTTTCGGTCATGGGGCTACCAGTCCATCTCATCGATGATTATACGGCTTGGTTGCGATCGCGCATCGGGCAGCAACTCGGTACTCATGTCGTAACGCTTAATGCGGAAATGAGTATGCAAGCCGAACAGAACCCTGCTTTAAGCAATGCTATTCAGCAAGCAGAGTTGGTGATTCCCGATGGTGCGGGGGTAGTACTCTACCTAAAATTACTATTTCACCAACAGGTACAGCGATGTCCTGGGATTGAATTGGCAGAGTCTCTATTGCAGAATACGGAGGCGCGGGTATTTTTCTATGGTGGTGCGCCTGGAGTAGCAGCCAAAGCCGCCGAAACGTGGCGACAACAAGTCCCAGATATCAATATTGTTGGCACGCAACACGGATACATTTCCCCAGAAGAGGCGGAATTTCAGCAAACCCTCAGTCAACTCCAACCTCAATTGATTTTGGTAGGTTTGGGAGTGCCACGTCAAGAATTATGGATTGCGCAAAATCGTTATTTGTGTCCTAATGCGACTTGGATTGGTGTTGGTGGTAGCTTTGATATTTGGGCAGGAACGAAATCAAGAGCGCCTGCATGGTTGGCAAATAATAATTTGGAATGGCTTTACCGTCTCTATCAGGAACCCTGGCGCTGGCGGCGGATGCTGGCTTTACCTCAGTTTGCAGGTAAGGCAATTGTTTACCGCTTAACTCATTGATATCGACCTCAAGCAATTCTATGCGCGGTGTATTTCAATTGCAAAAATCTTATTTTAGTCAAAAGGCTATTTTTTCTCTATTTTCGCCTCAAAAGCTGCCATATACAGTTATTGGTTTTGGCATTTTGGTACGGCTAGTTCAATATCTATTTAATCGGTCTTTGTGGAATGACGAAGCCGCACTAGCGTTAAATATTATCAATCGCTCGTATTTAGAATTGCTCCAGCCTTTGGATTACAACCAAGGCGCACCCATTGGCTTTTTGGTGGTGGAAAAGTTAGCGGTGCAGGTATTTGGAAATAACGAATATGCTTTGAGATTATTTCCTTTTGTCAGCGCGATCGCAAGTTTATTTATTTTCTCCGAATTAGCTAAAAAATGCTTGCAATCTCGTCAGGCTGCGATTATCGCTCTTACTTTGTTTTCCACCGTACATATTTGGCTTCAGTTTGCTACAGAAACAAAACAATATTCTAGCGATGTGGCGATCGCAGTCATACTATATTTTATTTTAATTGGCATAGAACGACAGCAAATTAAACTAAGACAAATCTTAGAGTTTGGTGTTGTCGGCGCAATTGCCGTTTGGTTTTCTCACCCGGCTGTCTTTATCTTAGCTGGGATAGGAACGAGCTATTTATTTATAAGTTTATTTCAACAAAAATTTTTATTTAGTTTAAAGCTGTTAGCTATCTATGCTATCTGGACGTTTAGTTTTGGTCTTTCATATTTTATTTCATTACGCAATATAGCCAGCAATCAATCTTTATTTAAATCATGGGCGGGACGCGGTACATTTCCTACATCTATTTGGGATTTCGGCTGGTTATTTAATGCCTTTGTAGAATTTTTTCACATTCCGTTAGGACTTCCCGATATTTTTCTAGGAATTGCGATTCTGGCGTTCTTCTCTGGTTGTATCTCACTCTGGTTTCAAAATAGAGCTATTTTACTGACGTTGTTAGCTCCCATATTAGTAACTTTTTTCGCAGCTTATTTACAAAAATATCCATTTAGCGGTAGGCTAGTCATATTTTTAATTCCTTTTTTATCCTTTTCATTGCAGAAGGAACAGTGGCAATTCGACAGATAAGAGATCGTCGAGTTTTCCAGAAAGTCAGTACTCTGATTTTGATATTGCTTCTCGTTCCTCCCATAGGAACTGCTGCTTATCTCATCTTCGATCCCTATACTAAACAAGAAATTAAACCCGTTCTTAGTTACATGAGTAGTCATCAACAAACAGGTGATACTATTTATATTTACGAACGTGCTGAATATCAGTTCAAATATTATGCGAATTGGTATGGATATCAGGAAGGAGATTATATTTTAGGGATAGACGATCTCGATCGTCAAGATGGACAAGGTATTTCAGAAGCAGAATGGCAGCGATATACTAGCGATTTTGATAAGTTACGCGGTAAGCAAAGGGTGTGGATATTATTATCCCACTTGCGGCGCTGGGAAGATGAGCAAGAAAGAGTTTTAGCTTATCTGGATGGTATCGGTAAACGTGTTGATGCTTTTGAGAAGGAAGGATCTTTTGTATATTTATACGATCTTACATTAGCCAGCAAGTAGATATATTTTGTCGCGATCGCCTAAACGATAATCTAGTAAAATAATCCTATACCACTATTATTTATGAGAGATCGACAAATACGTACCATTAATATTTAAGCTCTGAAGAATAATTCAAAATTAATCTATAAATTTTGAATTTTGAATTTTGAATTTTGAATTGGAGCGAAGTGACATGACTAGATGGCAATTATTAATTATCAGCATTCTGGTTATCGGTATAATTTTTCGATTTCTCTATCTCGATCGCAAGGTTTATTGGTACGATGAAGTCTTCACTTCATTGCGTATTTTTGGCTACACGGAATCAGAAGTCATTCAACAAGTTTCTCGTCATCCTGTTGTCAGTTTAGAAGATTTACAACGGTATCAGCACGACGCTGGTAGAAATTTATTAGATACGATAAAATCTTTGGCTACGGAAGATTTTCAGCATCCACCACTGCATTATGCGATCGCTCATTTTTGGGTAAAATGGTTGGGCGATTCAATTGCTGCAATTAGAGGTTTATCGGCTCTAATTAGCGTGCTTGTCTTTCCTAGTATCTACTGGCTGTGTAGAGAATTATTTCCGTCACCCTCGGTTGCTTGGGTTTCTATGGCGTTAGTCGCAGTCTCGCCATTTCATGTTTTAATGGCTCAGGAAGCACGTCAGTATAGTTTGTGGACGGTGATAATTTTACTATCAAGTGCGTCTGTACTAAGCGCTATTCGTCTCAGCAGTAAACTAAGTTGGAGACTGTACGCAATTAGTCTCATTGTAGGATTATATACATTTTTATTTACTGGTTTAGTCGCGATCGCTCACGGACTATATTTATTTAGTTTGAAGACAAAGCTGCAATTTAGCAAAGCATTCTCTGCTTATTTTATCGCCTTTACTACCGCGATCGCAGCGTTTATCCCTTGGCTAGTTATTGTTGTCAGCAATTTTTCTGCAATTAACAGTAACGTCAACAAGGATGAAGCTATACCCCTACTCAGTTTAGTTAAAGCCTGGGTTTTCAACTTAAGTTATATTTTTTTTGATATTTGGGGACAGTCAAGTTTAGAATCTAGATTCGCTCTCACGCATCTTATCGTTTTACCATTCTTATTTCTGACAGGATACTCTCTCTATTTTCTGTATCGGACAACAACCAAACAAGTCTCATTATTTATTCTATTGTCGATCGCAATACCAACTATACCCCTAATTTTACCAGATTTGATTTTAGGCGGACAGCGATCGCTGACGATGCGCTATCTTATTCCGACTTATTTAGGGATTCAAATTGCTGTTGCTTATTTGCTAGCTACTAAACTCTCGTCAAGCGGTGTCAAACAGCAAAAATTTTGGCGGTTGCTAACACTCGTGATATTAACTTCTGGTATTCTATCCTGTGTAGTCAGCGCTCGAACGGAGACTTGGTGGACTAAAGGTAATAGTGCTGAAAATCCTCAAGTTGCTCAAATAATAAATGAGGCAAATCGTCCATTGGTAATTAGCGATACTAAGATTGGCAGAATTATCTCTTTAAGCTATTTACTAGAACCAAAGGTTCAATTTCAGCTCAAACCTAAATGCCATACTTGCCAACTCGATTTTACAGCAAATCTATCCTTTAATTCCGGGATTTCTACGAACTACAGTGACATATTTGTGTACAAGCCTTCAGATGATATGTTAAACAATTTTAACCAAATACAGAATTATACAACAAAACTGGTTTACGAACCCGCCCGTCTCTGGAAGTTGAGCCAAGATAAATCAATTTCCCTAAATTAGGTATAGCAATTACTGTTGCGATCGCAACTCTATATTTATCCAAATTTATGCAAACTACTATAAAGCAATTTAAAAAGCTTCAACCCAGCAAATTTACTGCTTTCACTCTAAACAGAATATCATTCGTCATTATCGGCTTTGGTATCCTAGTCAGGCTAGTTCAATATCTATTTAATCGTTCTTTATGGAATGACGAAGCCGCACTAGCGTTAAATATTGTCAATCGCTCGTATTTAGAATTGCTCCAGCCTTTAGATTACAACCAAGGCGCACCCCTTGGCTTTTTAATGGTGGAAAAGTTAGCAGTTCAGTTATTTGGTAATAACGAGTATGCTTTAAGACTCTTTCCTTTAGTTTCTAGTATTGCTTCTTTATTCTTATTTTACCATTTGGCAAAAAGATGTTTGCAAAAACCAGCTATCCCCATTGCCTTAACTCTTTTTGTTGGTTTAGAGTATTTGCTTTACTTTGCTTCTGAAGTCAAACAGTATTCAACTGATGTAGCCGTCGCCATACTTGGCGCTACAATTGGAGTATCTTTGAATCGGAAAAAGATCGAGCCTTTTCAACTAATAGCATATGCAATAGGAGGTGCGATCGCAGTTTGGTTTTCCCATCCAGCAATTTTTGTTTTGGCAGGCGTAGGAATATATCATGTATTAGCTGGGTGGCAGCAAAAAAATAGAGAAAAGTTAATTATAGTATTGGCAGTAACTTCGATTTGGTTGATAAGCTTTGCTAGCTTATATTTTTTATCTTTGAGAAATCTCGGTGAAAGTGCATATTTATTGCGATCGTGGACAAACAAGTATGCTTTTCCTACCTCAATATTTGATATTAACTGGTCGTATTTAAGATATATCAAATTGTTCAAAGATCCTTTAGGTTTTTCCGAACCTTTGGTTATTGTTCCACGGTTAGTTTGTCTAGCTGGATTTATCTCCCTCTGGTATCGGAAAAGAGAAATCCTATTTATTCTAATTTCTCCTTTCTTAGTGACGTTGCTTGCAGGTTATCTACAAAAATATCCTTTTCACAGTCGCTTAGTTGTCTTTTTAACTCCCTTTTTTATTTTAGGAATTGCAGAGGGAAGCTATTTCATTTGGCAGAAAACTTGTAGAAATAAATTGACTGCTATTATCGGTATGTTAATTATCAGCTTGCTGCTTGCTGTTCCTATAGCCAATGCTACCCATCGTCTAGTACAGCCACAAACGAAACAAGAAATCAAGCAAGTTATGAGTTACGTAAAAACTCATCAACAGCCAGGAGATATTTTATACATTTATCAAAGAGCTGAATATCAATTTAGATATTATGCTGCAAAATATGGCTACCGTGAGGGTGATTACATTATGGGAATAGACGATCTCGATGAATATGATGGGAAGGGAATGTCAGAACAAGAATGGCAAAGATATCAAAATGATTTCGACCAACTGCGTGGGAAGAGAAGGGTGTGGGTCATATTATCTCACATTACTCACGTTCCAAATGAGCAGCAAAGAATTTTAACTTATTTAGATAGTATGGGTCAAAAAATTGATGTTTTTACAGTTCCCGGTTCGTTTGCGTACTTATATGATTTTTCTTAAAAGATGATAGAGGTACACATATTTGTAGTAGGGGCGCACATCTGTGCGCCCCTACAGATGTATTGTATCTATATGGAAACCGCTATAAACAGATAACGCCCGGTTAAGAATACAAATGAAAATCAATCTAATTCCCTGGAAAAAAAAGTTTCTGTCAATAAGTCAGTTTTTACTTATTGCTTTTGTCTTTGGAATTTCATACACTCAAAGACCTTTATACTACGACAATCAAACAACTAAATTTTTTCATGGACTAGCACAAGCTGGCTATGGTTTTTTGGAAAATGATTGGTTTGCAAGCACTATCGATCCTTTACCAGCTTTTACTTTTTTAGTTAAGATAACTCATTTATATTTAAATGAATATGCTTTTTATCTTTATTATATAATTATTTTTGGCGTATACATTTACAGTTTGACTGGAATTGTTTCATTTATTTTCCCAATTGGCATCAACTCTAGAAAAAACGTAGATGCTAAAGTCAATAGCGATCGCCTAAAATATTTAGTTTTTTTTGCTGTACTAATCGTCCTCCATTCGATCAATATTCAAATTAAAGCTCTCGATTTAGATACGGCTTTAAATATTCATTATGGAGTTGCAGAACAATACGTTCTCGGACCTTACTTTCAACCGAGTAATTTTGGTGTTTTTATCATTTTCTCGATTTATCGGTTTCTCCACCGAAATTATTTCTTAGCTGTAGCTTGTCTAGCTATAGCAGCTACTTTTCATCCCACATATCTTATGGGTGCAGCAATTATTTGCTTGACTTACTTAATTATTATCTATAAAAATGAACGTAGTTTGATTAAAGTCATATCAGTTGGAGGCGTAGCAACTCTATTATTACTACCAGTATTTAGTTATATGTATTTTCAGTTCAGACCAACCACCGCTGAACTGTGGGCAAAATCTCAATATATCATCGTCCAATTGAGAATCCCTCACCATTCTATCCCTCAAATCTTTTTAAGTAAACCTTCGGCTTATTTACAAATTCTTTTAGTTGTTATAGCACTGTATTTAATTAGAAAAACTAAAGTTTTTGCGACTCTATTTATTCCTTTCTTAATTATTGTTACTTTAACTATTATTCAAATATTCTACCCCAATAACACAATAGCTTTTGTTGCTCCTTGGCGACTGTCTGCGGTTTTAGTACCGATCGCCACTAGTATTATAGTTGCTTGGCTCGTATCTTACTTATTCGATCGCTACTTTCAAGTAAAACACAAACGCTCGGTGATGGCGGCGAGTTTAGCTACAATATCTATGGTTTTTGTGCTTGGCTTGTACAATCAAGGACAAATGTTTGTAGAACAAGATAGAAGCGTTCCAATGTTGAATTATGTCAAAAAAACAACGCAACAAGAAGATCTCTATCTAGTCCCAAATAAAAATAAAGAGTTACGCAAATTTAGAGTTTATACAGGCGCTCCCATTCTGGTTAACTTTAAATCACATCCCTACAAAGATGTCGAAGTTTTAGAGTGGTATGAAAGAAATTTAGCCGCACAAGCATTTTATGAATCGCCAAGCGATCGCCAGTGCGACATTTTAAAACAACTCGTAGCCGATTATCAAATTAACAAAGTCGTCACCGAAAGCCAAAATTTCAATGCTAGTTGCACCTTCTTAGCTCAACTCTACAAAGACGATCGCTATGGGGTTTATCAGCTTAAAAAGTGAGTCGTGTAGAGGCGTTACGTGTAACGTCTCTACACGATACCACCATACTGAGCTACAGGGCGATCGCTCAGCCATGCCCACATTTGATCGCCGAAGGAAAAATGCCACCATTCCCCAGGATGGCGCGTAAACTCAGCTTTGAGCATGATATCTTGCAATAACTGGCGGCGCTCGTGATATTCCTGCTCTACAGGATCGGCGCTATTTGCGAAATAATCGGGCTGCGATCGCGCTGACATCTCATCAATCGGAGAACCCATATTTACTGTCATTCCAGCCGCATCTACCAAGGTAATATCGACTGCTGCACCCGTACTGTGAGGTGGGGGAGTCTTGGGATCGGTGCTAGGAATTGCCCAAATTTGATACACTTGCTGCCATAAAGCCTGTTGTCGGTCGGGAGATAATTGTTCTACCGTCAGTCCTTCTGCTTGCAAAACGAGGCTGAAGGCATAATCTACCATAAATCGTTGAACGGCAATTGGACGATAGGCATCGAAAATCTGAATGCGCCACTGGGGATGAGATTGTTGAAGATAGGTTTGGGCTTGCAGTAGGCGATTCAGTACGCCTTGTCGAAGATGATAAGGCGATCGCCCTTGATAAGGCGCACCTAGTAATTGGTAGGGATGGGGTGACTCTACAGCAAACTTTTCTAAAGGAATTTCTACTAGCGGTTCCCCACACTCTGTAATTTGAATCTGTTGGTAAGGTTTCATTTATTCAGTTATCAGTTATCAGTGTAGAGACGTTACATGTAACATCTCTACAAAGCTATCAGTTATCTGTCTCCTGGATTTTGACTTTTAACTTTTAACTTTTGACTTTATTTAAGATTTTTCTCGCCAAATTTTAATCGTTCTATCCTTGCTACCGCTAGCGAAATGTCCTCTGGGGCTGAAGGTAACGCACGTGACTCCAGCTGAATGATCTGATAAGCTGCGCAGTAATTCTCCATTGGCAGGATTCCACAATTTAATCGTTTTGTCTCCACTGGCGCTGGCGAGGGTGTCGCCATCCGCGCTAAAAGACAGCGACGTGACTTCTTTTTTGTGGGCTTTGATAGTTTCTTGTAACTTACCGCTTTCAACTCGCCATAGAATCATTTGCCCGTTATTGCTACCACTGGCAAGAGTTTCGCCATCGGGACTAAAGGCGATCGCGTAGACTGGACGTTTGTGTCCGGTAAAAGTACGAATCAGTTCGCCACTCTCGACATCCCAGAGTTGGACGCTATTGAAAAAAGTGCTGCTAGCTAGGGTTTTGCCATCGGGACTAAAGGCGATCGCCGTAACTCCACTGCCTTCGCTGATGACGCGCGCGGCTTTGCCAGTTCTGAGGTTCCATAACCTCACGGTGTTATCTCCACTTCCACTTGCCAAGAGTTTTCCATTCGGGCTAAACGCTACCGAACTTACCCAATCTTTATGTCCTACAAAGGTACGAATTAATCTTCTATGCCGTAAATTCCACACCTTGACTGTTCTATCCCCACTCCCACTAGCAAGAATCGTTTTTTGTCCGGTTTTGTCGGGCATAAACGCGAGAGAACTCACCCAATCTCTGTGTGCTATATAAGTTTGCAATAATCTTTTCCCTGCCAAATACCAGACTTTGATCGTCCGATCTCCACCGCTACTTGCAATCATCTGGCTGTTCGGGCTGAACGCTACTGAATAAACTGCCCGTCGATGCCCACCGCTAATCGTATCGACTTGAAATTTTCCCTGCCACAGACGAGTTAGGAGTAATGGTAGTTGGTAATTGGTAATTGGTAATTGGTAATTGGTAATTGGGTGGTGAGTGGTGAGTGGTGCGTGAGAAGAGGCGAGAGGCAAGAGGTGAGAGGCGAGAGGTTTCTCCCTCAGCCTCCCCAGTTCCCTCAGCTCCCTCAGCTCTCTTCCTCCCTGCTCCCTGCTCTCTGCTCCCTGATAGCTGACAACTAACAACTGACAGGCGATCGCAATAGCAATGGAAACTAAAGACTGAGGTGGCATAGATGAAGCTGGAGTGATACTGGCTGTATTATTGCTAACCTAGAAATAGTTTTTGGACTAATCGCTCTCTTTTTTGAGTAAAAATCCTCAGAGGCTAGACAAAGTGAACGGACTGAACTACCTTTTTACTAGGAATAGAGTTACTAGGGATAAATTTACCAAAGATAAACGCAATTGCTTGTAGCTGCCAAGTTTAAATTGGGGGCAGGCAAATTTTGAATTCCTGACAATCTTTCATTGAATTCCTGACATCATACAGCCAGTTCATTATTAACAGTTTTTTTGAGAATTGTGCTGTCAAAAAGCAAAGCACAAACTAGTGCAAGCAGGCAGGAGGAAGAAAAGCAGAACCTTTACAACGTAAAATGATGGCGTTTTCTTCACTACATAGTCTCGTTGACTACACTGCGGTAGAAAAGCTGCTATTACCAATTTTGAGGGTGTTGTAGGAACTTTATTTTTGGAGTTGAGATTTTGAATTTTAGCTTTGTTTTCAGGAACTCACGTACTTGAAATAACATCTTTGTGAGAAAGCAGGAAATTTATTAAACTTTTAGTAATTAAATTTTGGCTACTGCTCGTTCTCAGCAAGCTCTGAGGACTTACACTATTTGAGATCGCTCAAAATTAATTTAAAAAATACGTAATTATTACTGTAGGAGTAAGTGGATAGTTTGTAAATATTGTAACATTATCTTAATTTTCTGGGAATTCAGGTGATGAGAGGCAAGTTGCTAGGCGGGCGTTACCAAGTTGTAGAAGTTTTAGCCAATGGTGGTTTTGGTCAAACATACGTAGCCCAAGACATGCATCGACCAGGAAATCCTCGATGTGTCGTTAAGCACCTCCAGCCTGCTAGCGTCAACTCTAAATTTTTGCACAATGCCAGGCGGTTGTTTCAAACAGAAGCAGAAATTTTAGAGCAACTCGGCAATCACGACCAGATTCCTCGGTTACTAGCTTATTTTGAAGAACACCAAGAGTTTTATCTCGTTCAAGAGTTCATTCAAGGACATACTCTTACCAAAGAATTACTTCCAGGCGATCGCTGGGAAGAAAGTAAAGTCTACCAACTGCTACAAGAAGTCCTAGAAATATTGGTTTTCGTCCACGCTCACGCAGCAATTCATCGTGATATTAAACCTGACAATCTCATCCGGCGAATTGCAGATGGCAAGTTAGTCTTAGTAGATTTTGGTTCAGTCAAACAGGTTTGGACGCAGGTGTTTACGCGAACCGGGCAACAGGAAAATAGCCCGCCAGCCACGATCGCGATCGGGACTCCTGGTTACATGCCCACAGAACAAGGTCAAGGTAGACCTCAACCCAATAGCGATATTTATGCCCTCGGCACGATCGCCATTCAAGCTCTCACAGGGATGAATCCTTCCCAGTTAGCAGAACAGTCAGACACTGGCGAAATTGAGTGGCGACAACATGCCAAAGTCAGCGAGGGACTGGGGGCAGTCATCGCCAAGATGGTGCGCTACAACAGCAAAAATCGCTATCAAACAGCGGTAGCTGCTTTGGTTGCCCTGCGCCAACTCGCCAATTTTCCCACATTACTGCAACCAGTTATAGGAATTCAACCGCCACCTGCATCTCACTTCAACCAGTCGAACGTCGAGAAATATCTGACTCTGGTTGGCACACCTAAAGGCATAGAGCGTGAAGTGAAAACCGAGCTGCCTGAAAATCATGCCGAGACTCATACTGTGACGATGGCAGGACTCGACACGAACCCAACTACCGAGGTTGCCACCCAAGCAATACCAGTTCTAGAACGGATACCCGACCCGCCCGCTATCGCATTAGTAAACCCCGATCGGTCAACTCCTGCTAAAGCCTCCAGAACGCGACAGCGCTATCCCCTCCGCGTGGGAGCAGCACTCACGGCTGTCTTAGCAAGCGTAGCAGCGATGTACGTAACGAATTGGCATCCAGTCGCAGATCCAGAGCAAACTCTGGAGCAGATGAACGCGCTCAAAACTGCGAGAAAATACCAAGAGTGCATCGATCTAGCATCGACTCACAGTAGTACCAACGCCAAACTTCAAGCCGGACTTCAACAGTGTCGCCTCGCCCAGGCACAGCAGCTAGCTGCCACCGATCTATCGGCTGCGATCGCCCTAAGCAGTCAAATTCCCAGCACCGATCCGCTTTATCCCTTAGCTAAACCTTCGATCGCGCAGTGGACGAACCGTTTATTAGAAAAAGCGAAAACCGATTACGAAGCAGGAAACTTACCACAGGCGATCGCCTTAGTTAAAGCAATTCCCATCACTAACCCCGTCTATCAAACAGCCCAAACTGCAATTGCCCAATGGCAGCGAGACTGGCAAAACAACCGCGCCGCTTGGGAGGCAGCAAAAAGCGCCGCCGCTGTGGGTAAGTGGCAAGATGTCCTCCAAGCTACCAGAAAAGTTACTATTCATCCCTACTGGCAACAGCAGATCGCTCCTCTTGCCCAACAAGCAGCCATTAAAATTGCTTTAGCGTCCAATACCGCTATCCCACCGCAACAGTCTAGAGCGGCAACAAAACCGCCCCAATCGCGAACGCAGCCCGTCGTAACTCCATCTAGACCCAAAACTACCGATCGCCCCCGCAGCCGCCCCAACCGCTCTAGAACCGCGATCGCAACTCCTACCTCCCGTCCTCAATCGAGGATAAGACAAACGACTGTGAGACGAACAACTGTAAGGCGATTGCAACCCATCTCTAGACGAGTCAAACCCGCGATCGCCAGACGCACCAACCGCCCAATCCGCAGACGCGCCCGTTTTCCAGTCGGAAACACCAGAAGTTTATACAACTGGCAAACAAAAACCGTGCCTTAATCAAGTCGTAAGTCGTAAGTGACTGATAATTGGTCACTGGTCACTGGTCACTGGTCGCTGATAACTGCTCCCTCCCTGCTGGTACAGGATCGTAGCCGCCTGGATGCCAGGGATGACAGCGTAAGATGCGTCGCACTGCCAAAATTCCACCCCGCCAAGCGCCAAAACGTTCGATCGCTTCTATGGCGTAAGTAGAACAGGTAGGATGAAACCGACACGATGGCAGCAATAGAGGAGAAATTAACATTCGATAGCCCCGAATTAACCAAATTAATCCGATCTTCAACATCGATAATTTCCTCCAATGTTATTGGTCATTGGTCATTTGTAACCAGCAAGCAGTTATCAGCGATCGGTGACCAGTGACCAGCGATCGGTCAATTGCGACTTCTGACTTCTGACTTCTGACTTTTGACTTCTGACTTCTCCTTGTGTATCCCAAATCTACTACATTTGATATGTAGTAGCTTTTATGACTGTTTTGATTGAGTCTTTGATGGCTGATTTTCCGCTACTGGCTCGAATTCCTACTCTCTGGCTACAGATAGCGGTGGTAGGAGTTTGGCTCGGAATTGTTCTGGCGATCGCAGGTGCAGTTAGCCGTTTCGCAAATAGCGATCCCGAAATTGTGCGGAAAATCGTTCACATTGGTACTGGCAATGTCATTTTATTCGCTTGGTTATTAAATATTCCCGCCTGGGTAGGGATTGGCGCATCAGTATTAGCAGGTATTGCGACTTTATTATCCTATCGCTTGCCACTTCTACCAGGAATCAACAGTATCGGACGCAAGAGCTTAGGGACGTTTTTCTACGCTGTAAGCATCGGCGTTTTGGTCGCTTGGTTTTGGGCAGTACAGAAACCCTACTTCGCTGCCTTGGGCATACTCATCATGACTTGGGGTGATGGACTCGCAGCTTTAATCGGACAGCGTTACGGAAAGCACGTCTACACGGTCGGAGGTGTGAAAAAAAGCTGGGAAGGCTCTTTGACTATGGCTGTAGTCAGCTACATTGTGAGTAGCTCCATTCTCGTAGCCGTACATGGTAATTCTTCGTTAGTTTGGCTCGTGGCTTTTGTAGTTGCTTTGGTAGCTACAGGTCTAGAAGCTTTTTCTTGGTACGGCATTGATAATTTATCTGTACCCATAGCTAGCGCCGGGTTGGGATTTCTCCTGACTCAGTTGTTGTAAGAACAGCTATCAGTTATCAGTGGCTGGTGGCTAGTGGAACCAGAATTGCTCCCTCAGCTCCCTCAGCTCTCTTCTAGTCCCTGCAAAAACGGGCGGGTAATCCAATTGATGCCCACCTTAATTTGATGATCTAGAGTTGGCAGTCGATATAAATAAGCCAGACGACGGGCGATCGCGGCGAGAGGACCCTCTAGCTTAATTCCCAAACCCGTAAGCGTGGCACTGTCAATCCCTAGAGTCATCATTTCCCCTAAATTCTGATAGCGGAAGGGAAGTAAAGGACGGTGGGTCAAGGAAGCCCAAATATTCCAAGCAGCGTAGTCTGCCTGTTGTACGGCAGCTTGGGCAGTACCGGGAACTTGTTGCTCTGCGGCATCGCGACATTCAGCTAAGTCACCCAAAGCAAAAATTTCGGGACGATCTATGACTTGCAATGTCGATGTCGCCGTGAGTTGTCCGCGTTGGTTTTGTTTGAGCGGCAGCGATCGCACGATTGGCGCAACTCGCGTGCCTATCGTCCAAACGACAATATCTACAGGAATAATATCGACTTGATTTTTATATTCCAGGGCGATCGCATTTGGTTCGATTGACTCGACTTTGGTTTCGAGATCGAGCCAAATCCCTCTTTTTTCCAATGCTTTTGTGGCTGCTTCGCGGTTGAATTCTGGGGAGGTTCTGAGAATTTGGTCGCTCAGTTCTACTAATCGGAAGCGTCCTCTTTCACCAAGACGATCTGCCAGCTTACACGCCAATTCTACTCCGCTATATCCTCCCCCTACAATTGCCACGCGAATTTTATCTGCTGTAGATGCTTCAAGTAACCGCAGCCTTTCTTCCATGCGGTAGGCATCGGCAAGGGTACGGAAGGGGAAAGCATAGGAGGATGCCCCAGGAACCATATCTAGAGGCGTTTCACCACCTAAAGCTAGTACTAGGCGATCGTAGGGAATTTCGATTCCATCTTGCAGCCGAACTCGCTGTTCGTAAATATCGATTTCTGCTGCTTCACCCTGGCAGAAGCGAATCCCAGTTGAGGCGAGGAGTTCGACAAACGGCGGGGCAATTTCCCAAGTTTGCAATTCACCCGTGAGCAATTCGTACAACAAGGGCGAAAATAAGAAGCGATCGCTGCGATCGATTAGGACAATTTCTGGTTTTTCCGATTCCCAAGGTAATTGGCTCAGGCGTAGTGCCGTATATAAACCGCCAAAGCCGCCACCGAGAATACAAATACGTGCGGGTTGTTGGGACATAATTCTGAGGGGCGATCGAATTGCAAGTAGGGCTACTCTCTTCACTCTAACAAAGCAATTACAAATTCCTGCTCTTGCTGCGGGGGTTAATTTGAGTTACTGCAACTTCGGCATTGGCGAATTGCTGCTGTAATCTCCTAGAGTAAAAAATACAATCGTACTGCTACTATAGATGACCCGCCAGCCTTCCCCTCCAGCAATCGGGGCGATCGTTAAATCTATCCGCAAACGCCGTAATTTGACTCTGGAACAACTCGCTCAACGCTCTCATGTCTCTAAGTCGATGCTGTCGCAGATCGAACGAGAGTTAACAAATCCGACGATCGCCACTTTATGGAGTCTCGCCCATGCCTTGGATGTCAGTATTACCGAGTTAGTCAGTCAAGCGCATGTGGAAACCGCGATCGCGCCTACGAAAATTGAGGTGATGCGATCGCACCATACCCCCACAATCGCCAGCCAAGATAGTAAGTGTAAGTTACGAATTTTAAGCCCGATCTCATCTGCTGGTGCTACTGAGTGGTACGAACTGGTGATGCAACCCAATGCCTGTTTGGAGAGCGAACCACACGCCTCCGGTAGTTACGAGCATTTAACTGTTTTGCGCGGAAATTTGCTAGTTAAAAGCAGTACATGCGAGCAAACTCTAAACGCAGGCGATACAGCGAGATATCCTGCGGATCTTCATCACCAGATTCAAAATATTGGCGCGGAGGAAGCACGGGCATTACTCGTTTATGTTTTATAGCTCCAGTCGCAGTAGAACAGGACGAAATTCAATATATTGAAATTATTGTTTGCTTGCGATAAGTTGAGAAGCTGATGCGAATTTTCGCGATCGCTCTAAAAGCGAAAAGATAGCTAAAAGGTTAAACTCATGCAGCATCCAGCTACAGTTTCTTCAGTCCTCGCTGCCCGACTGCAAGCGATGCCAAAGGCAGAGATCCACGTCCACATTGAAGGCGCGACGGATGCTGAGACGTTTTATCAGTTGGCGCAACGCCATCGAGTCGATCTGCCTGCTAATTCTTTAGGGGAGTGGAAAGAGTATTTTGAATTTCGTAGTTTTCCTCATTTTATTCAGGTTTACACTGCTGCTGCGCGCTGCTTGCAAACTCCAGATGATTACAAGTTGATAATTGAGCGTTTCTTTCAGCGGCAGTCAGAACAAAATATCGTTTATACCGAAGCTTCTCTCAGTGCGTCTTTCTTGACCCAAAAGTTTGAAGATGAAGCGATTTTAGATGCGATCGCCGCTGGACTTGAAGCCGGACAAGCACAGTATGGCGTTCGAGTCAACTTAATTCCCGATATTGCCCGTGAAATTCCCGATTCTCAAACTCGCGTACTGGAATTTGTCTTGAAAGGTAAAGAGCGAGGATTATTTATCGGGTTGGGAGTTGGAGGACTTGAAGCTGGCTATCCACCGGAATTATTTACCGAAACATTCGCCCAAGCGCGTCAGCAAGGATTGAGAGTCGTGGCTCATGCTGGTGAAGTCGTCGGAACTAGAAGTATTTGGGGAGCAGTGAATAGCTTGCAAGCCGAACGAATTGGTCATGGTATTCGCTGTTTAGACGATCCGCAATTGGTTGAGGTACTCCGCCAGCGTCAAATTCCCTTGGAGGTTTCGCCGCAAAGTAACTATTGCCTTGGAGTTGTGGGACGCGAACAGCCGCATCCGATCCGTCAAATGGTAGATGCAGGACTTTATTGCACTGTCAATTCTGACGATCCGGCAATGTTTTCTACCAGTCTCAATAACGAATATTTAACGCTAGCATCTCAAGGGTTTTCATGGGAAGAACTATGGCAATTTAACCTCAACACGCTGGCAGCGACTTTTCTATCGGCAACAGAGAAGGCGAAATATGATGCTCAATGGCAAGCGTTTTTAATCAGTACGGCTATGTAGTATATTTGTAGCATCTAGAATTCAAGAGTGCGATTGATGCCTCATCTGCCCAAATTTGAATCTTGGCTACAACACCAGCAATCCGATCTGCTAAACACATTGGTACGAGGTGCAAGGGCGGCGCTGAGCGTCCAAATTTTCAGCGCGATCGCGATCTATATATCTCAAATTTTGCTTGCCCGGTGGCTGGGAGTCACGGAGTATGGAATTTACGATTATGCGATCGCCCTCAGTCTTTCTCTAGCTTTTCTCGCCGGATTGGGTTTGCCGACTGCGGTTTTACGATTTATCCCCAAATACCAGTTCGAGCAAGATTGGCGACATTTGCGGGGAATTATTTGGGGAAGTTGGCAACAAACGCTAATCGCTAGTTTGATTACAGCCATATTCAGCACGATTGTATTGCAGTGGCTATCAATACATTACAGGTTAGAGCATTCGCGATCGCTGATTTTTGGTGTTTGGAGTGTGCCTTTGATGGCATTGGCTATTCTTCAGCAACAAATCGCTAGAGCCTTTCAAAGAATTACCCTAGCTTATGCTCCATACTTAATCGCCTATCCGTTAGTATTAATTGCCATTGCCTTTATTTGGCAGCTACATGAGAATTTAAATAGCACAGAGGCGATCGCGCTTTCAATTCTGTCACTGCTACTGGTTTTGTTAGTTCAAGCACTTCTGTTTTATCGAGAATTAACTACAGAAATCTCTCAAGCTGTTCCTGCTTATGCAATCGGTCAATGGTGGCGAGTTGCCTTGCCATTGATGTTTCTTGATGGCTCGTCGATTGTGTTGAGCCAAACAGATACGCTCATGCTAGGAGCCATGCTAGGAGCTAAAGCCGTGGGGATTTACAGTGCAGCACTCAAAACATCGCTGTGGGTTCATTTCATTCTCACCGCTGTCAATGCAATTTTTGCTCCCATCATCGCTTCGCTACACGCTCAAGGCGATCGCCAAGGATTGCAGCAGCTCGTATCTACAATTGCGCGGTGGATGTTTTATCCGGCATTGGCAATTGCGATCGGACTCATTGTTTTTGCCGTTCCAGTGCTGCAATTATTCGGGACAGAATTTACAGCAGCCAGAGGAGCGCTGATCGTGCTGATTCTAGGGCAACTCGTAAACGTGGGTGCGGGTTCGGTGGGATACCTGTTGATGATGACAGGCAACCAAAATCCTGCTGCATCAGTGATGGGAATTAGTGCCTTAGTAAATGTCGTTTTAAACCTAATTGGCATCCACTGGTTAGGAATTTTTGGCGCGGCATTAGCCACGGCATTTTCCATGATGTTATGGAATGTTTGGCTTCATGCCATAGTTGTTAAACGGCTTGATGTTCGTCCCTCAATTCTGGCTACCTTCCGATAAGGCGATCGCTTCTTCAAGAGTCGAAAAGGGTAGGCGGAGAAGTTAGTGATGCGTACGGCGGAGCGTTATCATCAAAAGGGTTCAGTCATCTGTAAATTTCCTTCGTATGAATAATTTGCAAGAAATCGAACAGGCTGTCAGCCAACTATCAGTAGAGGAGCTTGCCGATTTCCGAGCGTGGTTTGCAGAATTCGATGCAGCAGTATGGGATCGGCAGTTTGAGGAAGATGTCGCAGCAGGTCGGCTCGATCGTCTGGCTCAACGGGCACTGCAACACTTACGTGAAGGACGTTGTACTGACTTGTGAGATATCGTGCGACTCCTGATTTTTGGTATCACTATCGACAGCTACCAAACGAGATTCAGGAACTAGCCGATCGGTGCTATGAGTTACTGAAACATTCAGAGTGGAGTTCCATATATTAAATTTTCAATATGTTGAACTCAAGTTAGATTTGAGATATGTTGAGATGATGAGAATCTACTCGGTCTCCAACAACTCATGGCAGATATATTCAGCGTTGCGGGTAAAGTTGTTTGCATCACCGGTTCTAGTAGAGGATTGGGCAAAGCTATTGCGCGAGGTTTTGCCGATCGCGGTGCAAAAGTGGTTATCTCCTCTTGGAATTTAGAGGAACTAGAAGCAACTCAACGCGAGTTTCAGTCACAAGATTTAGAAGTCTACGCTGTTGAAGTTGATGTCAGTAAACGCGATCGTTGCCAGCAACTCATAGACCGAACAGTAGAGCATTATGGCGCGATCGATATCTTAATTTGCAATGCTGGCATCGATATTATTAAACCTGCCGAGCAATACGAAGCGGAAGAATGGGACAAAATTATCGATATTAACTTGCGGGGATACTACTTCTGCGCCCAGTTCGCCGCCCAACAAATGCTCGATCGCGGCGCTGGTAGTATCATTATGACTTCTTCTATTGCTGGCGCTGTAGGAATACCCGGGTTAGTCCCTTATGCCGCTTCTAAGGGAGGGATTAATCAAATGGTGCGCACAATGGCTGTGGAATGGGCGCAAAAAGGAGTGAGAGTTAACGCTGTCGCGCCTGGATACATTGACAACATGATGGCAGGCGTTGAGTACGACGAAAACAACACTTATCAGCAACGGGTAACGAGATTTACGCCAATGGGAAGGCGAGGAAAAGTAGAAGAATTTCTTGGTGCATATATTTTCCTTGCCAGCGATGCAGCTTCATACATCACAGGTGAGGTGCTGTATGTAGACGGGGGCTATCATGCAGCGTGAATAAAAAACTATTTGCTCTGTTGGTAACTCTCATCCTCTGGGGTTCTGGCTTTGCTGGCGTGCGGGCAGGTTTACGCGGCTACAGCCCCGAACATTTAGTTGCCTTGCGCTTTGCGATCGCCTCCCTTGTCCTGGTAGGTTATGCATATCTGACGCGGATGCGTTTGCCACAAGTGAAAGACTTACCCGCGATCGCCCTTGGCGGATTTTTAGGGATTAGAATCAACTTTAGCGATCGCCTATTTAGGCATTTTTCCCGCTGCGATCGCTTATATGACTTGGACTTACACCCTATCGCAAATTTCTGCCGCCAAAGCCGCTAGCTATCTTTATCTCGTGCCATTTCTCGCAATTGCGATCGCCTGGATCTGGCTGCAAGAATTACCCAGTTTGTTATCTATAGTCGGTGGAATAATTACACTTACGGGTGTCTTCTTGGTCAATCTCCAAGAAACGTAAATTAGCCTGCATAATCCTTAGATAGTTTCATCAGGTGGGCAATGTCACCCTACATTTAGAAAAATTAACAAAACAAATCAAAAACTTAGTTAACATACCTTTCGATTTGGGTATTTTATCAAGAGAGAGTATGGCTACTGTCATTTATGGCAGAGATTAGGGTAGGAGAGAGCTGAGAAAGCTGAGGAAGAAAAACTACTTTTGACTTCTGACTTTTGAATTTTGATTTATGCAAATTAAAATTTTTAATTCTCGCAAGCTAAATGAAACGCAAGAAGTTAATCTCTTCCTAGCAACAAACAATTTCCAAAAAGAGTGTTCGATCGGTCGCTCTTCTTCTGCAAGTTTAGTTTTAGATAGTGCTGATGTTAGCCGTTTACATGGAAAATTTCTTCAGCAAGGTGGCAATCATTACTTTATTGATATTGGAAGTAGAAACGGCTCAATAATTAATGGAAAATTAGCTGATGTTAATCAAAAATATCTCCTGAAACCTGGAGATATATTACGGATTGGAGAATTCGTACTGATTTTGGAAGAAGTAGATGTAATTCGGCAAGACTTAGCCGAGACAGTTTTTAGTCATGCTCATGATGTAGCAATCTCCGATCGCCAAAACCTACAAGAGCAATTTTTGATTGACGAAATTCAACTTGATGAGAATGGCAGTAATGCAGGAGAAGCAACTGTAATTCAACTACCGTCTATTTTCCCTGAAGCCGCAGAAATTCCTCTGAGCGATCGCCCGACAGATATCGAATTAGATGAAGTCGATCCAATTCTAGAATTAGATCCGTGGCAGGAGCTTGAATCAGAGTTTTATTAGCCACTAATCTCCAGTAAGTAGAGACGTTACATGTAACGTCTCTACACTGACAACTGATAACTGATAACTGACAACTGATTACAAGGGTTGCAACTGCGAACCAATCAGCGTACCAGCAGCATCTTTGTTAATCGGTTTGGCGAAAAAGTAGCCTTGTCCGTATTGGCATTCCAAAGCGTTGAGTTGTGCTAGCTGAGCCGCAGTTTCTACGCCAGTAACCGTTGTCTCTACACCCAAGTTGCGAGAGATCGCCACGATTGTTCGCAAAATCTCTAAGCTCTCTTCATCAGTATCAATTTGATTGACGAGGGAACGATCGACGCTGAGGCGATCGAATTTTTCATAGCACATGCGATTGGGTAGCCTTTGCAGTAAGCTCAAAAATGAATAGCCGATACCCAAATTATCAATTTGCAACTCTACGTTTAAGGCTTTGAGTTCTATTACCCTTTGATTCGCAAATTCAATATCCGATAAGATGGCGCTTTCAGGAATTTCCAGACGCAAATTTCGAGGATTCAATCCAGTCTGTTCTAGAACTAGCCCCAACTGCGCCACCAAATTTGGATGAGCGAACTGGGTGTTGGAAAGATTCACGCTCACAGTCAAAGGAATTTTGGGATAGCACTCTTGCCACAGGCGTAGCTGTTGACAAGCTTGCCGCAACGACCACCAGCCGATAGTTGAGATCGCGTCTGTTGCTTCTAGAGCAGAAATAAAGTCCGTAGGTGAAACTATACCTTGCGTGGGGTGCTGCCAGCGTAAGAGCGCTTCAAACCCAACAATTCTATTGGTTTGCAACACAACAATCGGTTGGTAGTGAATCTCAAATTCACCCTGCTCGAATGCTTGCTCAATTTCCTGTAGCTGAATTTTGGACTGGCGATCGAGTGCAGCAATAGGTGTATCTAGAATATGCTGCCGCTTCGATCTTGGAACGATAAGTTCATCCAGCAGTTTTTCTTGGCTTGCAGGTAATTGTTTGGGAATTGGAGAGTTTTGTGGCTTATATTCAGGTACGAGCTGTTGTAATAAGAAGGCGATCGCCGGAGCATCATTTTGCCGCGCGGCATCGCACAGTGCTTCTACCAAAGAATTTAAAGTTTTTGGCGTAAAGTTACTGGCATTTTTGACAATCAGAATTTTTTCGTGTTCTGTCTTTTCGTACTGTTCGCCAGGAATAAACAGTTCTTCAAATAGCTTTTCTCCTGGTCGCAACCCGGTAAACTGAATATTAATGTCTTTATTGACCTGCAATCCAGACAGCCGAATCAAATCTTTCGCTAGATCCACAATCTTCACTGGCTGTCCCATATCTAGCATTAATATGGCTCCGCCACAGCCAACAACTGCCGCTTGCAAGACTAATTGCACGGCTTCGGGAATGGTCATGAAATAGCGTCGAATATCGGGATGAGTAACGGTAATCGGTCCCCCTTTAGCAATTTGTTGCTTGAAGGTAGGCACGACACTACCTCTGCTACCCAGCACGTTACCAAATCGGACGACGACATAGGGTTTGCCGCTCTTTTGCGCTGCTTGCAGAACGAGCATTTCGGCAGTCCGCTTGCTAGCTCCCATAATATTAGTTGGGTTGACTGCCTTATCCGTAGAAATCATTACGAATTGGTTGACATCGTATCTCAGCGCCAGATCGAGCAGGTTTTTCGTCCCCAAGACGTTGTTGGTGATCGCTTCTGGTGAGTTTACCTCCATCAGGGGTACGTGCTTGTGCGCGGCAGCATGAAAAACGATATCTGGGCGAAATTGGTCAAAAGCATACTCTAAGCGCGATGGAAAGCGAATATCGGCGATAAAAGCGCGCAGGCGTGGCATATATCCCTGCAACGCGCCGTCTTGCCGTAGCACTTCCATGACTCGTTCTAATTCTTGTTGGATGTAAAAGACCGAATTTTCGCCGTGTCCTATCAGCATGATTTCTGCCGGACGACAGCGAAAGACTTGACGGCAAAGTTCGCTACCAATCGACCCACCTGCGCCAGTGATGAGTACTTTCTTACCTGTTAATAACTGCGAGACTTTTTGCCCGTCTGTTTGAATTGGTTCCCGACGCAATAAGTCTTCAATTTTGATTTCGCGAATGCTTTCGATCGCCACGCGACCGTTGAAACCGTTGACGATCTCGCTGACGCTAGGTAAAGTGCTGGTACGCACACCGCTCGATTGGCAGATATCTAAGATCTCGCGAATGACTTCGCCAGGGGCGCTCGGCATGGCGATCGCGACGCGATCGACGCGCAAGGATCGAACAATTTTCGGGATCTGATGGCGATCGCCAACTACAGGTAAATTGCGAATTCTTAATTGAAATTTCGCTGGATCGTCGTCGATAAAAGCGATGGGGTAAAGATTGAAGTGTGGGTTCTGCTGCATCTGTTGGGCAATTGTCACGCCTGCATTACCTGCACCAACAATTAGCAAGCGTTCGCTACTTTTAGGTTGAGCCTGCCTGTGGTTTGCTCTTTCGACCACTCGAATGCTCAAGCGAAGTCCACCTACGAAGATTAGGCTGAGCATTCCATCTAGCAGCGCTAGCGATCGCGGCAAGACAGCGGAAAAATTAGACCAGTTATTGAAGGCATAGACAATTATTGTTTCGAGAACAATCGCTGCTAGCGTCAGCATGACGATTTGTGTCAGCTCGTCAATACTAGCGTAGCGCCAACACCGTCGATAAAAACCAAAACTATATAAGATGCTCAGTTTTACGATGATAAATAGGGTAGAGACGATCGCTAACTGAAGCCCATGAGTGTTGAGGGTTTCAACAATGTTAAATTCGTCCAAGCGCAGGCTTAGTGCTAGGACTGGCGCGATCGAAAATACGATTGTATCGAGAATAATAAAATGTCGATTTCTGATTCCCAATAAAGCTTTGGATACTTGTTCTACTATGATTTTCATTTTGTTGACAGGTGCTTCGGAAATTGAAGAGTTTAAGCTTCATTTACTTAAGAGTTTGCAGCAGATACTAGATGCAATTTTTGCACGAATACTTATCTCTGCTTTCCATCACTACAGTCTGCAATCGGAGTAAACCTCAGAAAAATTTAGGCATTTTACGCCCGATTCAGGATATTGCGATATTTTTGAAATCTGAAAAAACATGAGGAATCTAGTGCTTAGATATCTCTAGCACAACGACAGAATGCTCGCCAAATTAGACCAAGCTTCTCGTCCATTTTTTCAGAAAAAGCTAATACGCTCTATTTTAATTGAATGGATTTTAACGTTGTAGATAAATCAATAATATGATGCCAGGATTTACATTAGCATCTTTTAACCTTGCTAGTTCGATCGCGAAAAATTGAGTTATTAACCGTTGATTTTATTTTTGTGCTCCTCCTTTCCGATCTATGCAATACTCGCTAAGAGTTTACCACAACTTTCACGCCCCTTGAAAGAATTTTTACCGCAGATTCATAGAATTTTGAGTTTTCATGTTGCTGAATCTCAGTAAATCTACAGTTGCTAAAGCATTTTTAGATACATATACTTCGTCAAAAGAAAAACTACTACTTCACCCAATCTAGTTCAAATTCGATCCGGTTTTAGAGCGATACTGCAAATTTCGACACGATTTTTGCTGATGTAGTTGCACCGAGTTAGATGAGATTGGACGTGGGGAGACATCACAGCCACCTGGACTTACAGCCACTATACCAATTTAAAAAGGTAAATTTTAACTAAAATATTAGTAACACTTAACTAGCAAAACTCGCAAAAACAGACAGAGTTTAGATTTGTCTGAAGAAAAGGCAGCTGGCTATTAAAAATGCTCTAAAAACTCTAAAAATAAGATCAGAAGTATAGTTTTATAAAAACTCGATCGAGCTGAAGTATCTATCAAATACTAAAGCTAAAGCCAATCGTACTGAGTCTTGATTTTAATAGGTTGGAGAGACAAAAGGGAAGTCTCCAAGTCAAAAGTCAGAAGTCAAAAGATTCTACACCTCAAATCGCGGATTACCGATCGCCGATCGCGTGGCAGTATAGATAAAGAATACGTCAGCCATGTCGTAGATCGACAGCAGCCGCAGTGCAGATTACTTTTTTAGGAACGAGTTCTGGTGTACCGACGCGATCGCGTAATGTTTCTAGTGTTGCCCTTCGCCTACCGCAACGAGCAGAAGTCTGGCTATTTGACTGCGGGGAAGGAACTCAGCATCAGATTATGCGGAGTGACTTAAAAATTAGCCAAATTAACCGCATTTTCGTCACTCACATGCACGGCGATCATGTTTTTGGCTTAATGGGATTGCTAGCTACTTGTGGTTTGGCGGGTAGTCCGCACCGAATTGATATTTACGGTCCGCCAAAGTTAGAAGAGTATCTCCGCGCCTGCGGTCGCTATTCTCAAACTCATCTATCTTACCCGCTGCACGTCCATACAGTACAGCCTGGGATGGTTTACGAGGATGAAGAATTTACAGTGAGTTGCGATCGCTTAGAGCATCGCGTTCCTGCTTTTGGCTACCGAATTGCCGAAAAAGACCGTCCGGGGAGGTTCGATGTCGAACAAGCCAAGGCGTTAAACATCCCTCCTGGGAGAGTATACGGTCAACTGAAGCGGGGTGAAACGGTAACTCTCAATGACGGGCGGGTGATTCGGGGAGTCGATCTATGCGGTGACACAGAAGCAGGGCGCAAGCTAGCATACTGTACTGATACAATTTTCTGCGATGGGGCAGTTGCTCTTGCCCAAGGTGCGGACGTACTAATCCACGAAGCGACATTTTCTCATATCGATGCAGAACTCGCTTTTCAACGTTTGCATTCCACATCAACAATGGCAGCACAAACGGCATTAGCTGCCCAAGTAAAGCTACTGGTTATGACACATTTTAGCCCTCGCTACGCCCCTGGGAATGACATTCAATTACAACACCTTCTAGAAGAAGCGCGGGCGATCTTTCCCAATACTGAAATGGCACACGACTTTTTAACTTATGAAATTCCCCGTCGTCGTCAACCAGAAGGAGAAAAGCAAGCGGCAAAGGTCTAGTTGAGCTGCGTGCCTAATTTATTTAAGCTATCTAACCGCGATCGCGCATTGACATCAGCCGTTGTTGTATGTCTTTGAGTCTAACTTGGGAATTGACTGGCGATCGCGGCTGCGGAACGTCAAGGTTGGGCCAATTCAATAAGTCGTTGCAAGGACAACAAGCAGGAGGCATTCCCACATTACGCATGGGTACGGGCATAGCGCAACGGGCGCAAGGAGACACATCCCATTCTGGCGTGAGTAAATCGGCTACTGATTCCTCTGTTGCCTCCAAGTAACAGTCGCCTGCATCAGGTGCGCTAATGCGTTGCCAGCACTCTTCAAAAGCTTGGCTGTAGCGATCGCCTTCTATCACTGGTTGTGGTAGCAAGCGTTCTTGTCCGTCACGAATGACGACATGCTTACCTAACTGAAACCAGTATGCGAGATATCTTCTAACGTCTTGTGTGGATGCCATTTTAAGAAGGGAGTAGGGAGTAGGGAGTCGGGAGTCGGGGGAAGAGAGCTGAGGGGGACAAGGGAGACAAGGGGGACAAGGAGGACAAGGGGGAAGAATTACCGTCAACTGATAACTGATAACTGATAACTGATAACTGACTCTATGCTATCGTTTCTCGTTTAAAGGGGTAGGTAGTGGAGAACCCAGCAGGCTGAGGTTAAGGACGTGTCCGCCGACGATGAGGTAAACGGGGTTGGCAATAGCTCCTAAGCGACGGACTAATTGACCTAAGCGATCGCGAAACAACCTGCCGCTTGAATAAGCTGGCACTACGCCCCAGGTAGCTTCTTCTGCTACAACAATTACATCTTTATTGTCTAAACGCTCTAAACTTAAGATTAAATTTTGCTCCGTTGCTGCCCAAGTAATGCTATCCTGCTCCAGCAAATTCGCTACCCACGTTCCTAGCGAATCGACTAGCAAGCAGCAACAGGAGGGAGCTGTGGCGATTGTTTCGGTTAAGTTTTCTGGAGCTTCTACGGTTAACCAGTCAGCAGGACGGCGATCGCGGTGTTGGGAGATCCGCTGTTGCCACTCAGGATCGTCGGCATTGGTTTGAGCCGTCGCAATGTAAATCACCGATTTTCTAGATTGCATTGCTAGAGTTTCTGCCCATTCGCTTTTACCAGATTTAGTTGGTCCAGTAACGAGTACAATTCGACTCGAAGGAGAAGTTGGCATCATTGCTGTAAGTCGTAAGTCGTAAGTCGTAAGTCGTAAGTCGTAATTAAAACACGCACCACTCACTACACCCCACAATGCCAGTTGCTCATGGGGGGAACCCCCAAGACCGCACTGGCTCCCCCACACCCTATTGATTACTAGCCACTAGCCACTAGTCACCAGCCACTAAATATAAACACATGAAACAGGCACTACAACGCATTCACGCAACTTTAGACCAACTAGAGACGCTCAAGCAGTCTACCACTGAACCGTCTCCTGTAACCGATCGCCCGCTCTCATTTCAGATTTTGCCAGTAGCGCCAAAAGTCGATCTACCTCCGCCATCAGCAGAGAGCGAACGTCCCCATTCACCCCAGTCACCACAGTTACCCCAGTTTTCTACTAGCAGCGTTGAACCGTCACCGACAACGACAATTCAAGTAGAGCGATCGCCGTCAGCACCAATTGTCGATTTAGAACGAATAGCACAGAGAATTCAAGCACTCTACTACGAAGGTCCAATTGTTGATGCTTGGATCGATTCTTATCCAACTGCTCCAGAATCGGACGACGAGATCGAGGAAATCGTGTTTGAACGTCCAGATTTATTGACAACAGATTCATCTGGTAGTCTCGATCGCTCGTTATCTCCAACTAGCTATCGTGTTTGCGGTTTCGATGCCTCTGGTGAGCAATGGTCTTATCCTTGTCCTCTCGATCAATTGTTGGAGCTGAGTGTAGCGATCGCTCGCTATCACAAAATACAAGAACTTTTAGCACAAAAACGACGACTAGAATCTCAGATCGAATCAAATGCGATCGGAGAGAATATTAATAACTCCTGAAAGTCTAATTTAGCAATTTGTGCTGAGGTTATCTATGAATATCTCGCAAGTCGAGCTACCAACCGATACCTGGGTGAAAGCTAGTTGGGATGAGTACGTTCAGATCGTTGAAAATCCGCAGTTAGAAAAAGCTAAGGGCTACTATTTTAACGATAGGATGAGAATTGAAATGCCTCCAGTGGGAAATGACCATGCTAGCGACCACTCAATAATTAATTACGCCGTTCACTTATGGGCGGCGATAAAAGGTATAGATTTAAATGGTAAAGATAACTGTACCTACCGGAAAACAGGTATTCGAGAAGCACAGCCCGACGTGTCTTACTATATTGGTGGCAATGCCGAAGCAATTCCTTGGGGAACGACAATTATCAATCTCGATCTTTATCCACCACCAACTTTAGCGATCGAGGTGGCTAATACTTCTCTATCAGATGATAAAGGC